>JBGSWJ010000489.1:0-22537 GCA_041752495.1 Rhodobacterales bacterium
GCGCGACTGGCAGCCCACCTCGAATCCGCCCTGCCCAAGGCGCTGTCGGTGGCCCAAGGGCGGGGCGGCTGAACCGCAGGGGCTCCAGTTCAGACTTTAATCGCGGCGGGCATGCGACTATATGCAGGTCTCGTCGTCCCAAAGCTGACAGGATATCCGCCATGACCACCTCCCGTCATACCCGCGTTCTGATCGTCGGCTCCGGCCCTGCAGGATACACGGCCGCTGTCTATGCCAGCCGGGCGATGCTCAACCCCATTCTCGTGCAGGGTCTTGAACCCGGCGGCCAGCTCACCACTACGACCGAGGTCGAAAACTGGCCCGGCGATACACATGTCATGGGCCCCGACCTCATGGTCCGGATGGAGGCCCATGCCCGCGCGATGGGCGCCGAAATCATCCAGGACATCATCACAAAGCTGGACCTGTCCAAACGCCCCTTCACGGCCCAAAGCGACAGCGGCACCGTCTATACCGCCGACGCCGTGATCCTGGCCACAGGCGCGCGCGCCAAATGGCTTGGCCTGCCGTCCGAAGACAAGTTCAAGGGCTTTGGCGTTTCCGCCTGCGCCACCTGTGACGGCTTCTTCTATCGCGGCGCCGAAATCGTTGTCGTGGGCGGCGGCAACACCGCCGTCGAAGAGGCGCTTTTCCTCACCAACTTCGCCTCCAAAGTAACGCTGATCCACCGCCGCGACACTTTGCGCGCCGAAAAGATCATGCAGGACCGCCTGTTCAACCACCCCAAAGTCAGCGTGCTTTGGCATCATGAGATCGAAGAGATCGTGGGCGCCGACAACCCGCTTGGGGTCGAATCCGTCCGCGCCCGCGACGTGCGCACAGGCGCGATTACCGAGATCCCGGCCCGTGGCGTCTTTATCGCCATCGGCCACGCCCCGGCCAGCGATCTGGTCAAGGACCAGCTTGAACTGCACCACGGCGGCTATGTGAAGGTGAAATCAGGCTCGACCGAAACGTCGATCCCCGGCGTTTTTGCGGCGGGTGACCTGACCGATCACGTCTATCGTCAGGCAGTGACAAGCGCGGGCATGGGCTGCATGGCCGCCCTTGATGCCGAGGAATTCCTGGCCGCCCACGACACGCAGGCTACCCCCGCCGCACTCGCACCGGCTGCGGCAGAGTAACGCAATCGCGGTGGCCGGGCGGCCACCGCCTCGCTAGCATGGCCTATCCAGCAACCCGAAACGGCCCCGTCTTTCTGCGGAAAACGGGCCAATCCGCCCGCAAACACCCCCAAAGTGGAGAGGTCTTGCGACAGTCCTGCGGTGCATTTGTCGCATGTTGACTGTCAGGACGCATTTCACTTGATCCTCCGCCCTGCATGAGTAACAGAGCCCCCGCACCCGCGGCTTTTGTGTCGTGCCCCATCCAAAGTGACGAGATTTTCATATGACAACGCACCTTGCCCCCGTTCCCGAACTTTATGTCTCTTACGAGAGCGCACAAAAGCTCAAGGTCGAGGCGGGCAACCTGGTGTCCCATGACCTCACCGAACGGCAGGTCTGTGATCTGGAACTCCTGATGAACGGGGGCTTCTTCCCGCTCAAAGGGTTCCTGTCGGAAGCTGACTACAATTCGGTCGTCGAAACCATGCGCACGGCAGACGGCCACCTCTGGCCGATCCCGGTGACGCTTGATGTGTCCGAAGCCTTCGCCGCAAAGGTCGAAGTCGGACAGGACATCGCGCTCCGCGATCAGGAAGGCGTGATCCTTGCCACGATGACGGTCACCGACAAATGGGTGCCGAACAAGGCGAAAGAGGCCGAACATGTGTTCGGCGCTGATGACCTTGCCCACCCCGCCGTCAACTACCTGCACAACAAGGCCGGCAAGGTCTATCTGGGCGGCCCCGTGACTGGCATCCAGCAGCCCGTTCACTATGATTTCAAGGCTCGCCGCGACACCCCGAACGAACTGCGCGCCTATTTCCGCAAGATGGGCTGGACGCGCATCGTTGCCTTCCAGACGCGCAACCCGCTGCACCGGGCGCATCAGGAACTCACCTTCCGCGCCGCGCGCGAAGCGCAGGCCAACCTTCTGATCCATCCCGTCGTCGGCATGACCAAGCCGGGCGACGTCGACCACTTCACCCGCGTCCGCTGCTACGAAGCCGTGCTGGACAAGTATCCGTCCTCGACGACGCACCTCTCGCTCCTGAACCTCGCCATGCGCATGGCCGGCCCGCGCGAGGCGCTGTGGCATGCCATCATCCGCAAGAACCACGGCCTGACCCATTTCATCGTGGGCCGCGACCATGCCGGCCCCGGCAAGAACAGTGCCGGCAAGGATTTCTACGATCCGTATGCCGCCCAGGAACTCGTGCGCGAACATCAAAAGGAAATCGGCATCGAAATGGTCGATTTCAAACAGATGGTCTATGTGCTGGAAAAGGCACAATATTACCCCATCGACGAAGTCCCCGAAAACTCGACCGTTCTCGATATCTCCGGTACCGAACTGCGCCGCCGCCTGCGTGAAGGACTCGAGATCCCGGATTGGTTCAGCTTCCCCGAAGTTGTGACCGAACTGCGCCGCACCTCTCCGCCGCGGGCCCAGCAGGGCTTTACCGTGTTCTTCACCGGCTTCTCGGGTTCGGGCAAATCGACCATTGCCAACGCGCTGATGGTCAAGCTGATGGAAATGGGCGGCCGCCCCGTCACGCTCCTTGACGGTGACGTCGTGCGCAAGCATCTGTCCTCGGAACTCGGCTTCTCCAAAGAGCACCGCGACATCAACATCAAACGGATCGGCTATGTCGCGTCCGAGATCACCAAGAACGGCGGCATCGCCATTTGCGCCCCCATCGCCCCCTATGCCGCAACCCGGCGCGAAGTCCGCGAGATGATCGAGAGCTACGGCGCCTTTATCGAGGTCCACGTCGCGACAAGCCTTGAGGAATGCGAACGCCGCGACCGCAAGGGTCTCTACAAACTCGCCCGCGAAGGCAAGATCAAGGAATTCACCGGCATCTCGGATCCCTATGATGTTCCGGCCAACCCCGAACTTCGCGTCGAGACCGAGAATGTGGACGTCGACAACTGCGCCCATCAGGTCATTCTCAAGTTGGAATCGATGGGGCTGATCAAGGCCTGATGCCTGTCAGGCGGCTGATCCGCCGGCTTTTCGGGCCACAGCACGGAATCGTCGTGACTTTTACGACGATTCCGCCGCGCTTTGCCCTGCTGGGGCCGATGATCGCCGCCCTTGCTGCGCAAAAGCGTCGCCCGGATGCTGTCGAACTCTACGTGCCGCGCCAGTATCGGCGCTTTCCCGGCGAACGCGCAGCATTGCCATCACTGCCCGACTGGATCGATGTCATCGAGACGGACATGGACTACGGTCCCGCGACCAAGGTCTTGCCCGCGCTGGACCGATGGGCCGGGACCGATGTTGATATCCTGTTTTGTGATGACGACACGATCCACGACCCCTTTTGGACGACCCGACTGGCCGAAATGCGTCGTGACCGACCGACGGATGTCGTCTGCGAACTGGGCATGGATATCGACCGGCTCCTGTCCGATCCGTCGTTGTCGCGCCCTCATACGCCTACCCCGCGCGCGGTCATCGATCAGCCGACGCCCGCCGAACTTTCCGTTATCCGTCGCCGGATGAAGGACGGCGGACCCGGCCATCCCTATCTGTCCGCTCCCGGCTATGTAGACATCCTGTTCGGATTTCGCGGTGCCATGGTCCGGCCCGGCTGGGTCGACCGTCGGGCCTGGACGATCCCCGGCATCCTCTGGACGGTTGACGATGTCTGGCTGTCCGGCATGATCGCCCTTGCCGGGCGCAGGATCTGGGCGGGCGGTGCAGCCTGCTGGATGTCAGGTGAATCGCCCGCGTCCCGGACACAGGACCTTTACAGTAGCGTCATCGGCGGGGCCGACCGAGCCACCGCCAACCGTCTTGGCGTCAGCTACATGCGCGACACCTGGGGCATCTGGCGATGACCCCTGCCGCAGCCTCACCCCGGGCGGCGCATCCTGTCCAGAAGATTGTCGCGTAGCACGAACTGATGGAACAGCGCGGCCGCCGCGTGGACGCCGGCCAGCACCAGCATGGCGTTCATCATGAGGACATGCGTCCCCGCCGCAATCTCAATCCCAAGATACCAGGCCAACGCGCCAAGGGCCGGAACGGCGATCATCAGCGCGTAAAGCAGCACGTGGCTCCATTCGCCCAGAACCCGCAGGATCCGGTTCGTCCCCGCAGGCACCTCCGGCGCGCCGCGCACAAGGCGCACGATAAGTCGGATCAAGACAAGCGCCAGGATGGCAAGGCCAACATAGACGTGGATCGAAGCCGGCCAGAACCCGACAGCCGCGCCTTCGTTATGGGCTTCAAACGCCTCTTCCATGCCTTCGCTGACGAAATAGTTCATGCCGATAAGGATCAGGATCAGCCAGTGAAGGCCAATCTGCAGACCGGAATAGCCAGTCGCTTGTTTCATGATGTTGGTCCAAAAAACGGTGTCGGCCGATCCGGCACACTCTGCGCGGCGGCTCCGGGTTCAGACACCGGGCTGCACCTGCCTGCCTCACTTGGGCGCTTGCTGCACTTGCATCAACCCCAAAACCGGCAGCTATGACTCTGGTTTAGGCGCGGCGCGTCCCTTTTCCTGTGGTTGATGCCGCATTGCGGCATCAACCCTGTGGTCAATGAACCGTCTGGGGCAGTTTGTCGTGCTGGATCGCAAGCGCAAAGGCCAGCCGCCGGTCAGCCACCAGCGCAAGCTGCGTGCCCTCGGCATCATGAACCGCAAAAATCGTCTCAAGCGCGCCCGCCTGTTCCTGCATTTCCTTGGGCAAGGAGGCGACAGCGATCGGCTTCACATAGACCATGTCGGTACTGATCGAACTCAGATCAAACTTGCTGTTCATTTGTTCCCACTCTTTCTGATCCTGATTGTCTGCACCACGCTGTCAGCCACCTGCCGTGTCAGATCCACATGCAGAAGACCGTTTTCCATCACTGCCTCGCCCACATCGACGCCATCGGCCAGCACGAAACTGCGCTGAAATTGCCGTGCGGCGATCCCCCGATGCAGAAAGACGCGCCCTTCGCTGTCGTCAGACTGGCGACCCCGGATCACCAGCTGCTTGTCCTCGACCGTGATGGCAAGGTCGGATTCCGAAAATCCCGCCACGGCAAGGGTGATCCGATAGGACCGGTCAGATGTCTGTTCGATATTGTAGGGCGGATAGCCATCGTTACCCGATTTGGCCGTCCGTTCGACCAGCCGTTCAAGCTGTTCGAACCCAAGCAGGAAGGGGTGCGTCCCCAACGTCAGTTTCGTCATGCGACACGTCCTTGAGCAAAGCGACCGTCAATGCGCGGTCCCGTGGTGGAATGGCGACCGCACTGCACGAAATATGGGGGGGAAATTGCGTTCCTGCAAGGGCAAGGACTAGGCGCAGGCGTGACGAGTCACTAGATTGGTTCAGCGGAGTTTGGGGGACAGATTCCCTCGTTTTGTGTGATTTGAGGAACGGCATGAACATATCGGCCCAGATGGAACCGATCGAGGTTCTGCGGATCAAACTCGAAATGCTCAGGCGCGAACACCGCGATCTTGATGAGGCGATCCATGCCCTTCAGGAACGCGGCTCGGCCGACATGCTCACCGTGCGGCGGCTCAAGAAACAGAAACTGCATCTCAAGGATCAGATCGTCGCACTCGAGGATCGTATCCTTCCCGATATCATCGCCTGACCCGGCATTGCGCCCAAACCTCTCATCAGTATAGTGCCGCTTTCTTTCGCGGCCCGGGGGCTTTGGCATGGCACAGGTAAAGGTCGGCATCATCATGGGCAGTCAATCCGACTGGGCCACGATGAAGGCCGCCGCCGATATCCTTGATGAACTCGGCGTCCCGCATGAAACCAGAATCGTATCCGCCCACCGGACGCCTGACAGGCTCTGGTCCTATGGCAAGACAGCCGTCGAACGCGGATTGCAGGTCATCATCGCCGGGGCAGGGGGGGCGGCCCATCTTCCGGGCATGATGGCCTCGAAAACGCGCGTTCCGGTAATCGGCGTCCCGGTCCAGACCAAGGCACTGGCTGGCGTCGATTCGCTCTACTCCATCTTGCAGATGCCGCGCGGCTATCCGGTGGCGACCATGGCCATCGGCAGCGCAGGCGCGTCCAACGCCGGGCTCATGGCCGCAGGTATCCTTGCGCTCTCTGATCCGGCGCTCGCCGCGCGGCTTGACGCATGGCGCGCCGCCCTCACCGCCTCCATCCCCGAGGAACCCGTTGATGAGTAACACTCTCGCCTCCGGCGCCGTCATCGGGATTCTCGGCGGCGGCCAGTTGGGCCGGATGCTGTCCGTCGCGGCCTCTCGTCTTGGCTTCCGGACGCATATCTATGAACCGGGCGCCGATGCCCCGGCTGGCGACGTCGCCCACCGCGTCACAACCGCCCCCTATGACGACACCGGCGCATTGGAAGCTTTTGCCCAAAGCGTCGATGTCGTCACCTACGAATTCGAAAATGTCCCCACTGCCGCCCTTGACCTGATCGAATCCATCCGCCCCATCCGCCCCGGCCGCAACGCGCTCGCCACCTCGCAGGACCGGCTGACCGAAAAGCAGTTCCTGCAGGGCCTCGGCCTGAAGACCGCACCATTCTTTCCTGTCCATACCCGCGCCGATCTGGACGCCGCCATCGCTGCCATCGGCACGCCCGCGATCCTCAAGACCCGGCGCATGGGTTATGACGGCAAGGGGCAGGCGCGGATCATGGTCCCTTCCGATGCCGACGCAGCCTTTGCCGCGCTGGCGGGCGCACCGGCCATCCTCGAAGGCTTTGTCCCCTTCGTCCACGAAGCATCTGTCATCGGCGCCCGCGGCCTTGACGGCAGCGTCGCTGCCTATGATCCCGGCGAAAACGTCCATGACAGCGGTATCCTGCGGACCACAACCGTCCCGGCCCGGCTGTCAGCCGCCGAACGCACGGATGCCGTCCTGATCGCCGCCCGGGTGCTGAACGCGCTCGATTATGTCGGGGTGATCGGTGTCGAACTTTTCGTCACGCCCGGCGGCCTGATCGTCAACGAATTCGCCCCCCGGGTCCACAATTCCGGCCACTGGACACAGAACGGCTGCGCCATTGACCAGTTCGAACAGCACATCCGTGCCATCGCGGGCTGGCCGTTGGGCGACGGGTCGCGCCATTCGAATGTCATCATGGAAAACCTGATCGGCAGCGATATGGACCGCGTCCCCGCCCTTGCCGCTTCCGGCGCGGCCCTCCATCTTTATGGCAAGCGCGACGTCAAGGAAGGCCGCAAGATGGGCCACGCCAACCGCATTACTGGTCCGGCGTAGCCACGTCCTTGTCGGTCTTTCCGAACACGACCTCGCCAAAGGTCAATTCGCGGTCAAACCGGCCCTTGCGCAAAAAGGCCAGAACCTGCGCTATCACCAGAGGGTTGTTCATCATGAACGTATGGCTGACCGGCAGCACGATGTGATCATTCATGCCCGGCAGCTTGGTCTTTTCGACCGATACCTTGCCGTCGTTTTCGCCTTTGATGAAGGTCGACAGGATCGGGTTCAGCGAAACGTTCCCGGCAATGATCCCCACCTCATAGGCCGGCAGATGGCCAAGCTGGTTCGGCAGGCTTGCCGGGTCAGTGCCAAGCTGAAGCCCCGCCGGGCCGTTGATCCACTGGAACGGCTCAAAATCGCCAAACACATCCACGATCTCTGACCCGCCATTGGGCGGCCCAAGCATGACGACACGGCCCATCTTCTCGGGCCGGTTTTCCGTCAGCCAGGCCCGCGCCAGGATCCCGCCCATCGAATGCGTCACAAAATTGACCCGCGTATTCCCGCAGGCCGCAACCGCACCCGGCAGGGTTTCCTGCACCAGTTCCTGGATCGTCCCCTTGCGCGATGGATACCCCGTGTTGACCGTCAGATACCCCGCCCGGTCAAGCACCTCTTTCATCGGTGCAAAAGACCCTTCGCTCCGGGCCAGACCGTGCAGGAGGATGACACTCTCTCCGGAAACGGCCTGCGATGGGGTCGCAAGTCCCGGAACAAGGTCAACCAACATGGAAAGAGGACGTTTCATGGGCGCACGATACACCTTGCCGCAGAAAGGTTGAGACCTGCTCTGCATGACCTTGCGTCGCAACGCGGCATTGGGCCAGTGTGGCTCATGCCTTCGTCCGCCCCCCGCCCAAGACTTGCCGTCCGCGCGATCATTTTTCACGCAGATCGCCTTTTGTTGGTCAATGCCTGGAAGGGGCGCGAACATCTCTGGTGCGCGCCGGGCGGTGGCGTCGATATCCACACATCCCTGCACGAAAACCTCCGGCGCGAGGTTCTGGAAGAAACCGGGCTTGTCGTGGCCGTCGGGGTGCCCTGCCTGATCAATGAATTCCACGATCCGCGCGGCGAATTCCATCAGGTGGACCTGTATTTCCGCTGCACGATCCTGTCAGGCGATCCCACCGGCAACTGGACCGATCCCGAAGGCATCGTGACCCACCGCCGCTGGGTCACCCGCGCCGAAATGGCGCGGATGTTTGTGAAACCCGACAGCCTTGCCGCTGTGGCCTGGTCCGATGCAGACGCGCCCGCCTATGATCCGCTGGAACCGATCGTCCGCTGACGGGGTCAGGCGGCGTCGGGGATGTCCGACAGCGCATGATAGACAGGGATTCCCCGCGCCGTCGCGATCCTGACGTCATTGTCCGCCCCGGTGGACTGCCCCGGCAGCCGCAGGACGGCATCGCAATGTTCCAGTAACCGATGCGCCGTCGGATGCATGACCGCATCATAAAGCGCATCCCCCACCGCTCCGCCGCCCGCCCCGGCCAGAACCGGCAGCGCCACCCATTCCCCGATCATCGGCACATGGCCCTTCTGAAAGATCGGCCAGGCCGCCTCCTCAAGCCGTCGCAGGTTTTCCGCCATGCGGGCGGGATCGTCCCCGGTGCCGGACCGATAGGGTCCGGCGATCAGAATCATCATCGGTTTTGCCATCTCATGCTCCTTTTGACGCAATGGGTCTGGCACAACGTTCTGATTCGTGCAATATCGTGCAATATCATGCATGACCACTTGCTCACCTCACAACGCAAGGCCCTGCTCCTGGCCAGACTCAAGGCCGACGGTAGGATCGTCGCACGGACCTTTGCCCTCGAACTGAACGTCTCCGAAGACACGATACGCCGCGACCTCCGGGAACTGGCGTCAGAGGGCCTTCTGACACGTGTCCACGGCGGGGCGCTGCCTGCGTCACCCACACACGTTCCCCTGCAGGAACGGCGGAGCATCGCGACCGGGGACAAGGATCGCCTTGGCAGGGCAGGGGCCGCCCTGATCGAAGACGGCCAGACCGTCATCCTTGACGGCGGCACAACCCATCTGGCCCTGATCCGCCACCTGCGCCCCGATCTGCGCGCCACATTTGTCACCCACAGCCCGACCATTGCCGCCGCTCTGGAGCCGTTCACCGCACTCGAGGTCATTCTGATCGGCGGGCGACTGTTTCGTCATTCGATGGTGGCCGTCGGGGCCATGACGCAGGAAGGATTTGCCAGGATCAGCGCCGATCTGTGTTTTCTGGGCGTGACCGGCCTTCACCCCGAGACGGGCCTGACGACGGGCGATTTCGAAGAAGCCCAGATCAAGCGCGGCATGGTCGCCCGCGCAGCCGAAACTATTGTGCTGGCAACAACGGACAAGATCGGCGTCTCCTCGCCCTTTCAGATCGGCCCGCTGGACGTACTGTCCCGGGTGGTCATGATCGGCAGTCGCAGCACTGCGCCATGGGTTCCGGACAGTGTCACGATACTTGACGCCTGAACCGCCCTAGACGGCGACAACCTCGGCCAACTGTCTGATCCGGCTGGCAAAGACGGTTCGGAAATCGTGACGCCGTGCATAACTCAGCGCCCGCTCGCCATGGGCGACAATCTCGCCACGCGCCTTGTCCAGCGCAATGATCTGCTGCGCCAGCGCACTGGTATCGCCCAGCGGCACGCACCATCCCGCATCCGCATCGTCTCGCATCGCCGCCCACATCGCATTGCTGTAACCCGCCACGGGCAGCCCACAGCCCATACTCTCGATATAGGTGCAGGATGGATCAGCCTGCCGATGGCAACTCAGGAACAAATCGCCCGCCCGCCGCTGGATCGGCACCAGCCCGGTTTCAAAATCAACCGGCCCATGCAGACGCACCCGATCCGCCAGCCCGAACCGCGCAATCCCCGCCCGGATCTCCGCCTCAAGCGACCCCGCACCATAGATATCAAGCGTGAAGTCCACCCCCGCATCGCCAAGGATCCTGGCAATAGGAACGATGTCCTGCACACCCTTCATCGTTTCCAGCCGCCCCGAATGGATCAGCCGCAATGGCCCCCCGGACAACAGATGCGCCGCACGCGCCTCCATCTCGGCCTCGGTCGCCATCATGTCGGTCGTCATGCGGTTATCAAGGTAAAGGATCGTATTGGCGTTCAGCCCCTTGAACTCCTCCATCGCGGGAAAGCCATTGGCCTGCACCCCATCCGCCGCCTTCAGCGCGGCCCGCCGGTGCCGCTCCATGTTCAGGTTCCAAATCGCCGAACGAAGCTTGCGCAAAGGCCCCCGGCTCTGATCCAGCCGGATGATCTGAAGCCGCGTCGCCAATGTGTATTCGATGGAATAGACCAGACGCGGCTGACCGGGCCCGCCGCACAGCGCAGGAAGATCCAGCGCAAGATGATAATCCGCTGCGGCCCCCGCAACGTCATAGCCCTCCAGATGCCGGGCCGTGATCGTCTCGTCCGGTTCAAGAACCTGAATCCGGAACCCCAGATCCCCGGGTGCGTACTCTGCGCCAAAGGGTATCTCCAGGGCCCCTTGCCAGAGCAGCGCATCAAACCGTCCGTCCCACAGCTCGCCCGAAAGGTGCATGCCCTCCACGAACTTGCGGTCAAGTCGCAAGCGACCGTCCGGCAGGACGATCACGGGGGCGGACGCGATGTTCAGCTGCTGTGGCAACGACGAATTCCCTGATTGGCCAAGCCCTACGCCCAACCGGGTCAAAGAAAAAGGGGGCCGATTGGCCCCCTTTTCCCGAATGTTCCGAATGTGCGGAACGGATGATTACATCATCCCGTCCATGCCGCCCATTCCGCCCATGCCGCCGCCCATGCCAGCGCCTGCCTTGTCGTCCTTCGGCTTGTCGGCGATCATGGCTTCGGTGGTGATGAGGAGCGAGGCGACCGAAGACGCATCTTCCAGAGCAGTCCGCACGACCTTGGCCGGGTCGATGACGCCGAACTTGAACATGTCGCCATATTCTTCGGTCTGCGCGTTGAAGCCAAAGGTCTTGTCGTTGGATTCACGGACCTTGCCCGCAACCACGGCGCCGTCAACACCCGCGTTCTGGGCGATCTGACGCAGCGGAGCTTCGAGCGCCTTGCGGACGATGGCAATGCCGGCGTCCTGGTCGCTGTTGGCACCCTTGAGACCGTCGAGCGACTTGGCAGCCTGAACCAGAGCCACGCCACCGCCGACAACGATGCCTTCCTGAACGGCCGCACGGGTCGCGTTCAGCGCGTCGTCAACGCGGTCCTTGCGTTCCTTGACTTCGATTTCGGTCATGCCGCCGACGCGGATCACGGCAACACCGCCGGCGAGCTTCGCCACGCGTTCCTGCAGCTTTTCCTTGTCGTAGTCGCTGGTGGTTTCTTCGATCTGCGCGCGGATCTGGGACACGCGGGCTTCGATCTCGGCCTTGGCGCCGTGACCGTCAACGATGGTCGTCTCGTCCTTCGAGATCGAGATGCGCTTGGCGGTGCCCAGCATGTCGATGGTGACGGACTCGAGCTTCATGCCGAGGTCTTCGGAGATGACCTGACCACCGGTCAGGATCGCGATGTCCTGCAGCATGGCCTTGCGACGGTCGCCAAAGCCGGGGGCCTTGACGGCAGCGATCTTGAGACCGCCACGCAGCTTGTTCACGACGAGCGTGGCAAGAGCTTCACCTTCAACGTCTTCCGAGATGATCAGAAGGGGCTTGCCCGACTGAATGACGGCTTCCAGAAGCGGAACCATCGGCTGCAGCGAAGAAAGCTTCTTCTCGTGCAGGAGGATGAGCACGTCTTCGAGTTCGGCGGTCATCTTGTCGGCGTTGGTCACGAAGTAGGGCGACAGGTAGCCGCGGTCGAACTGCATGCCTTCCACGACGTCGGTCGTGGTTTCCAGGCCCTTGTTCTCTTCGACGGTGATGACACCCTCGTTGCCGACCTTCTGCATCGCATCAGCGATCTGACGGCCGATTTCGGCTTCGCCGTTGGCCGAGATGGTGCCGACCTGAGCGACTTCAGCGGTGTCCGAAACCGGACGGGCCGCAGCCTTGATCGCCGCAACGACCTTGGAGGTCGCGAGGTCGATACCGCGCTTGAGGTCCATCGGGTTCATGCCGGCGGCAACCGACTTCATGCCCTCGATGATGATGGCCTGGGCCAGCACGGTGGCGGTGGTGGTGCCGTCGCCGGCTTCGTCATTGGTGCGGGAAGCGACTTCCTTCACCATCTGCGCGCCCATGTTCTCGAACTTGTCTTCCAGCTCGATTTCCTTGGCGACGGTGACGCCGTCCTTGGTGATCCGGGGCGAACCGAACGACTTGTCGATGACAACATTGCGGCCCTTGGGGCCCAGCGTGACCTTGACCGCGTTGGCGAGGATGTTGACACCCTTCAGCATGCGGTTACGGGCGTCGGATTCAAACCGTACGTCTTTAGCAGACATATCTCAGCTCCTTTTGTTTCGGATTTGGGTGTGGACGGATCAGGCGGCCTTGGCGGCTGCGGTCTTGTCCAGGATGCCCAGAATGTCGGATTCTTTCATGATCAGCAGCTCTTCGCCGTCGATCGTGACTTCGGTGCCGGACCATTTGCCGAACAGGATGAAGTCGCCGGCGGCAACGGACGGGGTGATCAGCTCGCCCGAGTCCTTGCGGGCGCCGGGGCCCACGGAAATGACCTGGCCTTCAGCCGGCTTTTCCTTGGCGTTCTCGGGGATGATGAGCCCGCCCTTGGTCTTTTCTTCGCCCTTTACGCGGCGCACAAGTACCCGGTCGTGAAGCGGTTTAAACGACATCTTTGCAGCTCCTCAGCTCAAAGGGTTGAACTCTTAGCACTCGATCTTGGTGAGTGCTAGCAGCCGGTAGGTAGGCAGCGCCGTCCAGCCTGTCAACCCCGACCGTGGGCAAAAAGCCACGGTTTCGCCGTGATCCGCACCAAGGCATTTTGCGACTTGGCAGCAAGGGTCTGCGTCACTATGAAGCGACCACCTGAACCAATGTCGGAGGCTGCAATGATTGAAGGAACCCATTTCCGCGCCTGTTAAGGCGCCGCTTTGCAGCACAAGCCTGCGGGGTCCACCCCGCAAAGACTTACCCGACATTCAGGAGCATCATCATGCATCCGTTCTTTTTCGTGGTCGACCACAGGGTCGGCCATGACGATCTGCCACTCGAAGAACGCCGGATCGTCCGGCGGTCACAGCCCGAACATCTGCGGCTTACTCTGCCGGGGCCCGGGGCGCCGTTCGTCAACGTCTATCCGGTGCGCGCACCGGCACCGGTCACGCCCGGTCTTTTCGCCCGCCTTTTGGGCGTCCTGCGTGCGCGGCGGCCGGAACCGCCCGCCGTTCTTGACGCGGGGCCACAGTGACACTTTCGTGCAAGGCACCTGCACGGGTTGAGACCCGTGCAGGTGCGGACTACCTTTACCTGACTGCTCCCGACCCAAGAAAGCTCACCCTTGCTCATGTTGCGCGCCCTGACCGTGCTTCTCTCTCTCGTTGCGGCCCCCGCCTGGGCTGAATGCACGGGACCCAGCCTGCTTGACCGGCTCAGCCCGCAAGAGCGCGCTGAACTCGACAGCGTTGTCGCTGCGATGCCCTTCAGCGAAGGGCTGATCTGGCAGGCCGAACGCGACGGCAAGACGATCATCGTCGCCGGAACGATGCACATCCACGACCCCCGCATCGCCCCGATCAGCGACATGCTGATGCCGATGCTCAACGGAACTGACCTTCTTCTTCTGGAAATGACCCCGGTCGAACAGCAGGAAATGCAAGAGGCGCTGGCCGCTGATCCCTCGATCATGCTCCTGGCGGATGGCAAGACGCTGCCCTCCATGCTCGACCCCGTCACCTGGGCCGCCCTGTCCGAGGCGGCAGGCGACAGGAACATTCCGCCGGTGATGGCCGCGCGCCTGCGTCCCTGGTTTCTCATGTTGTCCCTGTCGATGCCGGCCTGCGCGATCGACTACCTTGCCGACGGCCAACAGGGGCTCGACATGGCCCTGATGGATGCGGCCGAAAAGGCCGGCGTGCCGATGCAGGCGCTTGAACCCTGGGATACGATGTTCAACGTCCTGGAACAGGGCACGATGGAAGAACAGCTTGATTTCCTGCGTATGGGCATCCTCGATGCCGAAACGCAGCAGCAGATGTTCGTGGCCTTGCTCGACGGCTATTTTGCCGGCAACGTGGCGCAGGTCTGGGAACTCTCGCGCCTGTCCACCCACTTCATCCCCGGGATCAGCCCTGCCGATGCCGATGATCTTTTCGCGGCAACCGAAGATGTGCTTCTGACCGGGCGCAATGCCGACTGGATCCCCGTGATCGAGACGGCCGTCACGGCGCATGACCGCATCATGGTTGCCGCCGGGGCCGCCCACCTGACCGGGACGCACGGCATTCTGGCCCGTCTTCAGGATCGGGGCTGGGCCATCACCCGCCTTTACTAGGGCGGTCACCAGCATTGCAAACCGGACATGGCTTCCGCGCAGCCGGGGCCCAATCCCGGTCGTGACAATCCGGGTGACCCTTCCTATAAGGCGCGCAACCGATCACCCCGACCCTTTCAGGATGCCCCCATGACCACCTTCGTCTTTGGCCACAAATCCCCCGATACTGATTCCACCGGCTCTGCCATCATCTGGGCCTGGTACCTCGCCCACCACGATCCCGAAGCCGCCGAAGCCCGCCTTCTGGGCACGCCCAACACCGAGGCGCTCTTTGTCCTGAAACGCTGGGGCTTTGACCTTCCCCCGATCATTTCGGATGTGGCCGATGGCCAGGACTGTGTGATCGTCGACACCAACAACCCCGCCGAACTGCCGCCCAACATCAACAAGGCGAATGTCACGGCGATCATCGACCACCACAAACTTGTCGGCGGCCTTGAAACCAAAGGCCCCATCGACATCACGATCCGCCCCGTCGCCTGCACGGCCACGCTCCTCTACCAACTGATGGGCCACCACGCAGGCCACGCGCCCGAGGCGATCAAGGGCCTCGTCCTCTCCTGCATCCTGTCCGACACGCTGGAATTCCGCTCGCCCACCACGACCCCGATCGACAAGCAGATCGCCGAACGTCTGGCCGTCGAACTTGGCATCAACATCCCCGAATACGCCGCCGAAATGTTCGCGGCCAAGTCTGACGTTTCGTCCTTCTCGGACGCCGAACTGCTCCGCATGGACAGCAAGGAATACAACGTCGGCGGCAAGGAATTCCGCGTCTCCGTCCTTGAAACCACCTCGCCCAAGGTTGTTCTTGACCGCAAGGCCAGCCTGATGAAGTCGATGGAAACCGTCGCCGCCGAAGATGGCGCCGATCAGGTTCTCCTGTTCGTCATCGACATCATCCGCGAAGAAGCGACGATGCTCATTCCCAACGACCTGACGAAAAAGGTGGCCGAAGCCAGCTTTGGCGTCACCGTTTCGGGCGATACGGTCGTCATCCCCGGCCTGATGTCCCGCAAGAAGCAGATCATCCCTGCGCTCAAGGTCTGATCCATTGGCCACCATCATCCAGAGTTTCGACGAGATCAGCGACCGTTACGACGCGGCTTTCGTCGATCTCTGGGGATGCATGCATAACGGCATCCGCGCTTTCCCCGATGCGGTGGCCGCCATGCAGCGGTTCCGCGCCAAGGGCGGCAAGGTCATCCTCGTCACCAACGCCCCCCGCCCCCGTGGCCCGGTCGAGGTACAAATCACCAAACTGGGTATCCCGCGCGACGCCTGGGATGCCATCGCCACCTCGGGCGATGCGGCGCGGGCCGCGATGTTTCAGGGGGTTGTGGGTTCCAAGGTCTGGTTCATGGGCGAAGCCCATGACGAGAGCTTTTTCGAACCCATGCACATCATCGACCACCCGGTCGAGATTGCTCGCGTCCCGCTTGATCAGGCCGAAGGCATCATCTGCTGCGGCCCGTTCGATTCCCATGCGGACCCTGCCGTGAACCGGCCCGAATTTCTCTATGCCAAGACCAAGGGGCTGAAACTTCTCTGCGCTAACCCCGATATCGTCGTGGACCGCGGCGAAAGCCGGGAATGGTGCGCGGGCGCGCTTGCGCAGCTCTACACCGAAATGGGCGGCGAAAGCCTCTATTTCGGCAAACCGCATCCCCCGATCTATGATCTGGCCCGTCGCCGTCTTTATGCGCTGGGCGGGACAATCCCCGACGCCGGGATCATCTGCATCGGCGACGGTATCGCCACCGACATTCAGGGCGCGATGGGCGAAGACTTCGACTCGCTCTTCATCACCGGCGGTCTCGCGGCGACGGAAACCGGGACTGTCACTCAGCCCGACCCCGCGATGCTGGACGACTACATCGCCAAATCGATGATCGGCCCCACCTTCGCCATCGGCTTCCTCCGCTGACGCCTGCGTAGGGTGCGCGTCTCGCGCACCTTTGCCCAAGGCTCCCTCACACCCGCTCGACGATCACCGACCCAACCGAATACCCGGCCCCGAACGAACAGATCAGTCCCCGCTCGCCCGGCACCAGATCCGCCGAATGCTGCGCAAACGCGATGATCGACCCGGCAGAGGACGTGTTGGCATAGTCCTGCAGGATATTCGGCTGCTCCCCCGCCTCGGGCGTCCGCCCCAGAACCTTGGCGCCGATATAGTCGTTCATCGACTTGTTGGCCTGATGCAGCCAAAGCCGCTTCAGGTCCGCCGCAGTCAGCCCCTCATCCGCCATGTGACCGGCAATATGGGCCGATACCATCGGCAGCACCTCTTTGAACACTTTCCGGCCGTTCTGCATGAACTGCATGTCGCGCCGGTCCTCCATCTGGTCCCGCGTCCGCCGCAGGAAGCCGTTGTTGTTCCGGATATTGTTGGAAAACTGCGTCCCAAGCCGTGTCGTCAGGATCCTGAACGCCGGTCCACGCACCATATCGGCGCGCGTCAGCACCACCGCCGTCGCCACATCGCCAAAGATGAAATGACAGTCCCTGTCACGCCACTCCAGATGCGCCGAGGTGATCTCGGGGTTGACGACCAGCGCCGCCCGGATCGACCCGGCCCGGATCATGTCCGCGGCCGTCTGAATGGCAAAGGTCGCGCTGGAACAGGCCACGTTCATGTCAAAGGCAAACCCGCCCGTGCCCAGAAGATCCTGAATCTCGACCGCAACCGCCGGATAGGCGCGCTCGATGTTCGACGCCGCGCACAGCACCGCGTCAATCTCTCCGGCCTCCATCTGCGCCTCGGCCAGCGCCACCCGGGCTGCCTTGAAAGCAATCTCGGCCATCAGCGACGGTTCTTCATCGGCCCGGGCCGGAAACCGCGGATACATTCGGTCGGGGTCAAGAACACCCGCCTTGTCAATCACATGGCGCTGTTCGATCCCGCTGGCCGACCGGATGAACGCCGCCGAAGACTGCGGCTTGGCCTCGATCGTCCCGGCGGCAATCCCGGCGGCATTGGCCGCATTGAAACGGTCCGCATAGGCGTTAAAGCTCGCCACCAATTCGTCATTCGTGATGATCTGGTCCGGCGTGAAAACCCCGGTCCCGGCAATCGCGGCGCTGTGCATCGTGGCCCTCCTCATTGGCGCGAGACCCTAGGATGACCCGCCCATGCCGTCCAGCGTGACGGAAGGTCGGCATAATCGAAGACGCCGGCAATCAGCCCGCGTGCACCCGTCGCCTTAGCGGCAAGAACCCTACAGGTGATCCTGCTGCGGCATCCCCAGCACATGGAACCCGCCATCCACCCGCACGATCTCTCCGGTGGTGCAGGCCCCGCCGTCCGAAATCAGCCAGACCGCCGTCCCGCCGATCGCCTCAAGCGTTGCATTCGCCCGCATCGGTGCGTTTTCCTCGGTATGCCGGAACGTCGCCCGTGCCCCGCCAATGGCCGACCCCGCCAGCGTCTTCATCGGCCCCGGCGAAATCGCATTGACCCGGATTCCCTCGGGCCCAAGGTCATTGGCCAGATACCGCACCGCAGACTCAAGCGCCGCCTTGGCCACCCCCATCACATTGTAGTTCGGCGTGACCCGGTTCGACCCCTGATAGGTCAGCGTGATGATCGTGCCCCCATCCGTCATCATCGGACGCGCCCGTCGCGCCACATCGATCAGCGAATAGCAGGAAATGGTCAGCGACGTGCGAAAGTTGTCCCGCGTCGTATTGATGAACCGTCCGCTCAACTCGTCCTTGTCGGAATAGGCGATGGCGTGGATCAGGAAATCCAGCTTGCCCCAGCGTTCCGCAAGCACCCCAAAGGCACGGTCCAGCGATGCCTCGTCCGTCACATCCGCATCAACCATGATGTCAGACCCGACCGACGCGGCCAGCGGGGTCAGCCGCTTGCCAAAGGCTTCGCCCTGATAGGTAAAGGCCAGTTCTGCCCCCGCCGCATGGGCCGCCTTCGCGATACCCCATGCGATGGACCGTTCATTTGCGACCCCCATGACAAGGCCGCGTTTCCCCTGCAAGCTGTTGATCATAATATCATCCAACTGAAATCATTCATGAAAACGGGAAAGTAGCATCGAACCATTGGTGCCGCCAAAGCCAAAGCTGTTGGTCATCACCGTATCCAGCCCCGCGTTATCAACCCGGACCGTCGCAATTTCGGCCGGATGCAGCGCAGGGTCGAGCGTGTCGACATTGATCGACGGCGCAATGAAATCGTCCTGCAACATCAACAGGCAATAAATAGACTCAGATGCGCCAGTGGCCCCCTGACTGTGCCCCGTCATCGACTTGGTCGAACTGATCGGCGGCGTGCTGCCTTCACCAAACACGCGGCGGACCGCCTGCACTTCACCCACATCGCCGACCGGGGTCGATGTGCCATGCGCGTTGATATAGCTGATCTTGCGGCCCTGCGGCAGCGTCTGCAACGCCAGGCGCATCGCCCGTTCACCGCCTTCGCCCGAAGGCGCGACCATGTCATGCCCGTCCGACGTGGCCGCAAACCCGGTCACCTCGGCATAGATCTTGGCCCCCCGCGCCTGCGCATGGGACAATTCCTCCAGCACCACGATCCCGCCGCCGCCCGCAATGACAAACCCGTCCCGCGCCGCGTCAAAGGCGCGGCTGGCCTTGGTCGGCTGATCGTTGAACTTGGACGACATGGCCCCCATCGCGTCGAACAGGCAGGACAAAGTCCAGTCCAGCTCCTCGCCGCCCCCGGCAAACATCACATCCTGCTTGCCCATCATGATCTGCTCTGCCGCCGCGCCGATGCAGTGCAGCGATGTCGAACAGGCCGAGGTGATCGAATAGTTGATCCCCTTGATCTTGAACGATGTCGACAGGTTCGCCGACACCGTCGACGACATGCCCCGCGGCACCATCAGCGGCCCGATCCGTTTGGGGCTTCCGGTCTTGAGAACGGTCTGATGCGCCGCAAACAGGTTCGACGTGGACGGCCCGCCCGACCCGGCGATCAGCCCCGTCCGCTCGTGGCTCACCTCAGACTCGGTCAGCCCCGCATCGGCAATCGCCTGTTCCATCGACAAATAGGCATAGGCTGCCCCTGGCCCCATGAACCGCATCTTGCGCTTGTCGATCAACTCTACCGGATCGATCTTGAGCGTGCCGGCCACCTGACTGCGGAACCCGTATTCCGCCATCTCCTCGCTGCGCTCGACCCCGGACCGGCCGGCCTTGAGGGCATCCAGCACCTCGGACGCAGAATTGCCAATGGGCGAGATGATCCCCAGACCTGTGACGACAACGCGACGCATGCAGCTACCCCCCTGCGAGATTGAGGTTGTCTAGGTCACCCTTGCCAAACTGGCAAGTGACCTGCCGGTCGTCCCTTTGCAGGGCGCGTCTCGCCGGACGTATATATATCTTGACAGCTATATAGCCAAACAGCAATATAAAAGGAACAGGAGGACAGGATGACTCTCGACCAGACATTCGCAGCACTCAGCGACCCGACCCGCCGTGCAATCCTCGCGCGGCTCGCGCAGGGCGAGGCGACAGTGACCGAACTTGCAGCACCCCACGGGCTCGCACAGCCAACCATTTCAAAGCATCTCAAGGTGCTCGAACAGGCGGGCCTGATCGAAACGCTGCGCCACGCGCAGCGCCGCCCCCGCAGGCTCGCCCCGCGCGGTCTGATGCAGATCGACGTCTGGCTCGCCCCCTTCCGCGCCACATGGGAGACGCGCCTCGACCGGCTCGAATCCTTCCTCGCCGACACCGATACAAAGGAATGAACCAGATGCCCGATACCCAACCCTTCAGGGTCGATGCCGCGACCCATTCCATCCACTTCTCACGCTGGCTCCCGACGACTCCCGACCGGGTCTTTGATGCCTGGACCCGGCCCGATCTCATGTCGCAATGGTGGGATCCCTCGGGCAAGGTATTGGCCGAATGCGTGATCGACCTGCGCGAAGGCGGCGTCTTGCGACTTGTCAATGCGGGGCAGGAACATCACCCTTTCGAGGGCCGCTATCGCACGATCGAACGCCCGTCACGCATCGTCTTTGACGCCATGGGCGCGACCGGCACGATCCTCATCACGCCCGAGGGTAAGGGGACACGGATGACCCTTGCCATGCTCTGCGGCTCGGCCGCGCATCTGGAACAATTTGTCCGCATGGGCATCGCCGAAGGCACGAACCGCACCCTCGACAACCTCGTAACCCATCTCGCTTGAACGGCCGCTCAGCTTTCCGAAAGGGCGACCTTCATGTCCTTGACGAGGTAGATGGTCTCGCCATCCGCCTCGACCCTTCCATCGGCCACGCCCATCGTCAGGCGGCGCGTCTGGATCGCCTTGGTGAAATCGACGAAATAACGGATCATCTTGCGGTCGGGCCGGACCATGCCCGTCAGCTTGACCTCGCCCACGCCCAGCGCATAGCCGCGCCCCTGCCAGCCGCGCCAGCCCAGGTTGAACCCGGTCAGCTGCCACAGCCCGTCAAGCCCCAGACAGCCGGGCATGATCGGATTACCGGGAAAGTGGCAGTCAAAAAACCACAGGTCAGGCGTGATGTCGAACTCGGCCACCACATGCCCTTTGCCATTGACCCCGCCGTCGCCGCTGATCTCAGTAATCCGATCCATCATCAGCATCGGCGGCAGTGGCAACTGGGCATTGCCTGGCCCGAAAAGCTCACCGCGGGCGCATGCAAGCAGTCCCTCCTTGTCGAAATTGCTGGGATATTCGGCCATTTGGGCGGGCTTCCGTCGTCTGTGAAATATTCCCGTTCGTGTAGCATCCCGTCCGGAACAAGGGCAAGTGCGGCATCAGCCCCCCGGTTTCCGCGCGCGCCCCTACGGTTCCTGCGCGGCCCGAGCAGGAATTTTGATTGAATTCAGGCGGAAATGTCCTTTATTCAGGGGCATGTCGGAAAACGTCCTCATGACCAGGCTTTCAAGCGAACGCGGCGCCTCGTGGCTGTCCCGAGTCGGTCTGCGCCCGACCCGACAGCGCGTCGCTCTGGCCACGCTTCTGGTAGGCGATGGCAACGACCGTCACGTCACCGCCGAAAGCCTCTTCGAACTCGCCGACGCGGCCGGAGAGCAGGTGTCCCTCGCCACCGTCTACAACACGCTCCGCGCCTTCTGCGACGCGGGGCTCATGCGCGAAATCACGGTCGACGGATCGAAAAGCTATTTCGATACCAACATGTCGGACCACCCCCATTACTATTGGGAAGATACCGGCACCCTCAGCGATGCCCCGGCCTCTGAACTTGAAATCCGCCGCCTCCCGCGCGCGCCCCAAGGGGCCGAGATTGCGGCCGTCGATGTCGTCATCCGCCTCCGCCGGGTGTAGGGCCCCCGCCCGCGCATTTTCCTTTTGGTAACCCTTTTCAGGTCAGTCTCCTGCAAGGGCGCTTGCGCGCTGGCGACCTGACCGGCCACCTGGGGAACAGAATGACGGGCCAACGCTTACTGAACAAAGGTGCAAGGTGACCCAGACCCAGACAGCCACCGCGCAGGATGCCGCCCTCTTCCACACGGCAACCTGTGCCGCCGCGCAGGCAGTGCAAAGGGCGGGCCACCTGCTTGACCTCATCGAACGCAGCACCGCACCCCTCGATCTCCTTTCGGCCCGTCTTGCGCCCGACATGATGAACTGCGCCGGACAGTTGCGCACCACGGCGGGCTTTGCCCTCCGGTCCACCTTCCCGCTCACCGGGCAATCCGCCCCCGTCGCCGCCTTCTCCGACGATCTGCGCGGCCTTCGCGCCAGCCTTGCCTTTGCCG
>JBGSWJ010000490.1:0-2370 GCA_041752495.1 Rhodobacterales bacterium
CCCACGCGCATGACGTTCACGCCCCGGCCCTCGTACCGCTTGCGCAGCCGCGCCAGCGACTCGGCCGGGTCGCAGCCATGCGGCATCCGGCCCGCAAGTTCCGCCACCGTCATCGGCTCGGCTGTCGCAAACAGGATCGCCTCGACCATGCGCTCCTGTTCGCCCATTGGCGGCGCTTCAAAAAGCGATTGTTCACGCGGATCAGCCATCAGTGTCCCCTTCCCGCGGCAATCGCTTGCGGATCAGGATCGGCGCATAGGTTCCGGTCTGCCGGATCTCGATCTTGCCCTCCTTGGCAAGTTCAAGTGACGCGGCAAACGTGGCCGCCGTCGAAGACCTGCGCCTGACCGGATCAATATCCCATCCCTCGGGCAAATAGCTTGAAATATCCGTCCATTCCCCCGCAAAACCGATCAGGGGCCGCATCCGTTCAAGCGCCTGTTCCATCGTCATCACCGCCTCGCGGTCAAGGACAAAGGGCCGGAAATCGTCCCGCGTGCGAATGCGAGCATAGGCCTGCATGAGGTCGAGAAGCGACGCCGTCCATTTAACCCGCCGCGACCGCGTCACATCCTCGGTGATCCCCCGCGCAAAGAAATCCCGCCCCAGCTGATCCCGGGCCATCAGCTTGGCGGCCACCTCCCGCATCGCCGCCAGCCGCTCAAGCTGGAAGGCCAGATGCGCGGCAAGTTCCTCGCCCGAAGGCCCCTCGGCCGTGGGATCAGGCGGCAGCAAAAGCCGCGATTTCAGGAACGCAA
The DNA here is from genome assembly GCA_041752495.1 of Rhodobacterales bacterium. Taxonomy (GTDB): domain Bacteria; phylum Pseudomonadota; class Alphaproteobacteria; order Rhodobacterales; family Rhodobacteraceae; genus JAPLPE01. Next base: position 759 of record JBGSWJ010000490.1, read on the forward strand.
GCCACGCCGCCATCACCAGATAATCCGCCGCCAGTTCGATCCGCAGCGATTTCGCCTGTTCGATAAAGGCCAGATACTGTTCCGCCAGCGCCAGAATGGAAATCTGCCGCAGGTCCACCTTCTGCGTCCGGCTGAGTGTCAGAAGAAGGTCAAGCGGCCCCTCGAACCCGTCCACATCGACGATCAGCGCCTCAGCGGCGAGCCTTTCCGTCACACTGACAGGCGGGCCCTCCTCGAACGCATCCATCACACCGGCCCCTCAAGAAGGTCCGACAATTCCTCGACCAGCGCGCCTATATCCGCAGGCTCGGGTGCCTTGCGCCATCCCAAAGCCGCCACGGCCCGGGACACGGTCGCCACGCTCATATCCGGCACCGCCCCCGCCACTTCTTCTATATCCGGCCGCTTTCCGTTGCAATGAAGGACAAGATCGCAACCCGCCGCTATCGCCGCCGCGGCCCGCTCGGCCAATGTCCCCTGCAAGGCCTGCATCGACAGGTCATCCGTCATGATCAGCCCGCCAAAGCCGATATCCTGCCGGATCACCTCCATCACTTGGGGCGATGTCGTGGCCGGATGCAGCGGATCAATCGCCTCGAACACGATATGCGCCGTCATACCCATCGGCAGATCGTTCAAGGCCCGGAACGGCGCGAAATCCCGTGCGTCCAGTTCGGCCCTGGGCCGGTTCACGCGCGGCAGATCCAGATGGCTGTCCACCACTGCGCGACCATAGCCCGGGATGTGTTTCACCACCGGCAAGACTCCACCCGCAAGGAACGCGTCTGCACAGGCCCGCGCCGCCGCGACGACGACATCCAGATCGCTTCCATACAGCCGGTTGAGAAGCACCGGATGCGTCCCCTCTTCGACCAGATCGGCCACGGGCGCACAGTTCACATCGATGCCCACGTCCCGCAGTTCCGCCGCAATCAGCCGGTTGCGCACCCATTGCGCCCGGATCGGATCGCGCGCCTTCCGCATCTGGTCCAGCGCCGGCAGATATTCGCGCCACTGCGGCGCCCGCATCCGCTGCACACGGCCCCCCTCCTGATCGATCAGGACAGGTGCCTGCCAGCCCACCGTGTCGCGCAGGTCCGAAGTCAGCCGCCGCAGCTGATCAGGGCTTTCCACATTCCGCGCAAACAGGATGAATCCCCAGGGGTCCACCTCGCGGAAGAACCCCTTCTCCCAATCCGTAACGGCCTTGCCTTCCGCCCCGAAGATGACCGCCTTGCCCGCCATTACTGAACCACCACCGGAATGCAGGTGGCATTCTCGGCCACCAGAACCGCGCAGAACCGCCGTGCATCATCCAGATCGGCAAACCCCTTCGCCCGCAGCCGATAGAACACCCGACCGCCGCTTTCCGCCTGCTGGATCAGGCGGGTCTTGCCCACCACGAATTCGGCAAACCGCTGGTTCAGAATGTCCCAGTGTTCGGCGGCCAGTTCAGGCGTCTCGAACGGTCCCAACTGCACCAGACTTGTCCCCTGCGGGATAACCTCGGTCGACACGAGCGGCCCGCCCGTCGACGCCGATGTCGGCGTGACCGAGGTCAGCGCCAGCGACGACCCCGGCCGGACCTGCGGCCGCAAGGCCACCGCCACAC
>JBGSWJ010000491.1:0-2722 GCA_041752495.1 Rhodobacterales bacterium
GTAGCCCTTGGCCTCCTCCTGCGGTTCCTGCGCCGCAACCAGCCCGTCCCCGATTTCGACCCGCGCGACCAATAACCCGCGTCAGGCCCCCATATACCGCCGCCGCGCGATCTGCTCCTCAAGGCTCAGCCACCGCCGCCCCGCTTCATCCTCGGCCCGATGCGCCGCCGCCCGCCGCTGCAAGGCCCGCAGCCGTTCCGGGTCCATCACCTGCTGCGCGTCCAACTCCTCGGCAATCGCCACAAACTCCCCGGCCGCTTCAACGCCACCCAGCAAGGGCGCCACCGTCTGCTCCACGAAATCCTCCCACTGCAACCGGGGATTCCACGAAAACTGCGCGAACCCCAGGTAAGACAGTTCCACCGTCGCATGATAGGGCGAAGGCTCTCCCCAGATGGTCAGCCCGTCCATCCCCGTCCGGTCACAGACCCTCGCCATATCCCCGAACACCCGCGCATTCAGCGCATAACGTTCTGTCCGCTCGTCCCCGTTCCACTGGCAGGCAAACTGACAACGCAGGACATTGGGCTGCGTCGGCAGGGTGGCCACATAATCCCGCGTCAGCCCCTGCTGGATACGTCCCCAATAGGTCCGATTCGTCGTATGCTGATAGATACCCCCCTTGGGCAATTTGCGCTGCGCCGCATGGGCCACAGGGTCCAGCAGATTGTCCCACTGGATTTCCGAATAAATCCACAGGTCTGGCTTGATCGACTTGGCCCGCGCATAAAGCCGGGGAAAGTTTTCGGCCATATCCGTATGCGACCAGTAGTCGCCATAAGTATCCCGCCGCCGCGCCGCCTCGGCCGGGTTGTCCCGCCGCAACTGGCACCGTTCACAGCCACAGACCCCGTAATCCCCCGCCTCGATATTGATCCCGCCGATATCGAATGTCTCGGTCAGCCACTGGACGCCATCCTCCATCCATCGGATCGTCTCGGGCGCCGAAGGACAGGCCGACAGGGTGTAATCCGATTTGGGAAAGTTCAGCGGAAAGGCCAGATCGGAAATCTGGAACCCGACACCCTTTTCCAGCGTCGCCGCATGCTGCGGGTTCTGGCGCAGCCAGTTGGCAAGGTTCCACGGGCTGTTCCCCTCCCAATAGACCCCGCCATAGCTCCCGATGGCGATGCCGGGCAGGATGCGCACGCCCCGTTCCGTGGCATAGCGGCACAATTCCTGCGCCGCCTCGACCCCGCCATGCGGATCGCGCAGGAAGCCATAGATCACGACCGCCGCAATCCGGTTCTTCGAACAGAAATCCACGACCCGCTTGTAATCCCGCAGGAATCCGTTCGGCGGCTTGCCATAGGGGTTAAAGACCCCGATGTCCTGCTGGCCGACCTGCGACAGCTCCCAATTCGTCGAATGATCCCACGTCCAGAAGGTGCGATAGGTCAGCCCCGGCACCTCGTCGATATCCGCCTCGGGCAGAACCATCCGCCCCGGATGATGCCCGCCCCGGCCGATCAGATCCTCGACACCAAAGATGACACCCGAAAACGGCCCGCCCGTGACGGTGACATCCACCCCGTCCCGGACGATCCGGTAACTGCCCTCTTTCCGTGCAGGATCGGTGACAAGCCGCAGAACCGGCCCGTCACCCGGCCCCGTCACCCAGTCAATCCCGGGAAACGCCGCCCTTAACCGCCGCAGCGCATGCGTATGCTCCGCACCGCCGGAAACATGAACCTGCCCCGACAGAAATCGTCCCATCCGCCGCCCTTCCCTGTTCTGGGTCCGGCCTTAGTTTTCGACCGTTGCCTCGCAAATGCCGTTTGCGCCGTTGCGTCTGGTATAGCTTACCATCGCCGTCCCGTCCGGGTTGAGCGTAACCGAAACAACAACATGCCCGTTCTCGCTGGCGACATCGAAATTGGACTCGTTGATGACAGTCACTATCGCTTCATAGCCATTGATATAGCCATATCAGCCCGCATCCACATGAAGGTTCACCCCCGTCGGACAGACGGCGTTCATCGTGGGAATATTGGCCTGCGCAACAGTCCCGCAAAGTACCATTGCGCCCGCAATCAAAACAGCTTTCATCCTCGTTCTCCCTGAAAACAATATTGCAATCTCACCAACATCCCGACTCCGGGCTGCGATGTTCCATCAAGTTCACCCATCTCCCTCAACGGATCAAGTGCCCTTGATGGCGCGCAATTCATGCTCTTTCGGCACGCGATCCCTGCGGCCCCGGACCGCACCCCCGAACAGGGATCACAGGGGACGGCAGCGCCGACAACCCCGCGTCTGGATCACCCTCACCGTCAGGCGCAAAATGGTCCGATGGCCACTGGCACACCAGCCCCCGGCACGTCCTTTCAGACCTATGCCCGGCCGGGCTCGCGCGCCACCCCCGGCATGAAAACCCGCTCCAGCGTGCGGAAACTGACCTCGGCCATCACGACCGACACAAGGCAATAGACCACGAAAACCGTCCAGAGCCCGTCCGCGCCGACCCGTTCCAGTCCCTGATGCGCCACAAAAAGCGCAATCAGGTGGTAAAGGTATATCCCATAGCTGATCTGCCCGACCCGCACGACCGGGCGAAGCTGCAGAAACCGGCTCAGCATCCCGTCCTCACGCAGGACCACGGCAAGGACCAGACACAGCATCGCCACATGCAGCCCCAGATTGGGCAATCCCCGCAAATCCGCAGGGGCCAGCGCCACCCAGCCCAGGATGACCGCCAGCGCAATCCCCCCCGCCGCCGGCC
>JBGSWJ010000492.1:0-4526 GCA_041752495.1 Rhodobacterales bacterium
GCTGCCCCCCGCCTGCGGCTCCCCCCGAGGTAATTGGGAGACAAAGAAACGGCGGAGCGGGGTGGATTTTGGTTATGTGATTGATTTTGAAGAAACAAAATGGGGATTATTGGACCATCTTCCGGACATGGCTAGGTTTTCTGCGGCAACAGTTGCAGGAGGAAAGATGAGGCTGGTTGTTCTGGGATGTGTTGGCGTTCTGCTGGTTCTGGGGGTGATCGTGCTGGTGGGCTATGCTTTGCCGGCCGAGCGGACGGGGCAGGCGGAGCGGATTGTCCGGGCGGAACCGGGGGTGGTTCAGGGGGCTATTCTGGATGTGACGCGTCAGCCGGAATGGAGGGAAGGTGTGGGATCGGTCGTGTTGATCAAAGCGGGTTGGGTCGAAACCACGGCAAGGGGCGAAACGGTGACGTTTGTTGTTGAGGAGAACAGCCCGGGGCTGATCCGTCTGCGGTTTGAAAGCGCGCGGGGGTATCGGGGGACTTGGGACGGGGTCTTGAGCCCGGTGGAGCAGGAGGGACAGATCCTGACGCGGGTTCAGGTTACGGAACGGGCGGTCACGCCGTCCCCCGTCGGGCGGATTCTGTCGCGTCTTTTCTTTGATCCGGAGGCGTTTTCCAGAGCGTATCTTGACGCCTTGCAGGGACGGGTCGAAGGGGGCGCATGATGGCTGGAGCGAAGAAGCCGACCGACTGGCGCAAGCGGTTTCGGGGTGCCAAACCACCGCATAATGTGGTGTTGCATACCGACTTTGCGGGGGTGAAGGCGGGGACGGTGATGTTCATATCCTCGCCCGCGGTCATTGCGGATTATGTGGCCGCGATCCCGGCGGGCGAGACGCGCAGCATCGAACGCCTGCGCAATGAGTTGGCGCGAAAGAATGGGGCGCAGGCGACCTGTCCGGTGACGACGGCGATCTTCCTGCGGGTGGTGGCGGAGGTCGCGCTGAAGGACATGGCGGAGGGGAAGTCCATGCGGGAAACCATTCCGTTCTGGCGGGTCATTGAGCCGGGCAGCAAGATTGCGGCCAAGCTGACCTGCACGGCGGAGGAGATTGCGCATTGGCGGGCGATGGACGGGCTGGGCGCGACCTGACCGCGCAAGCCGTCAGAATTCGCGCCCGCCCTCTTGCTGCCATGGTTTGGCGATGTTGCCGAAGCGGGTGAATTTGCCTTCGAAGGAGAGGTCGACGGTGCCGATGGGACCGTGGCGTTGTTTGCCGATGACGACTTCGGCCTTGCCGTGGAGGCGTTCCATTTCGGCCTGCCAGGTAGCCATCTTGTCCATCTCGTGGTCGCCGGGTTTTTCGCGTTCCTTGTAGTATTCCTCGCGGAAGACGAACATCACGACGTCGGCGTCCTGCTCGATGGACCCGGATTCGCGCAGGTCCGAGAGTTGCGGGCGTTTGTCTTCGCGGGATTCAACCTGACGGGAAAGCTGGGAGAGGGCCACGACGGGGATGTCGAGTTCCTTGGAGATCGCCTTGAGCCCTTGCGTGATTTCCGAGACTTCGTTGACGCGGGAGTCCTTGGCCGTTGCGGGGCGGACGAGCTGGAGGTAGTCGACGAAGAGGGCGTCAAGGCCGTGGGTCCGTTTCAGGCGGCGGGCGCGGGCGGCGAGTTGGCTGATGGGGAGGGCGGCGGTATCGTCGATGTAGAGGGGGCAGGCTTCGAGCGCCTTGGCGGCTTCGACGAAGCGGCGGAATTCGGCTTCGGTCATGTCGCCGCGGCGGATCTGTTCGGAGGGGACTTCTGACGCCTCGGACAGGATACGAGCGGCGAGCTGTTCGGCCGACATTTCGAGCGAGAAGAAGCCCACGACGCCGCCGTTGACCGCGCCCTCGCTCCCGTCGGGGCGGCGGCCGCGGCGGTAGGCCTTGGCGATGTTGAAGGCGATGTTGGTGGCCAGCGCCGTCTTGCCCATCGACGGGCGGCCCGCGAGGATGAGAAGGTCGGACTTGTGCAGGCCGCCCAGTTTCTTGTCGAGGTCGATGAGGCCGGTGGAGATGCCGGCAAGGCCGCCGTCGCGCTGATAGGCGGCGTTGGCGTTCTGGACGGCATCGGTGACGGCACGTAGGAAGGACTGGAAGCCGCTTTCCGAGGTGCCCTTTTCGGCGAGCTTGTAGAGTTCCTGTTCAGCCTCGACGATCTGTTCGCGGGCCTCGGAGGTCACCTCGACGCGGGCGGCCTTGGCCGAGATGTCGCGGCCCAGCCGGATCAGTTCGCGGCGGATCGCGAGGTCATAGATCATCTGGGCATAGTCGCGCGCCGCATAGGCCGAGATCGCGGCCCCCGCGAGGCGGGCGAGGTAGGAGGGACCGCCAAGTTCCTTGAGCCCTTCGTCGTCTTCGAGGAAGGTTTTCAGCGTGACGGGAGAGGCCAGTGCGTTCTTGGAAATGCGGGCTGCGGCCACGTCATAGATGCGGGCATGGACCGGGTCGTAGAAATGGTCCTTGGTGATGATGCTCGCCACGCGGTCGAAAATGTCGTTGTTGGTCAGGATCGCGCCGAGAAGCTGTTGTTCGGCTTCGATCGAATGGGGCATCGTGTCGGCGGCGTCAGTGGCGGCCTCGGGGAGGCCGGCGGGACGGAAGCTTGCGATTTCGTTCATGGACGACCTCACCCCATACGGCCGGCTTGATCCGGCCTTGTCACTTGTGAGCGGCGGCCCTTTCCCGAGTCGCCCCTGATTGTCCGGCTGTCTTATCCGCCCGTGCGGTCGCCACGCAAATTGTATAACTCTGTGGAGAACCGGGCCGCGCCCCTATCTTGGGGTCGGGCGAGGCACTGCGTCAAGATGTTGTCGGATCGGGGATGGGTGGCTTGCACCCTCCCTTCGCGGGTTTCTTTGTCTTCCAAATACCTCGGGGGGCTCCGCAGGAGCGGGGGCAGCGCCCCCTCTGCCGGTGGGCAAAGGGGCGTGGCGGCTACTTTGCCCGCGCGGCCTGCCAGGCGAGCGGGTCGTTGAGATAGTCCTGCACCCCGGCCAGTGTCTCTTCTGAAAAAAGGGACTGGCGCCGCGCTTCGGCCAGAACGTCCCACCAGGTGCAGAGGGCATGGAGCGTCACGCCTTCGGCGGCGAGGGATTCGCGGACGTTGGGGTAGATGTCGTAGAAGAAGATCACGGCGGTATGGGCGCAGGTGGCACCGGTGTCGCGGATCGCGTTGACGAAGCTGATCTTGGACCCGCCGTCGGTGGCGAGATCTTCGACCAACAGGACGCGCTGACCGGGGGTCATGGCGCCTTCGATGCGGGCATTGCGGCCATAGCCTTTGGGTTTCTTGCGGACATAGGTCATGGGCAGGGCGAGGCGTTCGGCGACGAAGGCCGCGAACGGGATGCCGGCAGTTTCGCCGCCTGCGATGTTGTCGAACGCCTCGAATCCCGCGTCGCGCATCACCGTGACAGCCAGAAAATCCATCAGGACCGAACGGATGCGGGGGTAAGAGATCAGCTTGCGGCAGTCGATATAGGTGGGGGCCTGTTTGCCGCTGGCATGGGTGAAAGGTTCGGCGGTGTTGAAATGCACTGCGCCGATTTCAAGGAGCATGGATGCGGTCAGGCGGGCGATCTCGGCCTTGGGGGGAAAACCGGAGGGGATCATCGGTGCGGTCCTTTCAGGCGGTGACGTGCCAGTGCAGGGGGAAGCCGGGGTCGAAGACGGTGACGGGGCCGACACCGGTTTCGATCTGGGCAGGGTATGCCACGGGCGCGCCTTTGGTGAGCGTCACGGTGCTGTCGTTCGGGGGAAGGCCATAGAACTGGGCGCCGTTGAGGGACACGAAGGCTTCGAGCCGGTCAAGGCGGTCTGCGGCTTCAAACACTTCGGCAAGGCAGGAGAGCGTGTTGGTGGCCGAGAAGATACCGGCGCAGCCGCAGGGGAGGAGTTTGTTGGCATCTGTATGCGGGGCCGAATCGGTGCCGAGGAAGAAGCGGGCATCGCCCGAGACGGCGGCTTCGACGAGGGCGATGCGGTGGGTTTCGCGCTTGGCCACGGGGAGGCAGTAGTAATGGGGCCGGATCCCGCCCGCGAGGATGTGGTTGCGGTTGATGATGAGGTGGTGCGTCGTGATCGTGGCGGCCAGATCGTGGTGGTGGTCGCGGACATAGGCCACGGCGTTTTCGGTCGTCACATGTTCCATCACGACGCGGAGGCCCGGCACGGATTTGCGGATCGGGTGCAGGATGCGGTCGATGAAGACGGCTTCGCGATCAAAGATGTCGATGTCGGGATCGGTGACTTCGCCGTGGACGCAGAGGGGCATGCCGATGTCGGCCATGCGTTCCAGGACGGGGCGGACCTTGTCGAAGTTGCGCACGCCTGAATGAGAATTGGTGGTGGCGCCTGCGGGGTAGAGCTTGACCGCCGTGGCGATGCCGTCGGCATGGGCGCGGGCCACATCGTCGGGGTCGGTATCTTCGGTCAGGTAGAGCGTCATCAGGGGGGTGAAGGACATGCCCTCGGGCAGGGCGGCCATGATGCGGTCGCGGTAGGCCCGGGCCTGTGCGCCGGTCACGACGGGCGG
>JBGSWJ010000493.1:0-6463 GCA_041752495.1 Rhodobacterales bacterium
GCCGCCCGCAAGGCGCGCGATGCCGCTTGGCCACACCCCGCCCGGCGCCGTCGGCATCCCTTAACCTTCGTCCCGCAAGATGGGCCCCGGCGCCCCGGACGTTAACAGGCCGTTCCGCCACAGCCCGAAAAATACCGACGCAATACCGACGTGATACCGACGCGAAACCGACCCGCAACAGATCACCCAACCCACTGACACATATCAACAAACCTGACATTCCCCGAAACACCCCCCACGCCCGGCCCGTCCGGGGCCGGTTCTTTCCGATGTGTTAGATCTCCGTTCACGACGTCCCCACGCCCCAGCCAGGATTGAGCCCGTCGTGAAAATGCTCTACCCCACCCCGACCCCCTCCCCAAAGGCCCCCCATGTCCAGCCAACCCGCCTCCCCCTTCTCACCCGAGGCGCGGACCACGGTCTACTACCTCACCCTGTTCATGAGCATGGGGGCCTCCACCGTCTATGCGGGCATCTGGTTTGACGGGCGCGGGCTGACCTCGGAACAGATCGGGGTCATCAACGCCCTGCCCGTCTTCTCCATGCTGATCCTGAACCTTGTCGCAGGCCGCATCGCCGACCGCGCAACCGACTGGCGGCAGGTCATCGTCTGGGGCTCCATAGCCTCGGGCCTCGTCTCGGTCGGCCTCATGTTCGTCGCGGGTTTCTGGGGCATCCTCACCTTCTGGACGCTCACCGCCATCGCCATAGCCGCCGTCATCCCCGTCGTCGACGCCGCCGCCATGCGCATGACCTCCCGGCGCGGCACCGATTTCGGGGCCATGCGCGCCTTCGGCACCATCGGCTATCTTGTCATGATCCTGCTGACCGGGGTGCTGACCAACCACTTCGGCCCCGGCGCTTTCCTGCCCGTCTTCATCGGCCTCAGCCTCGCCCGTGCCGCAGCGGCCCTCCTCCTCCCCAACTTCCGCGCCGACCCGGCAGACCGTCGCCCGCAGGAAGGGGCCTCCCGCCTTCTCCACGTCATGAAACCGTGGTTCCTCCTCCCCCTCGTCGGATGGGCCGTCATCTCCTCAACCCACCTGATCCTGAATGCCTTTCAGGGCCTCCTCTTCCATCGCGCAGGCATCAGCGTCTCGGTCACCTCAATCATCATCGCATTGGGCGCAGTGTCCGAAGCCCTGATGTTCTTTGCCTACAAACGCTTCTTCCAAGGCCGCTACCGCGCCCGCACGCTCATCCTCGCCTCAGCACTCGTCACCGTGGCCCGCTGGCTCATCATGGCGTTCGAACCCGGCGTGCCCGTCCTGATCGCCCTGCAACTTCTCCACGGCATCACCTTCGGCCTCGGCTTCATGGCCTGCATCACCTTCATCACCAACTGGACGTCAGAAGACATCGCTGCCGAAGCGCAAAGCTTCTTCGTCGTCCTGCAACAGGCCATGTCCGTCCTTGCCCTCGCCGCCTTCGGCGGGCTGGCCGACCGCTGGGGCGCGCAGGCCTATTTCGTCTCGGCCGCCTTTGCCGCTGTCGGCACAGCGCTCATCTGGGCCGCGCTCCGGCTTCAGCCGCCGGGCAAGGTCACGACCCCGGTTTCATGAAACCGTCATCCAGCCCTTAACGATCTGTCATGAAGCGCCGTCAATCAGGCCCCTGAACTTCCAGAAACGGGGACTCCATGACAACGCCGCGCCTGCATTGCCTGACTTCCGCCCTTGCCCTGACCGCCGGTTATGCCACCGCACAGGACATGTCCTTCAACCGCATCGCCAGCTTTCCCACCATCGCCAACATGGCGACAGGCGAAGATCTGGCCCGCCCCTCTTCCGCCGAAATCATTGCGGCGTCTGATAACGGCATGACGCTGATCTACACAGACAGCCCCCTTGGTGCCGTCGGCCTGATCGACATCACCGATCCCGCTGCCCCGAAACCGCTGGGCAACATCGACATGGGCGGCGAACCCACCTCGGTCACCGTCATCGGTAACACCGCCTTCATCGCCGTGAACACCCGCGAAAGCTTTACGAACCCGTCCGGTTTCATCGCCGCCATCGACCTTGCGACCAAAACCGAACTGGGCCGCTGTGATCTGGGCGGCCAGCCCGACAGCACCGCCCACGCCGCTGACGGCAGCTTCATCGCCGTGGCCATCGAAAACGAACGCGACGAAGATGCAGGCGATGGCCGCGTCGGCCAGATGCCCGCAGGCTGGGTCACGCTGATCGACACCACCGGCAGCACACTGAACTGCGACACCGCGATCAGGGCGGACGTGACCGGCCTTGCCGAAGTCTCCCCCGAAGATCCCGAGCCCGAGTTTGTCGATACCAATGCGGCGGGCGAGATCGTGGTGACCCTTCAGGAAAACAACCACATCGTCGTCCTGAACCGCGATGGCACGGTCGCCTCCCACTTCTCGGCCGGTGCCGTGGACCTGACCGGCGTTGACCTGACCGACGAACGCGCGGCCCTCCTCTTCACCGAAGATCAGCCCGCCCGCCTGCGTGAGCCCGATGGCGTCCAGTGGATCGACGACACCCACTTCGCCGTGGCGAACGAAGGCGACATGGACGGCGGCAGCCGTGGCTGGACCATCTTCTCCAAGACCGGCGAAGTCGTCTACGAATCCGGCCCAGCGCTTGAACATGCCATCGCCCAGATCGGACACTACCCCGACCGCCGCTCTGACTCCAAGGGCGTCGAACCCGAAGGTCTCGAATTCGCCGTGATCAACGGCACGCCAATGGTCTTTGTCCTGACTGAACGCGCCTCGGTCATGGCCGCCTATGACGTGACCGACCCCGCCAATCCGGTGCTGAAACAACTCCTGCCCTCCGGCATTTCGCCCGAAGGCGTGATCGCAATCCCCGAACGCGGCCTGATCGCCACCGCCAACGAACTCGACCTCGTCGAGGATGGCGGACCCCGGTCCCACGCCATGATCTACCAGCTTGGCGAAGGTGCGGCAGCCTACCCGACGCTCACATCCGCCGGTGCAACTGACCTGATCGGCTGGGGTGCCATGTCGGGCCTCGTGGCCGACCCCGCCGCACCCGGCATCTTCTACGCCGTCGACGACAGCTTCTACGGCTACCAGCCCACGATCTTTACGATCGACGCGACGCAGGTTCCGGCCCGGATCACCGCCGCACTGCCCATCACCCGCGCAGGCCAACCCGCGCAAAAGCTCGACATCGAAGGCATTACCCTTGATGGCGAAGGCGGCTTCTGGCTCGCCTCCGAAGGCCGCACCGACCGGATGATCCCCCACGGCATCATCCACGTCGAAAGCGACGGCAATATCGACACCGAAATCGCCTTCCCCGCCGAACTTCTGGCCAACGAAGACCGTTACGGCGCCGAAGGCATTGCCCTTGTCGGGAATACCCTCTGGCTCCCGATCCAGCGCGAATGGGCCGATGATCCCGAAGGCATGGTCAAGATCGCGGCCTACAACCTCGAAACCGAGGAATGGGGCGCTGTCCGCTATCCCCTGACCGCCCCCACCGGCGACGGCTGGGTCGGCCTCTCGGAAATCGCGGTAAACGGTGACTACGCCTACATGATCGAACGCGACAACCTCTTTGGGTCTGCCGCCGTGACCAAGACGATCACTCGCGTGGCGCTCTCGGAAATGGTCCCGGCTCCCCTTGGCGGCGATCTTCCGGTCGTGACCAAGGAAGTCGTCCGCGACCTCCTCCCCGACCTCGCCTCGACCGGCGGCCCGATTATCGAAAAGATCGAAGGTCTGGCCATCGACGCAGACGGGAATGGCTGGGTCATCACCGACAATGACGGTGTCGACGATGCCTCGGGCGAAACCATGTTCTGGACAATTGGCAAACTGTAAGCCCGCCAATCAGTCAAAGAACGACACGCGGGGGCCTTTGGTCCCCGCGTTTGCATCTTCAGCACCTGCGCAACAGCCATTGACCTAGACGGCGACAGGCTGCACATGCAGAGATTGATCCGAACCAGTGCCGGAACCCGTGATGTTCGCCGAAATCGCCATCGTGCTTCTGCTGATCCTGATCAACGGGGCGCTGGCAATGTCAGAGCTTGCCGTCGTTTCCTCCCGCCCCGCCCGGCTGCGCGCCATGGCCGATGCCGGATCGACCGGGGCCGCGACCGCGATCCGGCTGGCCGAAAACCCGGGCAAGTTCCTCTCCTCCGTCCAGATCGGCATCACCATGGTCGGCGTCCTCTCGGGCGCGTTCTCGGGTGCCACTCTGGGTGTCCGCCTTGCTGACTGGCTCACCGCACAAGGCGTGCCCGTCGAATGGTCCGCCACCCTTGGCGTGGGCGGTGTGGTCGTGATCCTGACCTACCTCTCGCTCATCCTCGGCGAACTCGTCCCCAAACAGGTGGCGCTCCGCAATCCCGAAGGGGTCGCGGCCAGTGTCGCCCCGGTCATGGTCATCCTCGCCACCGTCGCCGCCCCCCTCGTCTGGTTCCTCGACATCTCTGGCCAGCTCATCCTCCGCCTTCTGGGCCAGAGCGGGGATACCAAGAACCGCGTCACCGATGCCGAAGTCCACGTCATCCTGACCGAAGCCCATGACGAAGGCGTCATCGAAACTGAAGAACGCGCGATGCTGACCGGCGTCATGCGCCTGGCCGACCGTTCCGCCCGTGGCCTCATGACCCCGCGCCGTGATGTCGAAATGATCGATATCGAAGCCGACCCCGCCGAAACCCTGCAGGCTATCCGCGACATCGGCCGCCCCCGCATTCCTGTCCGCAGCCGCGAGACGGACGAGGTGCTGGGCGTTCTCTACCTCACCGACGCCATCGCCGCCCTGTCCGAAGGCAAACCGCTCGACCTCCGCTCGCTCCTCCGCGAAGTGCCCGTCGTCCACGAATCCGTCGATGCGCTTGGCGTCATCGAACTCCTGCGCGGCTCGCCCAACCATATGGCGCTCGTCTATGACGAATACGGCAGCTTTGAAGGGCTCATCACCACAGGCGACATCCTAGAGGCCATCACCGGCACCTTCCGCGAAGCACAGGCCGAAGAGCCTGACATGGTCGAACGCGAAGACGGCAGTTTCCTCGTATCGGGCGGGATGCAGGCCGATGAGTTCTGCGACCGTCTGGTCCTGCCCCGTGATATCGCAGGCGACTATGAAACCGTGGCGGGTCTGGTGCTCAATCAACTGAACCGCCTGCCGCATCTGGGCGACCGGTTTGATGCCGCGGGCTGGCGGTTTGAAGTGATCGACCTTGACGGCCGTCGGATCGACAAGGTGCTTGTGTCACGGGTCCAGGCAGGCGGCTGAGGACAGAGGGGGGCTCTGCCCCCCGCCTGCGGCCCCCCCGAGGTATTTGGAAGACAAAGAAGCCCCGGGAAGATTCTTTTGCTTGCCCGCCAAGGATTGACCCGCGGCCTGCGTCCTACCATCACGATGCGCATGGCAACCAGTGACGAAGCCTTGGCCCTCGCGGCCGCAAACGGGGACGGGCAGGCCTTTGGTCTTCTGCTCGAACGCCATTACGACCGCCTGTTCGGCCTGTGCTTCCGCCTGACCGGCGCGCGGGCTGAGGCCGAGGATCTGACGCAGGATATCTGCGCCGCCCTGCCCGCCAAGCTGTCGGGCTTCAAGGCCGAGGCCAAGGTCACGACATGGCTTTACCGGGTCGCCGTGAACGCCGCCCATGACCGCCGCCGCCGCCGCGCCACCTATATGAAGGCGACCGAAGGCTGGGGCGACTGGGAACTGGCCCGCGCCGATGTGGCCGAAACCGAACGCGAGAGGCTCGACTGGCTCACCACCGCCATGCAGCGCCTGCCAGATGACCTGCGCGATACGCTGGCGCTGGTGCTTGACGATCTGAACCACGCCCAAGTGGCCGAGATTCTGGGTATTTCCGAAGGCACGGTCAGCTGGCGCATGTCCGAAGTGAAAAAGAAACTCCGCGCGATCAAGGCAGAGGAGGAGGCCACATGACCCCTCACGATGACGACGACGATTTCGACCTCGACGCGTTGAAATCCGCGTTCAAGGCCGCCACGCCCGCCCCCGATCCGGCCCGCAAGCTGGAAAATCTGGCGTTGGCGCAGAAAAACTTTGAAACCCTCCAAGGATCACGCGATCCACAGCGTCTCACTTCCGAGCGTCCGAAAAAGGACGCCTGGCAAGGAGTGAGAGAGATGCTGAATGCGATGACATCCCGCGGTGCGCTGACCGTGACCACGGCCCTCGTGGCCTGTGGCGTGCTGTTCTTTACCCCGCAGGGCCGTGACCTGGTGCGCGGACCCACCGTGACCGGGGCCGATCTGCCTGTCGTGCAGGAAACCGATGTGCCCGCCACCGATGACGCCGCCCCGCCCGTCATCCTTGCCGAACCCGTCCTGACCGAGCAGGAGGCGCAGGCGCTCCGCGACGAACAGGCCGAAACCACCACCAACGCCCCGCCGCCCGTCATCATCGCCGAGCCGGTCCTGAACGAGGCCAAGATTCAGGCCCTCCGCGATGAAGAGGCGCAGGCCGCCGGGATC
>JBGSWJ010000494.1:0-6145 GCA_041752495.1 Rhodobacterales bacterium
GACGAGGCGCGCCGCGAAGCCGTCGCCAACGGCCGCGCCCGGGCCGAACTCTTTGCCACGGCGGCAGGGGTCACACTCGGTGATCTGGTGACACTGTCGGAAAGCGGCGGCTACTTCGCCCCCGCCCCGATGATGGAGGCACGGATGGCCGCCGACGCCGGATCGGTTCCCATCGCTGCCGGAGAGGTTGCGATCCAGACCAGCATCACGATGGTCTATCGCATCGCCGAATAAGGCCCCGGCTCAGGCTTGACCCACGGCCCGGGCGAATCGCCCGGGCCGTGGCGTTTCATCCTCAGGCCGTGGCCTTGGCCAAAGCCTGATCCAGATCGGCGATCAGGTCGTTCACATCCTCGATCCCGATCGACAGACGCACCACATTGTCACCGGCCCCCGCCGCCGCCCGCTGTTCGGGCGTCAACTGCCGGTGCGTGGTCGATGCCGAATGGATGACAAGGCTGCGCGTATCGCCAAGGTTGGCGACATGGCTGAACAGTTCGACCCCGTTGACGAACTTCACCCCGGCCTCGTAGCCGCCCTTGATCGCAAAGGTAAAGATCGCCCCGGCCCCCTTGGGGACGATCCGCGCGGCACGGTCGTGATAGGGCGAACTCTTCAGCCCCGCCCAGGTCACATATTCCACCCGCGGATCCGCCTCGAGCCAATTGGCAATCTTCTCCGCGTTCTGCACATGCCGCTCCATCCGCAGCGACAGCGTCTCGATCCCCATCAGCGTGTAGTGCGCGCCCTGCGGGTTCATCGTCATCCCCAGATCGCGCAGGCCCACGGCGATCCCGTGGAACGTAAAGGCCATGCCCCCCAACGCCTCATGGAACTTCAGCCCGTGATAGGCGGGCTCCGGCGCGGTCAGCGACGGGAACTTGTCCGACTGCGACCAGTTGAACTTGCCCGAATCCACAACGCAGCCGCCGGTGACGGTGCCGTTCCCGGTCAGATACTTGGTCGTCGAATGCACAACGATGGTCGCGCCATGTTCGATCGGGCGGCACAGATACGGGGTGGCACTTGTGTTATCCACGATAAGTGGCAGGCCCGCCGCATCGGCAATCGCAGCAATCGCAGGCAGGTCGGTAATATAGCCGCCGGGATTGGCGATGGATTCGCAGAACACGGCGCGGGTGTCATCGTCAATGGCCGCCTTCAGCGCGGCATGATCCTCAAAGTCCACGAACTTGGCCGACCAGCCGAATTTGCGGATCGTGTTGGAAAACTGCTGGACGGTTCCGCCATAAAGCTTGGTCGAAGCGACAATATTGCGCCCCGGCGCCATCAGCGGGAATAGCGCCATGATCTGCGCCGCATGGCCCGAAGAACAGCAAAACGCCCCCATGCCCCCTTCCAGCGTGGCAATCCGCTCGGCCAAGGCCGAAACCGTCGGGTTCGTCAGACGCGAATAGATATAGCCCACTTCCTGCAGGTTAAACAGCGCCGCCGCATGGTCCGCATCGCGGAACACATAGGCCGTCGTCTGATAGATCGGCACCTGGCGTGCCCCCGTCGCGGGGTCCGGCTTGGCACCGGCATGTACCTGTAAAGTATCAAAGCCAAGGGTCTTGGTCATGGATCATCCTCCCGATGCGGCCCGTTGGGGGCCTTTGAATGTGGCACCGCCAAGGTGTAGGCCAATCCCCGGCGCCGCTCAACGGCCAGAAGCGCCCGCACCGCCGAACAGGAGAAACATCATGCCCGCCCCCGTCCAACTGGCATTTCATGTGCGCGACCTTGGGGAAACGCGGGACTTTCTTGTCGGCCATCTCGGCGCCACCGAAACCGCACGGTACGCGTCGTGTGTGGTGGTTGATCTCTTCGGGCACCGCCTTTCTGCCCATGTCGGCCCGCCTGCACCCACGGAATGGACCGGGCGTATCGGCACGTTGCCGGTCCCTGTGCCCCACTTCACCCTGTCCCTGTCCGTCCCCGACTGGACAACCCTCGCCGGCCGCCTGGAAGAGTATCAGACCGATTTCATCATCGCACCCTCAGTCGTGGACCGGGGCACGCCGCAAGAACAATGGGTCATGTTCTTCCGCGATCCTTCGGGCAACGTCATTGGCCTCTGCGCGATGACCGCAGCCGCCTAGCGCATCCAGTATCCCTCAGACTTGATCCGGTTCCTGATCTGCTTTTCCTGCCGGGGCAGATTGTTGCGGTCAAACAGGGCCCGCACCTCGGGCCCCTGCTGCTGATAAACCATCTTCTTCAGCGGCATATGTTCCTTGAGCAGTTTCTTCATCTTGTTGGGCGCACAGACCCGTTCCAGCATCTCGACCGCCGCATCGCTTTCCCGGGCATAAAGCAGCGGGATCATGCGGTAATGGCATGTTACCGCCCCATCCAGCCCGGCCAACTCCGTTCCCGGCCTGCCCCCGCCCAGCGAGTGGATGACCAGCGGCAGAACAACCTGATCCAGCCAGGGGTCCAGCGGCTGAAGAACCAGTTCCTCGGGCGGGTTGTCGCGCACCGAAAGCGCATAGTCCAGAAACCGCTGCCCAAAGACAGCCGGATCAGCGCCAAAGAACCAGCCCGCGTTGAAATACAGATACCGTTCCCAGTATTCGTCCGGCTGCCCCAGATCGAGCGATGACGCGAAATCAAGCCCGAACCGGTCATAAAGCGATTTCCACGTCCGGCCATAGCCCGGCCAGTAGAGCTCCTCGACCGGCCATGTCCCTTCCCGCCGCATGGAGGCGCTCGGGTTCGAAAAGTGAAAGGGAACCTCGGAAATGTCCCCCAAAACCAGCGTGTCTGTATCGAAAAAGACAAATGGTTCTCCGGGGGGCAGGGCGGCAAGACCCTCTATTTTGTTCCCGTGGGGATAGGACTGGCCGAAATGCCGGTTCACAAACGGCACGATCCGCGCCCCCAGATCGGTCAGCGCCTCGCGGAATGGCGCATCCATCGCCGGATCATGATCCCAGCGCGGCCCGGCCTGCGGTTCAGCCACGATCAGCTGACCCGTAAACCCCGGCGACGCCGCCCGCAGCGACGCTGCAAAGATCAGCGCCTCATACTGCAACCGGCCCTTTTGTCCGACGATCATGATGTTGAACGGCTTTCCCGCCCCGGATTTTCCCGCCATAGTCAGATTGGCCCCGCTGATTTTGGGGCACCATAGATTGAACCCGCCCCACGCAAAAGCGCGTCCGGGCGCAAAGGAAAGAGATTGTCATGCCGGAAATCATCCTGGCCATCATCATCGGCTTTTTCGCCTTCGCCCGTCAGGGCAGCAGCCTGCCCCCCGACGCGGAAATCACGGCGGTCCCCACACCCGAAGTCGCCATCGCCGTACCCCCGCCGACCGATGGCAAATCGGACACCAAACTCGACACGGCCGAACCCCCCACGCGCGAACCGGAAAACCAGAACCCCACCGGCCGCTACACCACAGCGACCGAGGTCAAGCCGATCCTTGGCATGACCCGGGCCAGCTGGATCGCGATCCAGCAGAACGGCGATCAGGATTTCCTCTATTTCTCCAACCTCCTCGCCTGGCGCTGCGGCCTGTGGGAGGTGCGCTATGGCCTGAACGGTGCCCCGCCCGAAACGGTGCTCCCGCTCGAACCCTGCTATGATGACACGGCCTCGCCCAACAGCATGGTGGATTTCGAGAATTTCCCGATCTACATCACCGCCCCCGCCGGCAGCATCGAAAGTGTGGATCTCGAACTTCTCTTCGACGACGGCACCACCGAAGCCGCCGTCTATGCCCGCCAGTCGGTGCTCATGCCCGGCTGACGATCAGAACCTTGCATCCCCAAGGCCGCAGAACGGATCGACCGGGTTGTTCCGGTTCCACGGAATATTGCCCATCAGCGCCTCGGCCACGGCCGCCTGCATTGACTCGGTCGTGGTATAGGCGTTGATGTAGGCCGGCATCCGGGGCGCGTCATAAAGCATGTAGGGATAGCCGAACGAAATCAGCATCGTCGGGATATCGTGCCAATACCGCGCCATCGCCTTGCCGAAATGTCCGGTCAGGGCCAGCCAGTCAAAGAAGATCCGCCCCCGGGTCAACAACGTCTCCTCGCCCGAAAGGTACATGATCAGGTCAAACCTGTCGGCGCTGACTTCGGTGTCGGGCTGGTAAAGCGTGACGTCGAACCCCTTGTCCCGCAACATGTCGGGCAGGGCAAAGGGTACGGGATGGGGCACGAACGGAAAAATGATCCCCCGCGTGATGACAAGGATGCGCCGGTGCTTCTCGACCGTCAGCGGCAAAAGCCCCTGCACATCCTTGACCAGCGTCGGGACTCGCGCCGTCACCCGCCGGACAAAGGCCAGATCGTCCGCCCGGTCCCGCTCGGGCAATGCCATCTCCGGCCGGTGCAGCCCCAGCGCAGCCTTCAGCGCAAGCTGCCGCCGCACCGCATCATTCACCCGGTCCCAGGACAGCCGCCCGTCTTCCACTGCGGCGCGGATATAGCCAAGGTCGGCGTCCATATCGTTTGAAAACAGGATCACGTCACAGCCCGAGATAATGGTCTCGGGCAGGTAGACGGAACGCTCCGACCATGACCCAAGCCCCGCCATCGGCGTCGCATCCGACACGATCAGCCCCCGGAACCCAAGCCGGTCCCGCAGCAGCGTCTGGTTCAGGTGATGACTGATGGACGCCGGCCGATAGGCTTCAACGCCCGACCCGGGCGACATTTCCTCGATAAAGGCGGGCAGCGCGATATGGGCCGACATGACCGACAGCACCCCCGCATCAATCGCCGCCCGGTAAAGGCGGCCGAAATGCACCTCCCACTCCGCCATAGTCAGCGGGTTGATCGTGGTCACCAGATGCTGGTCCCGGTCGTCAAACCCCTCGCCCGGCCAGTGCTTCACACAGGCCGCCACCCCCAATGCCTGAAACGCCCGGATCTGCGCCAGCGCATGGCGTTCGATCGTCGCCACATCCGACCCGAACCCGCGCGTTGCAACGATCGCGCTGCGAAAGGCCGCGTTGATGTCGATCACCGGGGTGAACGACCAGTTGATCCCATAGGCCCGCGCCTCATCCGCCATGATCGCGCTGATCCGGTCCGTGACCCCGGTGTCATCCAGCGCGGCAAGGGCCAGCGGATTGGGCACCTCGATCCCGCCCGAAAGGCTCATCCGGCTTCCCTCCAGATCAGCCGAGACGAGCAACGGGGTCGGGGCCGCCGCATTGTACCCCGCAATGATCGCCCGCTCCCCCGCCGCATCGAGCGACGGATGCCGCGTGATCGAACCGGGCCGGAACGCCTGCTGCCGGGCGATTTCCGCCTGATCGTTCCCGGCTGACCGCAGGTTGAACAACTGCCGCAGACGGTCATCGGGCGAAAGCGCGGCCAGCGTCCTTTCAACCCAGTCCAGCGCTGCGGCATCAAGATCAAAGGGGGTCAGGGCATTGGTCATCGCGGGCCTTCTGCAATGGAACGAACGGAAACGGTCGCTTTGGGTATCACGGGCACTGTCACACCACAGTGCCCCCTGCAGGCCGCATCGGCCAGCGGTCAATCGCATAGCCCGACTGGCGGTTCCATATCCCGGGCCCCTCCTGCCCCAGCGCCCGGTAGGCATGGACAGCCCAGTTCGGATCATCCAGCGCCGCCCGCCCCAGCGCAACAAGATCGGCCTTTACATCGCGCAGCGCGTCGTCGGCCATGGCCACATCCCCCATCAGCCCCACCACCATGGTCTGCACCCCGCTCTCGGCCCGGATACGGGCGGAATTTGCCAGAAACATCCCGGGCGCGGGCCTGATCTGCCCCCCGTCAAATCCCCCGGCCGACACATCGACCACGTCAACCCCCAGTTCTCCCGCCTTCCGGCAAAAGATCACCGCCTCATCCACGGTCCAGCCGCCGGGCAGGCCGTCCTCGGCCGAAATGCGCAGGAAAAGCGGTTTCCCGGCAGGCCAGGCCGCCCGGACAGCCGCAATCACGGCCAGAGGAAACCGCATCCGGTTCTCCAGCGACCCGCCGAACCGGTCGGTCCGCCGGTTCGCAACAGGGCTCAGGAACTGGTGCAGCAGATAGCCATGCGCCGAGTGAACCTCGATGACGTCGAAGTCCAGTCGCAGCGTGCGCTCGGTCGCCGCGACGAAGGCGTCGCGAATGCGCTTCAGCGAATTGTCGCCGAGCGCCTCGGGCGTGTG
>JBGSWJ010000495.1:0-1550 GCA_041752495.1 Rhodobacterales bacterium
CGGGTCGAGTTCGGCACCGGCACGGCGGCCGAGATCGGGGTCTGGGCAAAGGCCGAGGGGTTTCAGCGCGTTCTGGTCCTGACGCAGCGATCCATGGCGGACAGGGTGCCGTCGCTGGGTCTTGGCGGGACGGTGACGGTATTCGACGCGGTCAGGCCCGAGCCCGACACCGACAATCTGGCGCTGGCGGTGGAAGCCGCGCGGTCCTCCGCGCCGGATCTTGTCGTGGGGTTTGGTGGCGGGTCGGTGATGGATCTGGCCAAGCTGGTGACGGTACTGCGGGGCGCGCAGGTTCTGCCAGATATCATCGGCCCGAACAGGGTGGCAGGCCGCCAGAATGCGCTGGCGCTGGTGCCCACGACGGCAGGCACGGGATCCGAGGCGGGGATCCGGGCGCTGGTCACGGATGTGGCGACGGGGATGAAGGTTGCAGTCGAAAGCCCGTATCTATTGGCCGATATCGTGGCGATGGACCCCGACCTGACGATGACCTTGCCGCCCGCCATCACGGCGGCCACCGGGATCGACGCCATGGCCCATTGTGTCGAGGCCTTTACCAGCCGCAAATCGCATCCGCTGATTGACAGCTATGCCGTGATGGGGATTGACCTTGTCGCACGCTACCTGCCCCGGGCCGTGGCCGATGGCGGCGATGCCGAGGCGCGGGCGGGGCTGCTTCTGGCTGCCTATTACGGGGGTATCTGTCTTGGGCCGGTCAACACGGCGGCGGGGCATGCGTTGGCCTATCCGCTTGGCACGAGGCTGAAGCTGCCGCATGGGCAGGCCAATGCGATTATCTTTCCGCATGTTCTGGCCTTCAACGCGCCGGCGGTTCCAGACAAGACGGCAAGGATTGCCGGGCTTCTGGGGCTTGAAGGCGACCTTCTGACGGCTGCGGCCGCGTGGTGCGCGGGCCTTGGCGTGCGGATGCGGCTGTCTGACAACGGCGCGACAGAAGATCAGCTTGGCCCCTGGGCGACCGAGGCGCATGGCATCCGTCGGCTGATGGACAACAATCCGCGTGACATGACGGTGGCCGAGATCGAAGCGATCTATCGCGCGGCGTTCTAGCGCGAGGAGAGGTCGAGAAGGCGCCCTTCGAACAGGCGGTCGCGCGATCCGGTGACATGGCGCAGCATGGTTTCGCGGGCCGTTTCGGCGGCCCCGGTGCGGATGGCGTCAAAGATGGCTGCGTGTTCGTCAAGAACGTGGTCCAGACCGCCGCGCACCGATTGCAGCGACAGCCCGTGAAACTTCATACCCACGGCGATGTGGTCTTTGAGAGCGCGCATCGAGGTTTCGAAATACTGGTTGTTCGAGGCGGCGGTGATCGCAAGATGGAACCCGAAATCCGCATCCTCGCGGTGGCTGCGCCGTTCGGTGGCGTCGCGCAGCATGGCCAGAAACTTGGAAATCTCGTCCAGTTGCGCCTCGCTGCGGCGCGTTGCGGCCATTGCGGCGGCGGCGGGTTCGATGGTGAGGCGGAATTCATAGCACCGCTGCAGGTCCGCGATGGTTTCGACGGGCTGAAAGGCCAGGGTCTTGCGCTC
>JBGSWJ010000496.1:0-4608 GCA_041752495.1 Rhodobacterales bacterium
GATGGCCGCCAGATCGGCCGGCGCGATCCCGTCGGCCCGCACGTCTGTCACCACCGGCTCCGCCCCCGCCACCCGCAGTGCCGCCAGCGCCTTGCGGCAGGTGTCACATGTCTTAAGCCCGAAAAACCGCATCAACTGCCCCTGTTTTCAGCAACCTTGCCACCCTGCCCCGCAATCGACGCCTTGTCATTTGCCTTTTTCGAAACCGTGATTAGTTGATTCCCTTACGTAAGGAAGATGGCCCGCAGTTCTTGTCCTGCGGTCCACCAGGAAGGAGAAGATGATGCCCAAGGGCACCGTGAAGTGGTTCAATACGACAAAAGGTTACGGGTTCATTGCACCCGAGGATGGCGGGAAGGATATTTTCGTCCATATCTCGGCTGTCGAACAATCCGGCATGACCGGACTGGCCGACAATCAGCCGATCGAATTCGACATGATCGAAGGGCGCGACGGCCGCAAGATGGCCGGCAACCTGCGTAAAGCCTGAGACATCAGGCCGTTATGGCGCGGGTGATCATCACGCCCGCCCATGCGGACACGCCGGTCAACACCGTCCCCCAGACGAAATCCGTGGCGACCATCGCCGGATGCCAGGCTGTCAGCGTGGCATAATTGCTGAACTCATAGGTACCATAGGCCATCGCCCCGATCACCATGCCACCCACCAGGGCCGAAATTGGTGTGCCCGACCGCAGCGCAGGCAGCGACACCAGCCACAACAGACCTGCGATATATCCCAGATAAAAAACTGCCGCCGCGCCGTAGCGCAGATTGGGGATCAGCAGGTCCGCGATATGCTTTTCGAAAAGCGGACGCATGACAAAGGTCAGCATCAGCGCGTCAAGCACAAGAAAGATGACGACGGTAACGCCGTAAAGGATGAAGATAGACATGACGGCCTTTCAGGATCGGAAGTGACCACGAACGGAAACTAGCACGGACTGCCAAACCGGCCACCCGGACCGACGACAGAATGTCCGGAACGTCCTCCCGCGCCACAGGATCAGACCCGGTCCAGCCGCCTTTCCATGAACAGCGACGTCTTTTCCGTCCCCGGCGGCAACACCGTATAGGGCGCGATCTCCTCAAACCCCATGCGGCGGTAAAGCGTGATGGCATCCGTCAGGAAAACTATCGTATCCAGCCGGACAACCGGATGCCCCCAATCTGCCATCCGCCCGATCAATCCCTCGATCAACGCCTGTCCCACGCCTTTTCCACGCGCCAAAGGCAACACGAAAAGGCGCTTCATCTCTGAGATGCCGGGAGCAATCGGATGCGCCATGGCCATACCCACCGGGGCGTCCCCGATGCAGGCGATCAGGACAACGCCTCGGGGCGGAACAAAGGCGAGGGAAACCTCATCAAGTGCCGCCTGCACCCGCACCGGGCCGTAATAGGCGTTCAAGTCCTCAGTCTGGTCCGGAAAACTGTCAAACAGCCACTGCACATATCGGCGCATCATGTCCCGGACGATGGCAATATCGTCCCCTGTCGTCATCTCGCGGATTGTGGTTGTCATCGGCGATCCTGCTGTTCAGCGGCCCACCCTACCCCCGCGCCAGCATCCTGTCCCGCAGATCACGCAGGAACGGGATCGTTTCAAACTGATCGGCCTGTACGTAATCCCACGCCACCCCCTTGGGCCTTGGCGCGATATTCCCGGTAACAATCAACTCCTTCTCTGTCGCCACATAGTCCAAAGGCGAATCGTGCGGCATCATGAACACCCGCCGGCTGTCGACCAGCTGGCTTGAATGCACCGTCGTCGCCATCGGCGTCTCGGGCCGGATGATCCCCAGCTCGCGGAATATACTGGTCTCAAGGTCCGCAAACCCGGCCCCCTTGCCTGTCCGCCCGCCATCCCGGCTCACCGCGACCGACCCGACGATGGCAAAATCCAGCGGCTCGACCTCCTCGAAACCGATCCGCTCACCATGCATCATGTACCCTTCCGAAGTGGCCGCGAGTTCAAAGGAAACCCCCTTTGCCGCAATCTTCGCCGGATCAATCCGCAGATAGGGAAAACCCTCGGTCAGATAGGGCACCGGCGCATAAAGCACCTTGCCCTCGTACAAGGCCCGCAGCCGCAACGGAATTTGCGGCGGATCGGGGTTGCACTTGACCGTCCGTGCCTTCTGCCAGGCTTCGGTCCGCGACAAATGCCAGGCCGCCGTATCGGCACCGATGAAGTTCGGGATATGGCTCCAGGTCGGCCCCATCGCCATCCCGCCCTGATCCAGCGCGCCCCAGACGTCAGACCGCACCGCGTCCTTGTTCCCGTCCCGGCCCGCCCAGCGCCCCTGCTTCTGATCCACGCTCAATGCCCCGCCATGTATTTGCCAATCGTATTCCGGTCTGCCTCGGCAATCGGCGCAATATGGGTGATCCGCCCGCCCGACATGACCGCCACCCGGTCCGACAGTTCCAGAATCTCGTCCAGATCCTCGGACACGAGCAGCACCGCCGCCCCCCGGTTCCGCTGATCGATGATCTGCGCCCGGATTTCCGCGACCGAGGCAAAGTCGAGCCCGAAACACGGGTTCGCCACGATCAGCACCTTCACATCACCTGACAATTCCCGCGCCAGCACCGCCCGCTGCACGTTCCCGCCCGACAGATTCTCGATCGGCGTATCGGGCGACGGCGTCTTGATCCGATAGGTCTCGATCAGGTCCGCCGCCTTGGCGCGCATCGCCGAAGGCTTCAGCCACCAGCCCAGCCCCGCCACCGGCGGCTTGTCGAAACTGCGGAACGCGATGTTCTCGGCCACCGACATCCGCCGAACCGCCGCATTGCGCAACGGCTCCTCGGGCAGCCCGAATACCTTGAACTTGTCATAGTCGTGCCGCGTCGCCTCGAATGGCTTCCCGTTGATAAAGATACGCCCATCCTTCAACGGCCGCTGCCCTGCCAGCGCCTCGACCAGTTCCGACTGGCCGTTGCCTGACACGCCCGCAATCCCCACGATCTCGCCGCCATGCACCCGCAGGTCCACCGCCTCGACCGCAGGCATCCCTTCGTTGTCGTCCACATAGACCGCCGTCAGTTCCAGATGCGTGCTGCTTTTCACATCCGCGACCCGCCCCGCCGATTTGCGGATCACCGTCTCGCCGATCATCATCCGGCTCATCTCGTCGATGGTGATCTCGCCCACCTTGCCGCCGCCGATCATCCGGCCGCGCCGCAGCACCGACACGGAATCAGTGAACGCCGTCACCTCGCGGAACTTGTGGGTGATCATCAGCACCGTGATCTCGCCACGTTTGGCCATATCATGCAACAGCCCTAGGATCTCATCCGCCTCTGCCGGGGTCAGCACGGATGTCGGCTCGTCCAGGATCAGGAACCGCTGATCCAGATACAATTGCTTCAGGATCTCCAGCTTCTGCTTCTCCCCCGCCGACAGGGACGAGACCGGCACATCCAGCCGCACCCGGAACGGCATCCGGTCCATGAACGCCTCAAGCGCCTTGATTTCCTTGGCCCAGTTGATGACGACCGGCACATCGCCCCGCGAAATTACCATGTTTTCCGCCGCCGTCAGGCAGGGGACCAGCGTGAAATGCTGGTAAACCATGCCGATCCCGGCATCCCGCGCCGCCGATGGCGTGGCTATGGTCTGCTTGACCCCGTCCACGATCAGCTCGCCCTTTGTCGGCTGATAAAACCCCATGATGCACTTGACGAGCGTCGATTTCCCCGCACCGTTCTCGCCCAAGAGCGCATGAAACTCGCCCGGCTTGATGCTGATTGACACATCGTCGAGCGCCACGAGCGAGCCGAATATCTTCGTCATCCCCACAGTCTCAAGCGCCAGACCCCGTGCCGCCGTCACCGGTGCCACCATGTTCATGCCGCATCCTCCATTGCCCGCCGCGCGATGATCGCCACCGGCCCACCGCCATCCGGCCCCTGATGTTCCGCCCCGCCCGACACATAAATCTCGGCGTGGCCCACGAGCGACGCGAGCGCCCCCGCCACAAACCCCCGCGCATGCCGCGTGGAAGAGATATCGCTGTCATCCAGCATCGTATGCCGATACCCCCGCAGCTGTCCGCTCTGCCCTGCCTCAGCCTTGGCCAGCAGCGCCACCAGCCTGTCCGACCGTACCTGCCTGTCCGTCGCAAAGCCCAGACGCCGCAGACAATCCCGCACAGGGTCCACGTCGATCTGATCGGCCATCACCGCATGATCAATCATCAATGCGCCCGACCACGCATCCGACATGCCCAGCACGACAATCTCGTGATCGGCCAGTTCGACCCCGCCCGAAGTACTGGCCCGCCCCGACCACAGCCCATGATCCCGCCCGATCACCGCATCGGTCACATCACCCTCGGCCACCTCGCCCAAGGCCACCGCCACGCCCAAGGCAGAAGCCCCGCGCGACAGCCCCATGGATTTCAGCGTATCCCGCGTGACCACTGTCAGCCCCGCCGCCCCGGCCCGCGCCACCCGGTCGGCGGTCAACAATGGGCATTTGATCTGCACGAAATGCACGTCATCGGGATCGCTGATCCCCGCATCCGCCATCGCGGCCCGTACGCCTTCGGCCACCAGCATCACCTGCTCCCGCCGCCCCAAAGCGTCAAACGCCAGATC
>JBGSWJ010000497.1:0-3925 GCA_041752495.1 Rhodobacterales bacterium
CCGCCGAGACGCCCATGCGCAGCCCGTCACGGGCATGCTGATGGACAAAGGCCCAGTCGGTGCGGCCCAGCATCCGCCGCGCGGGTTCGGACAGGGCCACGGTATCGACCGGGCCGTCGGCGAGGGTGTCGAACATGACTCTGCCGCTGTCCGGGCGGATGTGTCCGGCCATGCAGTTGAGAAGCGTGGATTTGCCCGACCCGCTTTCGCCAACGATGCCCATCACCTCGCCGGGATAAAGGTGAAAGGATACGTCGGCGCAGCCCATCTGGCGGCCATAGCGTTTGGTCAGGTTCTGGACAGATAGAAGCGGTGTCATGCGGCGCTCCTTTCGCGGGTCTGGGTGCAGTGGTCGGTGTCGGAACAGACGAACATCCGGCTTCCGGCGTCGTCGGTGATGACTTCGTCCAGATAGCTGTCGGTCGAGCCGCAGAGGGCGCAGGCGTGGTCGGCCTTGGTCGCCTCGAAGGGGAAATCCTCGAAGTCAAGGCTGACGACATGGCAATGTGGCGGCAGGGCGTAGATACGCTGTTCCCGCCCGGCGCCGAAAAGCTGGATGGCGTCCATGCCGAGTTTCGGGTTGTCGAACTTGGGGATGGGGGACGGGTCCATGACGTAACGCCCCCCGACCATCACCGGATAGGCGTAGGAGGTGGCGATGGCGCCGTGGCGGGCGATGTCCTCGTAAAGCTTGACATGCATGAGGCCGTAATCCTCGAGCGCGTGCATGCGGCGGGTTTCGACTTCGCTGGGTTCAAGGAAGCGGAGGGGTTCGGGGATGGGGACCTGATAGACGAGGATCTGCGCGTCGGTCAGGGGCTGTTCGGGGATGCGGTGGCGGGTCTGGATGACCGTGGCCTGTGCAGTCTGTTCGGTCACCGCGATATTGGCCGTCTTCTGGAAGAAGTGGCGGATCGAGACGGCATTGGTTGTGTCGTCGGCACCCTGATCGATCACCTTGAGCACGTCTTTGGGCGTCAGGATCGCTGCTGTCACCTGCACGCCGCCGGTACCCCAGCCGTAAGGCATCGGCATTTCGCGGCTGGCAAATGGGACCTGATAGCCTGGGATCGCCAGACCCTTGAGGATGGCGCGGCGGATCATCCGTTTGGTCTGTTCGTCAAGATATGCAAAGTTGTAGTCGGACATGACTTTACCGATCAAAGGAGTGGGGACGATGACCCTGTGGTGGATGATCGTGGGCGCGGCCGGGCTGTTTCTGGCCCTGATCCTGGTCCTGCGGGCCTGGCCCGTAAAACCCGGATACCAAGCGACCCGCAAAGCGACCCCCGGCGCATCCGCCAAGATGCGCGGCAGTGACACAGGGACCGGTCTGCCGGTCTGGCACATGCCTGCCACGGGCAGCAACGACAGCCATATGAGTCACGGGGGCCACGGGCATGCAGGCGGGGCGGGCGACAGTGGGAGCGGAACGGGGAGCGGCGATGGAGGGGGTGGCGGCGGAGGCGGCGACTGACATCATTCAGCCGCCTCTTGCTGCGCAGGTTCTTGTGCCATTGCAGCGCGCCGGAGTTTACGGATGAGTTCCAGTTCGGACTGGAAATCGACGTAATGGGGCAGCTTGATATGTTCGAGAAAGCCCGTCGCCTGCACATTGTCGGCATGCATCAGGACAAATTCCTCGTCCTGGGCGGGGACGCCCGCGTCATCTTCGCCCAGTTCCTTCCAGCGCAGGGCGCGGTCGACAAGGCTCATCGAAATCGCCTTGCGCTCGGACTGGCCGAAGACAAGGCCATAGCCACGGGTGAACTGGGGCGGCTCGGTTCTTGATCCGCCGAACTGGTTCACGGTTTCGCATTCGGTCACCGTGACATCACCCACAGGGATGGCAAAGCCCAGTTCGGGAATGTCCATTTCAACTGTGACGCGGCCGATGCGCAATTCACCCACGAAGGCGTGGGTGCGACCATAGCCCCGTTGCGTTGAATAGGCGAGGCCGAGGACGAACCCTTCGTCACCGCGCGTGAGCGCCTGCAGGCGGAGGGGCCTGTCAGCCGGAATCTCTATCGGTTCGCGCGTCAGGTCGGGCGGGGTGGTGTCGTCGGGGCGGGCCTGTTCGATCAGGCCCTCGCGGTCTAGAAACGCCATGACATGCGGGACGGGCGCTGCGTCCGAGGGTGCGCGGGGGGCCTGGTGCGCCTCGCCTTCGGCCATCAGGGCAAAGTCAAGGAGGCGGTGGGTATAGTCGAAAGTCGGACCGAGCACTTGCCCGCCGGGCAGGTCCTTGAATGTGGCGCTGATCCGGCGGTCGCAGGACATTTCGGCCGTGTCGATCGGGCGCGACGCGCCAAAGCGCGGGAGCGTGGTGCGGTAGGCGCGGACAAGGAAGACGGCCTCGATCAGGTCGCCGCGGGACTGCTTGATGGCTAGCGCCGCAAGGTCGGGGTCGAAAAGCGAACCTTCGGCCATGACGCGATTGACGGCGAGGGCCAATTGTTCGCGGATCTGCGGCACGGTGAGCTCCAAAACACTCGGATCACCGCGACGCTCCTCGGCAAGCCAGGCATGGGCGTTGCTGATGGCGCGTTCGCCGCCTTTGACTGCAACATACATCAGCCGATCCTCGTCGAACGAGGCAGCGCAGCCAGTTCCGCGCCGCAGGTCAGGAACAAATCCACGCCCAAGGGAAAGCGGGCGGCGTTGGCAGCGAACGAAGCGCGGTCGGGCAGCGGCAGCGTAGCAGTATCGCGTATGCCAGGGCCGGTCAGGCGGGTGCCTGGAGCGTGCAGGTCAGCAACTTCGACGATCAGGGTGGCCGAGCGGTCGGGATATTCGGGCGTTCCTGCCGGGAAAGCTGAGAGAGGACCAAGCGCAGACCAAGTGCCGATCGCAAAGGCGCAGGTCGCAAGCGCAGCGAAAGGTGCGCCTGTATGAAAGGTGATCCAGCCGCGCACCTGTGACAGGTCGTGTGATGGGGCGAGCCAGAGCGGCGTGTCGGGATCGCAGAGGGTAAGGATCAAGACGCCCGCCGCGACCGAAAGCGGCTTGGGTGGCGTCGCGCCCGTGACCTGATGGATCGTGCCGGGACGGGCCATCGCGTCCATCGCGGCACGAAAGGCATGGGCCGAAGCGTGGGACGGGTTGGCAAAGCCCCCCGAGAGCATGTCGTCTCTTGCGGTGCTGGTCATTGGTCCTCTCCCCTGACAAGGGTGAAGAATTCCACGCGCGTTGCGGCAGCTTTTTCTGCACGGGTCTGTGCGCTGGCGGCCATTTCCTGAGCGAGGGGGGTCAGGACGGCGGTGGCAATCGCCGGGGCGCGGTCGGTCTGCATCAGCGCGTCGATCAGGGCCGCCCATTCGGCGGCAGCCTTGTCGCGACCTTGGACATGCCCATGACCGACTTGCCCGCTTTCAAGGCGCAACGACGCGCGGGTGACAGTCATTTCGCCCAAGTTGAAGGGTGCGCCGGTTCCCCCTGCCCTTCCGCGGATCATGATGGTCCCGATCTCGGGCGGGCGAAGCCACGCGAAAGGCGCGGTAATTCCCGAGGCGCGGGACAGTTCGGCCAGCCTGCGGCCCGGCGCCCGTGCCATCAGGCCAAGCCATTCCTGCCTGGTCAACGCCGGCGCGCCCGGACCATGATCCGCCGCTTCAGAACCTTTCATGCGGGCACCTTTTGCTTGCCTTGCGGTTTCTATACAACTAGACAAGTTCTAGACAACCCACCCGCCAGACTCAAGACACCAACGGATGAAGTTTTGATGACATGACACGGCCCGCGATCTGGTCGGATATTGCCGACACCCTGCGGAGCGAGATCGGTGCAGGCCATTATCGCCCGCGCGACCGCATCCCGACCGAAGCGGCGCTAGCCAATCGCTTTGGCGTCAACCGGCACACGATCCGGCGGGCACTGGCGCAGCTGGCTGACGAGGGAATCCTGCACGCGCGGCGCGGCGCGGGCG
>JBGSWJ010000498.1:0-25791 GCA_041752495.1 Rhodobacterales bacterium
GCCCGGGGCCGCACCGGATCTCCACCTTCAGGCCCTCCTGCCCGTCGGCATGGACGCGGCACCGGGCGATACGCTCGACCTGCGCATCGACTCCAGCCACGTCACTCTCCTTCCCGCAGGTGCCAAATGACACGCATGAACGCAGCCGACTGGTGGCGCACAACTTCCGTCGGTGACGGGATCACCCTGATCGACGAACCCCACATCAAACCCTTCTACCGCTGCAACTGCTGGCACATACGCGGCGGGGACGAAGACCTGCTGATCGACAGCGGCATGGGCGTGGTCCCCATGCGCGACTGGGTGCAGATCGTCACCGAACGACCGCTTCTTGCCGTGGCCAGCCACACCCATTTCGACCATATCGGCTGTCACCACGAATTCGCTCATCGCGCCGTCCACCGGGCCGAGGCGCATCTCCTCGCCGCGCCATTGCGCAAAGCCGTGCTGGCCGATCCCTACGTCACTGACGACATCTTTGACGCCATGCCGCCCGAACCCTACGCTTCGGCGCTTTACGAAGTCACCCCCGCCCCCGCGACCCGCATCCTTGAGGATGGCGACGTCATCGCCTGTGGCCCCCGCCGGTTCGAGGTGATCCACACCCCCGGCCATTCCCCCGGCGGCATCGCCCTGTGGGAATCCGCGTCAGGCGTCCTGATCTCGGGCGATATCATCTATGACGGCCCCCTGATCGAAGACACCTACCATTCGGACATGGGCGACTACATCCGTTCCATGGAACGACTGCTGACTCTTCCGGTCCGGGTCGTCCACGGCGGCCATTTTCCCAGCTTCAGCGGCGCAAGGCTGCGCGAAATGGTGACAGACTGGCTCCGCCAGCATGAATCAGTCCAGCCGCAGGCAATCTAAGGCCCTGCTGGGTTGCCGTCGCCGCGCTGACGTATAGGTTCCCGCTGCAACCCCTGACCGGAGCCTTCCCTATGACCGACCAGCCCCCCTACGTGCCGCCCAAAGTCTGGGCCTGGAACAAGGCCAACGGCGGAGAGTTCGCCAGCATCAACCGCCCCATCGCCGGGCCGACCCATGACAAGGAACTGCCCGTCGGCAAGCATCCCCTGCAGCTCTACTCCCTCGCCACGCCGAACGGGGTCAAGGTCACCGTCCTGCTTGAGGAGCTTCTTGCCACCGGCCATACCGGCGCGGAATACGACGCCTGGCTCATCAATATCGGCAAGGGCGATCAGTTCGGCAGCGGCTTTGTCGACGTGAACCCGAATTCCAAGATCCCCGCCCTGATGGACCACAGCACTCCGGTCCCCCAGCGCGTGTTCGAATCCGGCGCGATCCTTCTCTACCTCGCTGAAAAGTTTGGCGCCTTCATCCCCGCCGATCTGCCGGGCCGCACCGAATGCCTGTCCTGGCTCTTCTGGCAGATGGGCAGCGCCCCCTATCTGGGCGGCGGTTTCGGCCACTTCTACGCCTACGCCCCGTTCAAGATCGAATACGCCATCGACCGTTTCGCCATGGAAACCAAACGCCAGCTTGACGTGCTGGACCGCCACCTTGCCGACAAGGAATTTATGGCCGGCGGCGTCTATTCCATCGCCGATATCGCCATCTGGTCGTGGTATGGCCAGCTTGCCCTTGGCCGCCAGTATAACGCCGCCGAATTCCTCGACGTTGCCTCCTATCACAACGTCCAGCGCTGGGCCCAGGCCATAGATGCCCGTCCAGCCGTCATGCGGGGCCGTATGGTCAACCGGTCCTTCGGCGATCTGCACCTGCAACTGCACGAACGCCATGATGCGTCCGATTTCGATCTGCGGACACAGGACAAGCTGGAATCAGGACAGAACTGAAGCTGAACGGGGCAAGGGGCAGGAATGACCGACAGACACCAGACCGAAACCCGCCGCCCGGGCCTTGGGCTCGTGATCGCAACCCTTCTTGCGGTCATGGCCGTATGGCTGACCACAGCCCTTCCACTTGCGGCCCAGACCGATCCTGCGCCCGCCGCTTTCCCGGACCGGCCCCTTGTCATCGGCACCCGCATCGCGCCGCCCTTTGCAATGAAAAACGCCAACGGCGATTGGGAAGGAATCAGCATCGACCTGCTGGCCGCTCTCGCCCGCGACGCTGGCTTCACCTACACGCTTCAGGAAAGCGGACTGCCCGAGATGGTCTCGCATGTCGAATCGGGCCAGCTCGACGGGTCCATCGCCGCCATGACTGTCACCACCGCCCGTGAACAAAGCATCGACTTCACCCATCCCTTCTATCGCAGTTCTCTGGGCGTCGCCGTTTCGGCAGAACGCGAACCGGGGCTCGCGGCGATCTTCGAGGCGCTCTTTTCAGTGGAATTCCTCAAGGTCGTTGGCTTCAACGCGGCGCTCATGGCGATTGTCGGCGGATTGGTCTGGCTCTTTGAAAAGGCCCGCAATGCCCAGCAGTTCGAAAAGGAACCACGGCGCGGCCTGATCAGCGGCCTCTGGTGGGCTGCGGTCACGATGACGACTGTCGGCTATGGCGACAAGGCCCCGGTCACCGGGCCCGGCCGCATGCTGGCCGTGATTTGGATGTTTGCCGGGCTGATCCTGACTGCCACCTTTACCGCACAGCTGACCGCCTCTCTGACCGCCAACGCCATCCGAAGCCCGGTTACAACCACATCCGATCTTCCCGGCCTTCGGGTGGGCAATGTGGAAAACGCGGCATCAACCGATATCCTCCGCAACATGGGCGTCCGTGCCCTTCCCTATGCCGATCTCCCCGCGGGCCTTGCTGCTCTGGCCGAAGGCAAGATCGACGCCTTCGTCCACGACACCCCGATCCTCATCTGGGAAGCCGGGGCCCTCTCTGGCCTGACCCTCGCCCCCGTCACTTTTGCCCCGCAGGACTATGCCATGATCCTGCCGCAGAACTCTCCCCTGCGCGAACCGATCAACCGCGCCCTGCTTGACCTTCTCTCCTCCGACGAATGGACGGCGATCCAGCGCCGTTACCTTGGCGATCCTGCCTGATCGGGCGATTTTCCGACTGGATCACTCGGTCGACTGCATTCTCGACATGCATAATGTGCATGGCCCAGGGTCTGTCATTCCCGTTCAGCATGTCTATGTTCTGCATCGCAGCATGGGGCTGCATATGGATGACATGAAATGACGACCCTTTCGACCAACACGCTCTCTCTCGGTTCCTCGCCGTCCTTCTTTCAGGACGTGCTGACCCGCCTTCGGGTGCGCGCCGCCGGGATCAAGGCCTTTGACAAGACCCACCGCGAACTCTCCATGATGACCGCACGCGACCTCGCCGACATCGGTCTCAGCGTCGGCATGATCGACGACGTGGCCGAACAGGCCGCCGAAATCGCCCGCATCAAGGCCCGCAAGGCGGCCTAATCCGCTCCCGTCGAACGCTCCTGCCGGAACCTTGCCGCAACACGCTTGCGGGTTTCGGCAGGCTCGGCAGCCACGGCGGCGGCAAGCGCACCAAAATCCCACCGCGCGGCATGCAGCTGGTCGATCAGCGACATGATGATCCCCAGCCCGTCCTCTTCCAGACCGAACTGCTCTGCCAGATCGCACAGCAATTCCATCCGGGCCAGATCAACCGCGCCAAACATGGCGCGATCCCCGTCCCGCATCGGCACTACGATCTGCATCTCGACAAAGCTTTTCAGCCGGACCTCGGTCAGGCGCGGCACGGCGGCAAGCACTTCGATTTCCGTGTATCTCTCGATCATTCGGACACCTCATCGAACAGACCCCGCCGGGGGTCATAGGCATGTGTGTTGCGCCACTCTTCCATAAAGGCCGCCAGCGCCGGATCGATCTCCGGCGGCATCTCGATCAGCAAGGATACGATCTGATCGCCCGCATCACCCTTGGCAGGCTTGATCCCCCGCCCGCGCAATCGCAGCTGTCGCCCGCTGCCCGAACCTTTGGGAATTGTCACATTGACCGTCCCGGCAATGGTCGGCACGGCGATCTTGCTGCCCAGAATCGCCTCATCCATCGTGATCGGCAAGTCGATCAGAATATCGTTCCCCTCTCTCCGGAACACCGGATGACTGCGTACCGCCACCGTGATAAGCGCATCCCCCGCCGGCCCGCCGCCATATCCCGGCCCGCCCTTGCCGCGCAGCCGCAACGTCTGCCCGTCTGACAGTCCCGCCGGAATCGTGACCTCAAGCCCGGCACCATTCGGCAGCGTGATCCGCGTCCGGGCCCCCCGGGCCGCATCCAGAAACGGAACCTCCAGCGCATAGCGCAGATCCTGCCCCGGCGCGCTGAAATTTCCCTCGGCAAAAGGATCACCAAACCCCGACTTGCGTCCGCCCGACCTTGCCCGCTGCCGCAGGATCTCGGCAAAGAAATCCTCGGGGTCCACGCCCGATTCAAACCCGCGCTGCTGCTGATAGGCATTCCCGCCCGGCGCATCGGCAAAATCGCGATAATACCGCCGCTCGGGCTTTTGCTGCCCGGTCGAGTCGATTTCGCCCGCGTCGAACCTGGCCCGTGTCTCGGGGTCCTTCAGGATATCATGGGCCGCCGAAATCGCCTTGAACTGCGCCTCGGCGGCCAGGTCATCGGGATGCAAATCCGGATGGCTCGTGCGGACCAGCTTGCGATAGGCCTTCTTGATCTCGTCGGCCGTTGCCTTTGGCGTCAGGCCCAGAACCTTGTAGGGATCGTCGCTCATTGGGTCCCCTTTGCTGATCTCTCAGTCATGCCCATTGACCTTCCCCATAACCGGCACCCCCGCCTTGATCTGGATTAAGTACGGCAGGACGCTCACCCGACCCGCGAAACCGTGCCTCCCTCCACAGCCGTCACGCCACACTCCACCTGCAACGGCACAGCCTCGGGTTCCGCCAACCGCCGCACGATCAGGGCAATGGCCTGCGCCCCGATGGCCTGACAGTCGATCCGCACAGTGGTCAGACGCGGCATCATCATCCCGGCAGCGGGCAGATCGTCAAACCCCACGACCGAGATATCGCCCGGCACCCGCAGCCCCGCCTCCTCAAGCGCATGAACCATCCGGATGGCCGACACGTCGTGCACGCAATAAACGCCGGTCCAGTCGGTCACCCCCGCCTTGCGCGCCCGCACCGCCGCCCGCAGCACATTCTCGGCGTCACCTGACGTGTCAATGAACGTCCCCCGCGCCCCGACCGCCGCCACCGCCGCCTCGAACCCCATATGCCGCTGCAACGTCGTCGGCCGCAAAACCTCGCGCACATGCAACAGCGACCGGTGCCCCGCATCAAGAAGGAGGCGCGTCGCCAGCATCCCCCCATACAGGTTGTTCGGTCCGACACAATCAAACCGCATCGCGGGGTCAAAGGTGTTGACCAGAACGAACCTGCGGTCCGTCGTGAACGCCGCCGGCAGGTCCATCCCGACTACGATCGCCACTTCCGCCTCGTCGTCCAGCGTCTCCCGCTCCAGCCGCGCCGGATCAAACTGCCGGTCATGGATCAGCCGCACGTCAAGCGTCAGCCCCGCCTGCCGCGCCGCCTGCGTCAGCCCCTCAACGATGGCACTATAGAACGGCACGGTATCGCCCGTGATCATGTTGACCGTGACATAGGTCCGCACCGGACGCGCCACCACGCCCCGCGCCTTGTAGCCCATCTCCTGCGCCAGCTGGTTGATGCGGCTGCGCAGCGCATCGCCGATCCCCGGCGCATTCGACAGGGCCCGCGAAACCGTGCTGACCGAAACCCCCGCCGCCCGCGCGATATCCAGTTGGTTGATCGGTTGTTTCATATCCGGCAGGCCACTCCCCACGTCCCTTCAGACCTAGGGCATTCTGCCGATTCAAGCAATATTCCAAAGCCGGCGCAATTTGCGCCCCTCAGAAATACCGTTCCCTGCCCGGGCTCTAGACGACCCGCACACCAACCTGCCGCATCCCGTCCAGCGCCGCGCCAAGCGATCCGCCCAGATCAATGCCCCGGCACAGTTCCGTCAGGATCGTCACGCCAAACCCCAGCCGGATCGCGTCAAGCGCCGAATAATTCACGCAAAAGTCTGTCGCAAGTCCAACAACCGTCACAGCCCCGATCCCACGCGTCCGCAGATAGCCCTCAAGGCCGGTAGGCGTCACATGGTCATTCTCGAAAAACGCCGAATAGCTGTCGATCCCGGGCCGAAACCCCTTGCGGATGATCATGTTCGCTTCCGTTCGCAAGCCTGGGTGAAACGCGGCCCCCCCGGTCATCTGGATACAGTGATCGGGCCAAAGCACCTGCGGCCCATAGGGCATTTCGATAACGTCATAGGCCGCCTTGCCGGGATGGGACGACGCAAACGAAGAATGCCCCGCCGGGTGCCAGTCCTGCGTCAGGATCACCGCGCTGTAGTCATTCATCAGCTCATTGATGCCGGGGATGATCATCTCCCCCTCTTTCACGGCAAGCGCGCCACCCGGGCAAAAGTCGTTCTGCACGTCGATGACGATCAGGGCATGGTCGGCAGGCTGCATCGCGTTCTCCATCCTTGCGGTTGAATCGCAGCTTAGTCCCAAGTTGACGCAACCGTAAGATGGTCCGCGACTTGCCCCTGCGAACGCAGAGTCGTATCGGGTCATCATGTATGTGATCGCCGCCCTTTATCACTTCACCCGTTTCCCGGACCCGGCCGCCCTGCGCGGCCCGCTTCTTGCGCTCTGCAAGGACAACGGCCTTTTCGGCACGCTCCTTCTTGCGAACGAAGGCATCAACGGCACCGTCGCCGGGTCACGCGACGGCATCGACAGGCTGCTTGCGCATATCCGCGCCCTCCCCGGCTGCGCCTCGCTCGTCTGGAAGGAAAGCTCATCGGCCGACCGCCCCTTCAACCGGATGAAGGTCCGCCTTCGCCGCGAAATCGTGACAATGGGCCAGCCCGATGTTGATCCGCTGGCCGGCGTCGGCACCTATGTCGCCCCGGCCGACTGGAACGCCCTGATCTCTGCGCCCGATGTCGCCGTCATCGACACCCGCAACAGTTATGAAACCGCGATCGGCACCTTCCGTAACGCCGTCGATCCCGGCACGCAAAGCTTCGGCGAATTTCCCGCATGGTGGGCTGCGAACCGCGACCAGTTCCGGGGCAAGCGCATTGCCATGTTCTGCACCGGCGGGATCCGCTGCGAAAAGTCGACGAGCTATCTGTTGGGACAGGGCGTGAACGACGTCTATCACCTGCAGGGCGGCATCCTCAAATACCTCGAGGATGTCCCGGCCGACCAAAGCCTCTGGCAGGGCGAATGCTATGTCTTTGACAACCGCGTCGCCGTCGGCCACGGGCTGTCGCAAGGCTCCCATGTCCTCTGCCACGCCTGCGGCCGCCCGCTTGGCCCCGAAAACCTCGCCCATCCGGATCACGAACAAGGCGTCTCCTGCCAGTTCTGCGTGTCGGAAACGACCGAGACCGAAAAGGCCGGCTTCCGCGAACGCCAGAAACAGTCACTCCTTACCCGACAACGCGGCGCACGCCATGTCGGCCAGCCCTGATGCGGGCACCGCTGGCCATCTTTGATGCAGTCAGGTTCTGGCGCACCCTGCTGGCCCTCGCCCTTGGCACCGCCTCGGGCTTTGTGGCGTGGAAACTGCACATGCCCCTGCCCTGGATGCTCGGCCCGCTGATCGGCGTGACCGTGGCGAGCCTCGGGGGCGCACCCCTGAACGGGCCAGACAAGATCCGTCCTGTTACCATCCCGGTGATTGGGGTACTTCTCGGCTCTTCCATCACACCGGCAATCCTTGACGCCGTCATGCACTGGTCGCTGACGGTGATCCTCCTGATCCCCTTCCTCATCTCGGCCGCAGCCGTCTCCTACGTCGTCTACCGCCGCATCGGCGGATATGACCGCACAACCGCCTATTTCTGCGCCATGCCAGGCGGCCTGAACGACATGCTCATCATGGGCGCCGCAGCGGGCGGGATCGAACGCAAGATCGCGCTGGCCCATGCGCTCCGCATCTTCTGCGTCATCGTCTTTGTCGTCCTGTTTTTCGGCCTTGTCCTTGGGGTTACCTCAACCGGCGCCCGCAACGGCAACTGGGTCTCGCTTTCGGCGCTGGCCCCGCTGGATTGGCTTGTCCTCGGCGCCTGCGCCGCCATCGGCGTCCCGCTTGGCACCCGCATCCACCTGCCCGCCGCCCCCGTCTTTGGCCCCATGATCCTCAGCGGCCTTGCCCATGTGACAGAACTTGTCACCATCGCGCCCCCTTCGGTCATCGTGATCATCGCCCAGATCGTCATCGGCACCACCGTCGGCTGCCGCTTCCTTGGCGCCGAACTCCGCGAAGTCGGGCGCGACATGGGCCTTGGCCTCCTGTCCTCGCTGGCGATGCTGATGGTGGCCGTCGTCTTTGCCTTCCTCGTCAGCAACCTGACCGGCGTCCACCTGACCCAGACCTTTCTCGCCTACTCCCCCGGCGGGCTTGCGGAAATGAGCCTCCTGTCCCTCGCCATGGGGCAGGACGTGGCCTATGTCTCGGTCATGCATGTCGTCCGGCTGACGGTCGTTATCGGCGCGGCGGCCAGCCTGTTCCGCCTTCTCAGCCGCACCACCCGACCCGAGGATTGAACGAAGGGGGGCAACACCCCTCACGTCTCAAAAGTCCAGATGCTCCACGCTCAGCGCATTGGTCTGGATGAACTCGCGCCGCGGTTCCACGACATCGCCCATCAGCTTGGTAAAGATATCGTCCGCCTCGGCCACGTCGTCGATCTTCACCTGCAGCAGCGTCCGGGCATCCGGGTCCAGCGTGGTTTCCCACAACTGCTCCGGGTTCATCTCGCCCAGCCCCTTGTAACGCTGCAGCGCCAGCCCCTTCTCGCCCTCTGCCAGAATCGCCTTGAGCAGATCAAGCGGCCCGTGGATCAGCTGCCTGCGGTCCTTGCGGACCAGCGTCACTGGCAGATCATAGACCTCTTGCAGCGACTGCGTGAATGTCCCGGCGCGGCGACTTTCGCCCGAACGCAGCATCGGGCCGTCCAGCGTCCGAACTTCCTCGACCCCGCGCAGGATACGCGCCAGACGGATACCCTTGTCCTGCGTGATCCGGCCCTGCCAGCCGCGTTCCCATTCAAGCGCGATCAGGTCGAGCCTGCGGGCCACCTTGTCGGCCACGCCCTGCAGGTCACGGTCCACGGCACCGGGCACAAACGCCCCCGCAATCGCCGCCTGTTCAAGGATATGCCGCGGGTAATGCGTCGGGAATGCCTCGATCACCCGGCGCAACTGCCGCGCTTCCTCGACCACACGAAGAAGGTCAGCCCCGGCCATCTCGGCCCCGGACCCCAGCCGCAGAATGGCCCCGTCGATCCCCTGCTGGATCAGGTATTCATCCAGCGCCGCCTGATCCTTAAGGTAAACCTCGGACTTGCCGCGCGACACTTTGTAAAGCGGCGGCTGCGCGATATACAGATACCCGCCTTCGATCAGCTGCGGCATCTGCCGGAAAAAGAAGGTGAGCAGAAGCGTCCGGATATGCGCGCCGTCCACGTCGGCGTCAGTCATGATGATGACCTTGTGATACCGCAACTTGCCGATGTTGAACTCGTCCCGGCCGATCCCGGTGCCCAGCGCCATGACAAGGTTGCCGATTTCCTGCGACGCCAGCATCCGGTCAAACCGCGCCCGCTCCACGTTCAGGATCTTCCCGCGCAACGGCAGCACAGCCTGCGTCCGCCGGTCCCGCCCCGTCTGGGCTGATCCGCCGGCACTGTCCCCTTCGACAAGGAACACTTCCGTCTTGGACGGGTCCTTCTCGGAACAGTCCTTCAGCTTGCCGGCTAGGAAGTTCACATCCATCGCCGTCTTGCGCCGGGTCAGTTCCCGCGCCTTCCGCGCCGCCTCGCGCGCCAGCGCGGCCTCAATGATCTTGCCCACCACGACTCGGGCGATATGCGGGTTCTCTTCGAACCACTCGGCCAGCTTCTCGCCCACCAGCCCCTCAACCGCAGGCCGCACCTCGGACGAAACAAGCTTGTCCTTGGTCTGGCTCGAAAACTTGGGGTCGGGCACCTTGACGGACAGAACACAGGTCAGCCCCTCGCGGGCATCATCCCCGGTGAAATCGACCTTCTCCTTCTTCGCAATCCCGCTCGACTGCGCATAGGCA
The DNA here is from genome assembly GCA_041752495.1 of Rhodobacterales bacterium. Taxonomy (GTDB): domain Bacteria; phylum Pseudomonadota; class Alphaproteobacteria; order Rhodobacterales; family Rhodobacteraceae; genus JAPLPE01. The sequence continues at coordinate 10,088 of JBGSWJ010000498.1, forward strand.
TTGATCGTCCGCGTCAGCGCCGACCGGAAGGCCGACAGGTGCGTCCCGCCATCCCGCTGCGGGATGTTGTTGGTAAACGGCAGCACCATCTCGTTATAGCTGTCATTCCACCACATCGCGACCTCGACCCCGATATCGTCACGGGTGCCGTTGATGTAGATGGGTTCCGGCAGGATCGACGCCTTGGAGCGGTCAAGGTATTTGACGAACTCCTTCACGCCGCCTTCATAGAAAAGTTCGGACTGCAGCGGCACTGCAGGGCGTTCATCCCGCAGGATGATCCGCACCCCGGAATTCAGGAACGCCAGTTCCCGCAACCGCTTTTCCAGCACGTCGAAATGATAGTCGAGGTTCGAGAAGGTCTCGGTCGAGGCCAGGAACCGCACCTCGGTCCCCTTCTCGCCATTGGCCGGGCCCACGACGCGCAGCGATTCCACCGTATCCCCACGTTCGAACCGGGCAAAGTGTTCCTTGCCCTCGCGCCAGACCCGCAGTTCAAGCCAGACGGACAGTGCGTTGACGACAGAGACGCCGACGCCATGCAGACCGCCCGACACCTTGTACGAATTGCTGTCGAATTTCCCCCCGGCATGAAGCTGGGTCATGATGACCTCAGCCGCAGAAACGCCTTCGCCTTCATGGATGCCGACAGGGATTCCGCGCCCGTTGTCCCGCACGGAAACCGAGTTGTCGGCATGGATCGTGACGTTCACATAGTCGGCATGTCCGGCCAATGCCTCGTCAATGCCATTGTCCACGACCTCGTACACCATGTGGTGCAGACCCGATCCGTCGTCGGTATCGCCGATATACATGCCCGGGCGCTTGCGGACAGCATCCAAACCCTTGAGAACCTTGATAGAATCCGCACCATAGTCAGCTTCGTTCGGTGTCGGCTTCGGGTTAGTGTCGGACATGCAGTTTTCCCTGTGCGATAACCCCCGCAATATACGACCTGTGGGGGGGAATGTCACGGTTTTCCCCCATATTTTGCGCAGTCAGACGAAGGGAATGATCAGTCCGACCCCGATCAGCAACACCCCCGCTACAAGGTTCGTCCGGCGCAGCGCGGCGGGCGATGTCATCAGCCCCCGCGCCTGACCGATGAACCACGCCAGCAGCAGATTCCCGATCAGCGGGATCAGCATCGACACCGCGCAGATCACCGCAATATCGGCCCAGGTCAGCACCGTGACGTCAAAGAAACCGGGCAGCATCCCCATGTAGAACAGGATCGCCTTCGGGTTCCCGATGATGACCGCCACCCCGGCCAGAAACCCCGCCAGCATCCCCGGCCGGGTCAGCCTGCTGTCCTCACCAATCGTCTTGCCCGCATTGCGGATGATCAGCGCGCCCATGACGACGAAGGTCGCACAGGCAATCCAGCGCATCACCAGCATGAAACTTTCAAAGACCGACAGTATCCAGGTCACGCCCAGAATGGCCAGGAACGGCCACAACAGATCGCCCACCGTCACACCAACGGCCAGCGGCCAGGCCGCCCGGAACCCGCCGGAAAGCGCGCGGGCCGTCAGCGCCACCCAGACCGGGCCGGGTGTCAGGAACAACAGGATCAACCCCACAGCATAAAAGCCAAGCTGCCCGGCAGTAATGGTCATGGGACGCCCCTCCTTGCGGTCGTGGCGGTCTAGAACAGATGGCCCAGCATGTCGACCATCGTCCCCGAATCCCACGGCTTGCCGCGCAGCGACAGGACCATCAGGCTCTCGGCCATCCCGCGTTCGACCTGCCCGGTGACAGCACCCGTCATGTCCACGAACCGCATCATGTTGTGAACCGTCCTGAACCCCGCCGCTGCATAAAGCGGCGCCTCGCCGAACAGCAGCGCAAACTGCGCCGGGCTCTGCCGCCCCTCGGTAATCGCAGCCCCCAGCAGTGACCCCGCAATTCCCTTGCCGCGATGGTCCGGGTCCGTCGCCACCTCGGCGATGCCGATGACCGGGATCAGCCGGTTCCCCTGCCGGACATCCCGGAACGTGATCGCCAGATGCCCCACGATCTCGGGGTCGCGGGCCACAAGCCGCACATGGTGCCGCTGCCGGAATGCCGTCCGTCCGCCGAAATCCGTGTCGAAACAGCGTGCAAGGAGGCCTGCAATCTGCGCCTCCTCACCTGCTGTCAGCCGCATCTCCTCGATCCGGTCAATCCGCATCGGGCAAGGTCAGCGAACCATCTGCGGCCAGCGGCCAGAACGGGTTCATCGCCAGTTCCCAGACATGCCCATCCGGGTCCGCGAAATACCCCGAATACCCGCCCCAGAACACGGCCTGAGGGCGCTTTATCACAGTGGCGCCTGCCTGAATCGCCAGATTGAATGCGGCATCCACCGCGTCCTCGTTGGCAAAGTTCTGTCCGACTGTCATGGCACCCGTTCCAAGTTCGGAAATGCCCCGGTCCATGTCATCAGCAAGCTTATCAAGCGCATAAAGCCCAAGTGCGGCCCCCTGCAACTGAAAGAAGCTGACGGATTCGGTTTCGCTGTGAGGATGCCAGCCGAGCGCGTGATAGAATGCACGCGAACGGGCAAGGTCCGCGACGCCCAACGTGATCAGTGTCACACGCTGGATTGGATGTTGATGAGTCATGGGGCGTTCCTCTCCGTCAAGGCCGAAGTGCCATTCACCTCGGCCACTTCCACATACTGCGCTCGCGGCCCCAGATCGGTAAAGAGTTCAGGCCCGGTTCCCGTCATGAAAGCCTGTGCGCCCAGGCCGCAGATTTCGTCATAAAGCGCGGCCCGCCGCCCCGCATCCAGATGCGCCGCCACTTCGTCAAGCAGCAGGACAGGCGGCGCGCCAAGCGACCCTGCCAGCGCCCGCGCATTGGCAAGGATAAGCGAGATCAGAAGCGCCTTCTGCTCTCCCGTCGAACATTCCACTGCAGGCATCCCCTTGGCCCGCCACACGGCCACCAGATCGCTGCGATGCGGCCCGATCAGCGTGCGCCCCGCCGTCAGATCGCGCGCCCGGCTCTCGGCCAAAGCCTCGCGCAAGGCGGATTCGCTAACCGGAAGGTCCGCCTCGGGATGGACAAGGTCCAGATCAGCCACCGGAAAGGCCGTTTCCGCCTGCGCCTGCGCCGCCGTGAGGGCCGCAATCGCGGCCCGGCGATTGACGTCAATCTCGGTCCCACACCGCGCCATCTGCGCCTCAAGTGCCGCATACCAATGCGCATCCCGGACCATGTCCTTCAGCAACCGGTTCCTCTCCCGCATCGCTTTTTCATAGTCCAGCACCGCCGCCGCATGTCCGGGCATGAAACTCATCGTCGCCCGGTCCAGAAACTGCCGCCGCCCGTCGGCCCCCTCAACCCAAAGCCGGTCCATCACGGGCACAAGCCACAGAATAGGCAGAACCCGTGCCAGCGCGATCTGTGGCGCGGCTTTTCCGTCAATCCGCACCGCCCGCGCCTCACCCGGCTCGGCCCATGTCTCGATCTCATGCCCGCTGCCGGGCGTCCGCACTGTCGCACTGACCTTCCAGCCAAGCCTTTCAGGCTTGCGGATGATCTCATCCATCGCCGCCCGCCGCAGGCCGCGTCCGGGCGACAATAGAGAGACTGCCTCGATCAGGTTGGTTTTTCCGGCACCATTCGGGCCAAAGATCGCCACTGGCCGCCCGTCACAGTGCAGCGCAGCCCGCCGATGCGACCTGAAATGCGACAGCGTCAAAATTGTCACGGCAAGACCAGTCACGCCGGTTGATCTCCGGCCTGAACGCCAGCCCCAGCGGCAAGAATTTTCGTAAATTCTTGCCAAAATCCTTCCAAGGATTTTGGTCCCGTCACACCCGCATCGGCATGACGACATATACCGCCGACATGTCATTCCCTTCGCGCATCAGCGTCGGATCGCCGGAGGAGTTAAACAGGAAAACGGCATTCTCCCGGTCCACCTGACTTGCGATTTCAAGCAGATACTTCGCGTTGAACCCGATCTCCAACCGCTCATCACCATAGGCCACGGCAAGCTCTTCCTCAGCCGCACCCGAATCTGGCGCGTTGACCGAAAGGATCAGCCGATCCTCATCCAGCGACAACTTCACCGCGCGTGACCGCTCGGACGACACGGTCGCCACCCGGTCTACCGCCTTCGCAAACTCGGCCGCATCCACCTCAAGCCGCCGCGTGTTGCCCTGCGGAATCACGCGGGTATAGTCGGGGAACGTTCCGTCGATGACCTTTGACGTCAGTGTAATCGCGGGCGTGGCAAAACGGATCTTGGTTTCAGACACCGACACGGCAATCGTCGCCTCGTCATCATCCAGAAGCTTGCGTAACTCACCAACGGTCTTGCGCGGCACGATGACACCGGCCATGCCTTCGGCCCCAGCCGGCAGAACCGCGTCGATCCGGGCCAGCCGATGCCCGTCCGTCGCCACACAACGCAGCACCCGCCCGCCATCGCCATCCGCCACATGCAGATAGACGCCGTTCAGATAATACCGCGTCTCCTCGGTCGAAATCGCGAACTTGGACTTGTCAAACAGCCGCCGCAGAACCGGGGCAGGGGCCGCAAAATTCGTCGTATAATCCGACGTCGCCATGACCGGGAAATCCTCGCGCGGCAGCGTGGCGAGCGAAAAGTTCGACCGCCCGGCCTCGATCGTGAGACGCCCGGACTGGGCATTGTCCGACAGCGTGACCAGCGCGCCATCCGGCAGCTTGCGCACGATCTCGTTCAGCATCACCGCAGCCACCGTGGTCGCGCCCGCGCGTTCCACCTTTGCAGGGGCGCGGTCCACGACTTCGATATCAAGGTCCGTCGCCCGGAACTGCACCGTGTCGCCCTCGGCCTCGATCAGGACGTTGGCAAGGATCGGAATCGTGTTGCGACGCTCAACAACCGATTGGGCCTGAGCCACTGCCTTGAGGAGCGCCCCGCGTTCGATACTGAATTTCATGTTCCTCGCTCCGTCCCTGCCCGTTCATGCAATCGGGACGGAAAAACTACCTGTTTTCCCGCCCCGCTCAAGAGAATTCAGTGATCTGACCGCCGTTCCTGCAACCGGATCAGGCCATCATGCCTCAAGCGCCCGGCGCAGCAGCTCCAGATCATAGGCAATCTGGCTGTCCGTGGCCTTGAGCTCTTCGATCCGCTTCACGCCATGCATGACCGTCGTATGGTCCCGCCCGCCAAACCGCCGCCCGATTTCGGGCAGAGACCGGTTGGTCAGCGTCTTGGCCAGATACATCGCGATCTGCCGGGGCCTCGCATAACTCCTCAGCCGTTTCGGCCCCACAAGGTCCGACAGGCGGATGTTGTAATGGTCGCTCACCTTGCGCTGGATCTCTTCGACCGTGATCTTGCGGTCGCTCGCCCGCAGGATGTCGGCCAGACAGTCCTGAGTCAGTTCCAGCGTGATCTCGCGGCCCACAAGGCTCGCAAAGGCGAACAGCCGGGTCAGCGCGCCTTCAAGCACGCGGACGTTGGTGGAAATCCGGTGCGCGAGGAATTCCAGCACGCCGTCCCGGATCACAAGCCCGGCATACTGCGTCTTGTAATACTGCACCTTGGAGTGCAGGATGCCCAGCCGCAGTTCATAGTCCGTCGGGTGCAGGTCCACCACCAGCCCGCATTGCAGGCGCGATTTGATCCGGTCCTCCAGATCCTTGATCTCGCCTGGCGCACGGTCGGCCGAGATGATGATCTGCTTCTGCCCGTCCACCAGCGCGTTGAATGTGTGAAAGAACTCTTCCTGCGTCGAATCCTTGCCGGCCATGAACTGCACGTCATCAACCATCAGCACGTCGACAGAACGGAACAACTGCTTGAAATCGATCATCTTGCGTTCGCGCAGCGCCGTGATGAACCGGTACATGAACTGCTCTGCCGACAGGTAAAGCACGTTCAGCTGCGGCTGCCGCGCGCGGAGTTCATGCGCAATCGCATGCATCAGGTGGGTCTTGCCCAGTCCGACGCCCCCATACAGGAACAACGGATTGAACGTCACCGGCCCGCCCTCGGCCACCCGGCGTGCGGCGGCATGGGCCAGCTCGTTCGGCTTGCCCACTACAAACCGGTCAAAGGTGAACCGCGCATCAAGGGCCGCGAACCGGTCCTCGGGTTCCGCCGCGCCTGCCTCCTCGGCCACCGGTACCGCAGCCCGGCGTGCCGTCACCGCGTTAGGCGCAATCGCAAAGTTAAGCCGCTGCACCGCCGTGCCGGTGCGGTTCATATGATAAAGGATTTCTTCACCGAAATTCTGGGCAACGTAGTTGCCGATAAAGGTCGTCGGGACCAGAAACGTCGCAACTCCGTCTGACAGCGCAGAGAACTCCAGCGGTTCGATCCAGTTCGAATAGTTGTTTGTGCCGACCGTCCCCCTCAATCCGTCCCTGACCTGTCCCCACTGATCGTTCGTCATTGTCGTCCCAGACCCCTTGCCGTCCATTCCCGGCGACGCCCCTTGCCCGGGGCTGACGCCGACTTGTGCGATGGACGTTCCGGATGGACGGCGCACAGACATGCTTCGCAATGGACCCCTGCCGCAATGGCACGGGTCGGCGTGGCAGCCTTGTGACACATGGACACCAGCCACCGGCCCGCACAGGGTCAATGACCGACAACAAAGCCAACGTTGTGCGGTCCCCAAAACCGCACGTCCGTTCTCTCCGATGACACAGGGCCTGTATGATTGATCCCCTGACGTGAGTGCCTTGCAGAAAGCAGTCACGGGATCGAAAAGCCCGGCGTCTCCATGTTCCCCCAGGAACGACGTGAATCGCCCAGCCAAGCTAGCAAGGCGTCAGCCGCGCCATCAATGGAACAACCTGCTTGACTCAGGCTTTGCCGGGACCGAATCTCCCGACCCCTTGAATCCGGCCCACTTAGGGCCCGCCTTGTGGCGGCGCGGCACTGGGACAAGGATTTGCAGCATTTGCACCGGTGAAGGTCTTGACAGGTTTCCCGCAGACAGCACCCCGAGTCGCGCCCAGAGGCCACGCACGGCGCCGAAAAGCCGAAAGGGGCGCGCCATTGGCACACCCCCCTGCAGCGTTCTGGAAAGGGTCAAAAGACCCTAATGAAATCAGGCGGTTGCGCCGACAGACTTCACGCGCGACGCCAGCCTCGACATTTTCCGCGACGCGGTATTCTTGTGGAAGATACCCTTCGTCACGCCGCGCATCAGTTCGGGTTGTGCCGACTTGAGAGCGGCCTGCGCAGCTTCCTTGTCACCCGAGGCGATGGCCTCTTCGACCTTGCGCAGGAAGGTGCGGATGCGCGAACGGCGCACCTTGTTCACGGCGGCACGGCGCTCGCTCTGCCGGGCGCGCTTTTCTGATTGTGGGCTGTTGGCCATGTGTTCGGGGTCCCGGTAAGGGTTGCGTGTAATCTGAAGCCGCGTCTGTAGACCCGAGTCGGATACAAGTCAACACGACCCGCAGGGTTATTTCTCGCGAACCGGGGGGTTATTTGTCACGGAACGCAGGGACACGTTTTTCACGGAACGCGGCCATGCCCTCTTTCTGATCCTCGGTCGCAAACATCGCCTGGAACAGGCGGCGTTCATGCAGGATCCCCTCGGCCAGTGTCGTCTCGTAACTCCTGTTGACAGCCTCCTTGACCGCCATCGCGACCAAAGCTGACTTCTCGGCGATCTTGCCCGCCGCCTTCATGGCCTCTTCAACCAGAGTCGCGGCCGGCACGACGCGGCTGACCAGACCACAGCGTTCCGCCTCGGCGGCATCCATCAGCCGGCCGGTCAGGTGCAAGTCCATCGCCTTGGACTTGCCCACAAACCGCGTCAGCCGCTGTGTCCCGCCCAGGCCCGCGACGATCCCCAGATTGATCTCGGGCTGGCCGAACCTGGCCGTATCCGCCGCGATGATGAAATCGCACATCATCGCCAGCTCGCATCCCCCGCCCAGCGCATAGCCCGCGACGGCCGCGATGATCGGCTTGCGGACCGCGTTGAACCGCGCCGCCTCGGCCGCCAGATAATCGCTGCCGAACATATCGACATAGCTCTTCTCTGCCATCTCGGTCACATCGGCTCCGGCGGCAAAGGCCTTTTCGGATCCGGTAATGACGATGGCCCTCACTTTCGGGTCCGCCGCCGCACCGTCCAGCGCCGACAGCAGATCCCGCCACACCGCCCGCGACAGCGCGTTCAGCGCCTGCGGCCGGTTCAGCGTTATCAGGGCGACCGAATCGGTCAGGTCGTAAAGGATGGTTTCATAGGCCATGACGGGCGCTCCTGAAGGGGACGTTAATGCTGGCAGACCGGGCAATAGAACGACGCCCGGCCCGATTGCACAACCCGCCGGATCAGACCGGTGCAGCCCGGCCTCACACAGGGCTCTCCCTCGCGGTCATAGACCCGGAATGTGTGCTGAAAATAACCCAGCTCACCATCCGTCTGCCGGTAGTCCCGCAGCGAAGATCCCCCCGCCTCGATCGCCTCGCTCAGAACTTCGCGGATCAGCGGCACCAGCGAAGACACCCGCTCTGCCCCGATCCGCCCTGCCTTGCGGACAGGGCTGACCCCCGCGCGGAACAGCACCTCGCAGACATAGATATTGCCCAGCCCCGCCACCACCCGCTGATCCAGCAGCGCCGACTTGACCGGAGTGTTCCGCCCCCTCAGCCTTTCGCGCAGATAGGCCTCGTCGAACATGTTGCCCAAAGGCTCTGGCCCGATATCCCGGATCAGCCAGTGATCCCCGGCTGTCTCTGTCGGCGTCAGGTCCATCGCGCCAAACCGCCGCGCGTCGTTGAACGTGACCCGCGCCCCGCCCTCCATGTCCAGCACGACATGGTCGTGCTTCTGCGGCGCAGGGTGGTCGTGATGAAACACACCCGGCATCCGCACCGATTCTCCGGGGGCGGAAATCAGCATCCGCCCAGACATGCCCAGATGGATGATCAGCGTTTCGCCCGAACCCAGATCGGCCAGAATGTATTTCGACCGCCGCCGCAGCGCCGTCACGGCCTGCCCCGTCAGCCGTTCGGCCATCCGTTCCGGCAAGGGCCAACGCAGATCGGGCCGGTTGACCGTAGCAAGCCGGATCACCCGGCCCTCCATCACGGGGGCCAGTCCGCGACGGACTGTCTCGACCTCTGGCAATTCGGGCATGGGGCACTTTCTTAAGGGATACGGGCGGTGTAAGCCCTTCCGGGCGTCCCCTCAAGCCGGGCGCAGGCGACAAGGACGGCAGGCCGAGATGACCGACAACCGCGAAGAGATGACCGATCTGGGGAACGAATCCGTTCCCGTCGGGGAAAAGGCCGGCCGTGTGCAGGCGGTCTTTACTTCTGTCGCCAGCAAATATGACATCATGAACGACGTCATGTCGGTCGGCATCCACCGCCTGTGGAAAGATGCGATGATGGACTGGCTTGCCCCGCGCCCCGGTCAGCGCCTGCTCGACGTGGCCGGCGGGACGGGCGATATCGCCTTCCGGTTTCTCAAACGCGCGGGGCGTGCGCAGGCCACGGTCCTTGACCTGACCGAACCCATGCTCATCGAAGGCCGCAAGCGGGCCGAGGCTGAAAAGCTCCACGACAGCCTCTCCTGGGTCGTCGGCAACGCCGAGGCGCTGCCCTTTCCCGACGCGAGTTTTGACGTCTACACCATTTCCTTTGGCATCCGTAACGTCGCCCGCAAGGAAAAGGCCCTGTCCGAGGCTTACCGCGTCCTGCGTCCCGGCGGGCGGCTGATGGTGCTGGAATTCAACCGGATTCCCGTGCCTCTCATGCAAAAGGCCTACGATATCTATTCCTTTGAGGTCATCCCCCGCATGGGCCAGCTCATCGCGGGCGACCGGGCCAGCTACCAGTATCTGGTCGAATCGATCCGCAAGTTTCCGGATCAGGAAACATTCCTGGACATGATCCGCGCTGCGGGCTTCGGCAATGCCAAGTACCGCAACCTCTCGCTCGGGATCGCCTGTCTGCATTCCGGCTGGAAACTCTAGGTGCGCGGACCCCACAACATCTGGCGGCTGATCCGGACCGGTGCGACGTTTGAACGCACCGGGGCGATGGGTGTCGTGCTTGATGCGCTCGATGCCGGGCCGCTGGTCCGGATCACCTTCCGCACCCTTGCCTGGCCGTTCAAATGGCTGGGCTATCGCGGCGACCTTTCGGCCCCCCCCGCAACCAGGGCACTGATGGCGCTCGGCCCCGCCTACATCAAGTTCGGCCAGATCCTGTCGACCCGGCCAGACGTGGTCGGCGATGAACTTGCGGTTCAGTTGCGCGTCTTGCAAGACAAACTGCCTCCCTTCTCGGTTGAGGAGGCCAAGGCCGAGGTCCAAAAGGAACTCGGTCTGCCGGTCGACGCGATTTTCTCTGAATTCTCCGAACCCGTCGCTGCCGCTTCCATCGCACAGGTCCATCGCGCGGTTCTTGCCGACACCGGGATGCCCGTCGCGGTCAAGATCCTGAGGCCGGGGATCGAAAAAGCCTTCCGCAAGGATATTGACGCCTTTTACTTTGCCGCCCGGACCATCGAATTCCTCTCGCCCGCCTCGCGCCGCCTGCGTCCGATGGACGTAATCCAGCATTTTGAAGGCGTCGTGATGGGCGAGCTTGACCTGCGGCTGGAAAGCTCTGCCGCGTCCGAATTCGCCGCAAACACGACCAAGGACGAAGGTTTCCGCGTTCCGCCCATCGTCTGGCACCTGTCGGCGCGCCGCGTCATGACGCTTGGCTGGGTCGAAGGGATCGGCGCAGCTGACATCGCGGCGCTTGATGCTGCCGGATTCGACCGCCGCGCGCTGGCCCAGCGGGTTCTGCAACTCTTCCTCAGCCATGCCTTGCGCGACGGGTTCTTTCACGGCGATATGCACCAGGGGAACCTCAAGATCGCGTCGGACGGCGCCATCGTGGCCTATGACTTTGGCATCATGGGGCGGATCGACGAGTATACCCGGCGCGTTTATGCCGAGATCCTCTTCGGCTTCATCCGCCGCGACTACAAACGTGTGGCCGAAGTGCATTTCGAGGCGGGTTACGTCCCCGCCGACCGCGACGTAGATGAATTCGCCCGCGCCCTCCGCGCCGTGGGCGAGCCGATCTTTGGCATGGACGCCAGCCGCATCTCTATGGCGCGACTCCTCAGCTATCTGTTCGAGGTGACCGAGCGTTTCGGCATGGAAACCCGGACCGAACTGATCCTCCTGCAGCGGACGATGGTCGTGGTCGAGGGCGTGGCCCGCACGCTCGATCCGCATATGAACATCTGGGAAGGCGCCAAACCCATCGTCGAGGACTACATCAAGGAAAGCATCGGGCCCAAGGCGCTCCTCCGCGATCTTGGCCGGACGGTCCGGGTGCTTGCCCGTTTCGGCCCGCGTCTGCCGCAACTGGCCGAAACGGCCCTGATCCGCCAATCGGTGGAGAAAACGCCGCCACCAACGTCTCGGCTTTGGCAAAATGCCGGATGGGTCGCGCTGGGCGCGGCCCTGGGCGCGGCGGCAATCTGGATCATCGCAGCGATCTAGGGTCATGCCGTGGCAGGCGCGCGCAGGGCGGTGACCGCAGCGGCGGGCACGGCGACCCCGCCACTCATGACCAGCATGTTGATCCCGTCCTGCGACCGGACCTCCTGCACGGTCGAATAGATGTCGGCGGTCTCTCTCAGGATCTCTTCGCCGGCCGCATAGCTCACGATTTCAAAGGTGTAGAGGCCATCAGGCAGGGGGCTTCCGTCGGTTGTGACACCGGCCCATTCGATCGGTTCGGCCGAAACCGGGATCGCAAATTCCTGAACGACATTGCCGTTGTCGTCCCGCACAACCAGGGTGGCCTGATCAGCAATCGCGGCCGGGTTGGGTGCGATGGTGATAGGACTTCCGTCGAAATTGCCGGCAATGGGGGCCCGGGCCTCCTGGCCGACCCAGGCCGCCATTTCGGCCATCCCCGAGGTCACAAGCTGCGACTGGATCGATGTCAGCAACTCGTTGGACTTCACCTGCTGTTCGACCCCCGAAAAGGTCGCAAGCTGCATGGAAAACTCGGCCGAATCCATCGGATCAAGTGGATCCTGATTCATCAGCTGCGTCGTCATCATCTGCAGAAAGGTGTCATAGTCCGAGGGGGTACCCTCTTGTGACGCCGTCGTTGGCACGGTCGGTGCGGCTGTCGTGCTTGTCGCGTTCGTGGGTGAAATCATTGTAGCCAGTCTCTCTTAGAGCCTGAGGTCGAGCGCACCTGTCGATGCGCGCTGGGGGCTTGTCCGGGGCTGAACGCCTGTGGCGGAAAAGCCCGGGATGTCGTCATCGGGCGGTCCCGGGGCGCGATGCGACGACGACCGCTGCCCGTCTCTGTCAGTGAATAGAAAGGTGACGTCCTGATACCCCATGGCGCGGAATTCCTGTGCCAGCTGATCAAGATGGCGGCGCATCAGGTCGGCCGTTTCGGGGCGGTCGGCCTGAATGAACATCGCAATGGCCGTGTCGCCCGTCTGAAGCGACATCCGGACATGGCCAAGTTCCTCGGGATCAAGAAGAATTTCGGTCGGCCGATCCCGCATCGCGCCAAGGGCCGTGGCGAGCTGATGCGCCACATGCCGGGCCTGACGTTCCTCTGTTGCGTGGGACACGACGTGGGTTCGCTGCTGATCAGACAGGGTCTGGATGCGCAGTCCGGCACCGTCAGCCATTGATTCGGGCCGGGCGGATTCCCCGCTCTCCGGGTCCTGAACTTCTATCATGGGCCTCTGCACCCACGCTGCCTTTGCCATCCCCGCCGGGCGGTCAGCCGCTGGATCGCCCCGAAGCCCCATGCTTTCAGGCAAGGAGGTTCCGACAGGTCCAGGCCCGGGCGGAGATGGCGCGGGCGGGGTGACGGCGGTCTGCGCCGTCGCGAAGGCCAATGGCGTCAGGGTGCTTCCGGTTCCCTGCCCTGTCGGTGACCCGGCGCTATCCCGCATCAGGGCCTCCTTGCGACCCTCGGGGGACTGCAGTCCGGTCGCTTGCTTCTGCGCTTCGGCCAGCAAGGCAAACTGAGCCGCCAAAGCATGACCACGTCCACTTTCGGCCATCATGACAGCCCGTGCCGGGATCTTTTCCGGCTCTGCCGGCCTCTCGGACACGGCCGTTTCAGCCGCCTGCCCGGCCCCCGGCGGCAAGACAGGTGCGCCCGCCCATCCGCCTTCCCTCAAAGGCAAACCCGGCACGGACGGATCGCCGGGAACGGCGCCGGGCCGCGTCTCCGGCAGTTCTGCCCGTGTTACCATCCGTGCTGCTGCAAACGGCAACACTGGGGCATCGGTGCCAGGCACCGTCCAGACCGCAGCCGTCAACGGCAGTTCCGGCAGGGGATCGGTCGCACCGCCTTCGACGGTCAGGGGCAAGGCGGGGTCAATCGGATCCGCCCCGGCTTTCGTCTCGCCGGGCTCCTCTTCCCTGGCCAAGGCTTCTTCGGACGCAACTCCGGCTCCGGGATCAGCCGAAGCCCTGCCAACCAACGCTTCAAAGGCCCCCGCGAAAAGGACTTGCACAGGGATCGGCGGTTTCCCCGGTCCCGCCACCGCCCCTGCCGTGCCCAAGATGGATGTGACCTGCATGACCCCTCGCTGCGGGCAAACGGCCCGACAAGCGGCAAGATAGGCATAGTAAAGTTACCGGATCTTTACCGGTCTTCCCCCAAATGGTGTCAGTTCCAGAAAAGTGGAGAAGGACTTGTCCCAGATCGCCCCAACGCCGCCGCCCCTGCCACAGGCCCCTTCGCGGGACGCGCAACTCTTTGCCGCAGCCCAGAAACTCGAAGCCGGGTTTCTGGCAGAAATGCTGCGGTCCGGCGGCCTTGGCCAATCGCCCGAAGGGTTTGGCGGCGGCGCGGGTGAAGACCAGTTCGCGTCTTTCCTTCTTGAGGCGCAAGCAACCCAGATGGTCCGCGCGGGCGGAATCGGCCTCGCCCAGTCCTTGTTCGAGGCGATGAAAGGGCCGGATCCACATGCGTAAACACCAAATCGCCGCGGCTGTCGAAGATCACTTGCGCAAGGAACAGGCGGCACTTCTGGCGGGTGATTTCGCCCGCCTGGCCGCGCTTTCGGATCAGAAACCACCGCTTTTCGGGGTCTTGCCGGCCGCAGACCTTGACGCGCCGGTGCTGCAAAGGATCGCCGGAATGGTCCGCCGCAATCAGGTTCTGCTTGCCGCAGCCATCGCCGGGATCAAGGAGGCGTCGGCCCGCATCGAAGGGTTCCGGGCCGGCCATGAATTTCTGTCATACGGGAAAGAGGGTCAGCGGGAATCGGTTGCCGGTCTGCGCAGCACGCTGGAGCGAAGGGTATAGGGGCCGCACCGTGACCTGGTCCGCGCCCGCAACAATGGCCGCAATGGCCCCCGGCCGCACCACACTAACCCGAATCGCTCTCGGCCATCGCTCCTGCGGAACCTCCCCAAGCCACTCCCAGCGCGGGCCAAGGTTGGCCCCTTGCCGCATCGCAGGGAAGGGGACGCGCCTGCCACAGGCCAATCCGTTTGTGGCCTGAAGCCGAGTGAAAACATGAAAAACAGGGATCTCTGGTCGGAGTGAGAGGAGCCTAAACCCTCATAACTTAAACAGCTGTTAAGGATAAGTATTTGTATAAATTGGATTTTGCGAGGCGACAGCGTAACACATGGAAGCTAGGCAGGGTAGTTACACCGGGGCGGCCATGAATGATCTCATCCGACGTTCCGGACGCTATTCGGCCCGGGTCCGCGTTCCAGTCGACCTGGTCAATACCTTCGGTAAGTCTGAGATGACCAAGGCGCCCGGAAGATCAGATCTGAAGGACGCATAGCGTCCGGCACTGGCGCAACCCGCATAGCTACGACGGCTGCCGCTGCAATGGTGACTTTGGTGACCAAAGAACGAGATTGCGGAACTGTCGTCGTGCGGACCTCAAAGGGCCACTGTGACCGGCGACCCTCATCTGTATAGCCGCGAAGACACGATGCCAGTGTTTAGGCGCTCGGACACTTCACCAGCGCCCTCATTTGTCCGCGGCCGACAGGTGCCTGTTGTTTCGCTGCTGCGAGGGCGCTAGGGTGAAGTCAGCCAAAATCGGCCATGTCATTGCGTCATCGCAGCACGGCACTTGTGGCCGATTGGTTGACGCTGCAGCGAATTCCTCGCGGCTGTCATTGTTGTGTGGCTTTCCCTGTCTTCTGTGATCGTGGCGCACAGATTAACAACGTGGAGCGGATTGTCCCGGTGCCCGAAAGATCGGAGACTTTACCGAGTTCAGAATCGAGTGTTGGGCGTGAATTCGAAATCCTTCCTTGGCCGCGTCATCCGAGAGCCTTTGCTGCATTTCATCCTGATCGGCACGGTGGTGTTTCTCCTCTACCCCGGCAATTCAGTTTCGACGGAAACGCCCGTTGCAGCGACGACGGTGATCGACATAACGCCGGCCGTGCGTGATCGTCTGGCGGCGCAGTTCGCGGCGACATGGAACCGTGCGCCTTCCCCGGATGAACTTGACGGGCTGATCGCCGAATATGTGCGTGAAGAGGTTCTCTACCGCGAAGCACTGGCACTTGGCCTTGACCGCGATGATCCCGTGATCCGGCAACGCATGCGGCTCAAGATGGAGTTTCTGGGAGAATCGGCTGCCAGCGCGCTGAGCCCGACCGATGCCGAACTGGCTGCTTGGTATGCCGCAAATGCGGCCGACTATGCGGCACCGGCGACCATATCGTTCGAACAGGTCATGCTGGCCGATCCGGCCGAAGCCGGGGCCACG
>JBGSWJ010000499.1:0-9804 GCA_041752495.1 Rhodobacterales bacterium
GGCCCGATGTGTTCGGGACGGATGCAGACGGTGAGGGCCGTGCCTTCGGCAGCAGTCGTCAGGCCAAGATCGCCGAGCGGGCTGTCGAGCCGCCCCTGGCGGACGGTGGCGGGGACAAAGTTCGTCTCGCCCAGGAAGGATGCCACGAACCGCGTCGCCGGTGCGCGGTAGACGCGTTCAGGTGGCCCCTGATCTTCGATCCGACCGGCGTTCATGACGACGATCCGGTCGGCGATGGCCATCGCTTCCTCCTGATCGTGGGTGACGTGGACAAAGGTTGCGCCGACGCGGCGCTGGATCGCCTTGAGTTCCTCTTGCATGGACCGGCGCAGGTTGAGGTCGAGCGCGCCGAGGGGTTCGTCGAGGAGGAGCACGTCTGGATCAACGGCTAGCGCCCGGGCAAGTGCGACGCGCTGCCGCTGGCCGCCGGAGAGTTCGGAGGGTTTCTTTCGATCCGCGTCCTTGAGGCCGACAAGGTCGAGCATCTCTTGCGCCTTGGCGTGGCGGGCGGCGCGCCCCACGCCGCGCATGCGCAGGCCGAAGCCCACGTTGTCGATCAGCGTCATGTGGGGGAAGAGCGCGTAATCCTGAAACACGGTGGTGGTGGGGCGTTTGGCAGCAGGGACGCCGACCATATCGCGCCCGCCGATGGTCAACTGCCCTACGGTCGGGTCGGCAAAGCCGCCGATGATGTTGAGAAGGGTCGTCTTGCCACAGCCGGAGGGGCCGAGGAGGACGCAGTATTCGCCTGCCTCGATGGTGAGGGACACTCCCGCCAGTGCCAGCGCATCGCCATAGCGGCGGGTGAGGCCCGCAATGTCGATCCGGGCCGTCATCTGCGCCGCGCCGACAGTTCGACTGCCAGAAAGGCAAGGGCCGAGATGAGGAACACAAGGCTGCCGACGGCATTCGTCTTGGGGTTCAGGCCGGATCGCAGGAGGCTCCAGATCTCGACCGGGAGGGTTACGTCGAAGCGGGAGAGGAGGAAGGCGATGATGAATTCATCCCATGAGAAGGTGACGGACAGAAAGAAGGCCGCGACAAGCGCGGGCATGATCATGGGAGCCGTGACAAGCCGCATGACCGCCCATTCCCCCGCCCCCAGATCGCGTGCCGCACGTTCCGCCTGTTGTTGTGCAGGGCTAATGGCGGCGGTGCAGATGGCAAAGCAGAGGGGCGTGTTGATGACGACATGGCCTACGGCGACGGTCCAGAGTGAGAGGCCGATCCCGGCGAGGTTGAGGCTGGCCAGCAGACCGAGACCGATGACGAGGTAGCTGACCGAGAGGGGGGCCGTCAGAGCGGCGCGGATTGTGCGGGCCAGCGGCAGGGCGGACGTGGCAAGGCCACGCGCGGCGAGGAAGCCGAGGGCGAGGGCCAAGGCGGATGATCCAAATGCCACGAGGAAGGAATTGAGGAGGGCCGCCATCAGGTCTTCGTCACCCAGCACCTCAAGATGCCATTTCAGCGTGAAGCCCTGAAACGGCGGGATCGGAAAGCGGCCGTCCTGAAAGGAGAAGAGGACAAGGACAGCGACGGGGAGGAAGATGAAGGCATAAAGGACGGCCATGTAGGCGGCAGAGATTGCGAAGCGGGTCATCGCGCCACCTTCATGTAGCGGGCGACGGCAAGGTAGGCGAGCGTCACGACGGCCATGAGGACGATGGAAAGCGCCGCCGCCATAGGCAGATCGGCGCGGCGGCCAAGTTGCAGCATGATGAGTTGCGGGAGGGCCAGATCATTGCCGCCGCCCAGGATTTGCGGGGTCACATAGTCGCCAATGCAGAGCGCGAAGGTCAGGAATGCGCCGACCGCGATCCCGGGGGCGGTCAAAGGCAGGATCACATGTCGGAACGTGGCCCAAGGCCCTGCCCCCAGATCGGCCGCCGCACGGCGGAGGTTTGGAGGGAGTTGCGTCAGGCTCGCGTAGATCGTGAGCGTCAGCAGCATCGTGAAGAAATGCGTGAAGCCGATCACGATGGCGGCGCGCGAGTTGGAGAGGTCGAGCGTGGGCAGGCCGATCCCTTCAAGCGCGGTGTTGACGACGCCCTGTTTGGCCAGAACGAGAGACCATGCGTAGGAACGGACGATGTAGGATGTCCAGAAGGGCACGACCGCCAGCACAAGCGCGAGGCGGCGATATCGTTCGGGCACCTCTTCAGCGATGATCCAGGCGAGGGGGTAGGCCAGCAGGATCGACAGGGCCGTCACGATCAAGGTGATTTCAAGCGAGTTGAAGAGCGCCTCGATATAGGTCGGATTTCCGAAGAAAGTCAGGTAGTTGACGAGCGACCATGTGCGTTCGATCCCGTCGTCGGTCCTTTGCCAAAGGCTCATCGCGACCATGATGGCAAAGGGCAGCAGGAAAAAGACCGCAGTCCAGAGAACGGCGGGCGCGAGAAGCGCCCAGGACCGCCGTCTTTCCCTGTCCTCGATCCGGAGGGACATCAGTGTGCCAGGAACCGGGTCCAGACGTCCTGCATGGCGGCGTCAAGTTCGGCATCCGGGGCGGGGTAAAGCTGGGCGCGGGCCAGATAGGCAGCCTGATCGTCCCAGCGCAGAGCGCGCTTTTGTTCGTCGGTCAGGACGGTGCCTGAGGCCGCGTTCGCGGGCATGGCCCAGTAGCAGGATGAGGTGGCAAGCCGGGTCTGTCCTTCGGGGGAGAGGATGTATTTGACGAACTCGAGCGCGAGGTCGGGTTGTTTGGAATCTGCAAAGACTCCAATGGATTGCGACCAGCGGACGGCACCCTGATCGGGGATGACCCAGTCGAGTTGGGGCATATCGCCGGTGAGGCCAGCGGTGACCCATTCGCCGCCGCCGACGAGGATTTCGACCTCGCCCGTGGCAATGGCGGTCTGGCTTGAGACCACGTCGCCCACGCTTTCGGCGGAATCCTTGAGCGCGATCAGCGCGGCTTCGATGGCGGGGAGGTCTTCGATCTTGAGGTCGGCGGTCTTGAGGCCGAGGCCAACGGCGATCATCCCCATGACGGGGAGATAGTAGTCATAAACCGCGAGCCTGCCCGCAAAATCGCCTGACCAGAGGCGGGTCATGTCAGCAATGTCAGCGGCAGAGACGCTTTCGGAGTTGAAGGAGACGGTATTGTAGCCGAATTTTTCGGATATCGCATAGACTCGGCCGTCGATTTCGTGGTTTTCGGCCATGACGAGTTCGGGGAAGAGCGTATCGTAGGGCAGCTGATCCTTGGGCAGGGGTGCGAGAATCCCGGCTTCGACCGCGCGGGGCACGTCGATTCCGTCGATGACGAGGACGTCCCAGTCGCCGGGCTGTGACTGTTCGATGATCGACAGACCGGCCCCTGTGCCTTCGTATTCCTTGAGGTTGACGGTGACGCCGAATTGTTCTTCGAACGGTTCGATCAGGGCCGGGTCGGTGTGGTCGCACCAGACAAGGGCGTTGAGTTCCTGTGCCTGAACCTGTGAGGAAAGCCCGGTCAGAAGGGCCAGTGCAGCGGTGGTGTTCTTCAAAATCGGGCTCCCTTTTGTGATGCTGTATTGCGTCTGTATCGCGTCGGTGCGTTTTGTCAGTCCTTGTCTCGGGCCAGCGGCATGGACATACAATGCGCGGACCCGCCGCCTTTGGCGAAAAGGCGTAGTTCGGGGTCAAGGATGGTCAATCCTTCGGCACGGAGTGCGGCGTTCGTCCGTGTTGAATGGCGGGGCGAGATGACGCGGTCCGCGCCGAGCGCCAGCACGTTGCAGGCCATGTCGGCCATCGTCTCGCGGTAACCGACGTCGATGAGGCGGATCTGGTGATCGCGGCACCATGTGATAAACGTGTCCGGTAACGCCTCGGTGCAGGCGAGGGCGAGGCCGGGGGCGGCCATGGAGAAGATCACGTCGAGGTGTAGGAAGTGGTCGTCGAAAGGGACGACCATGACCTCCCATCCCAATTCGCGCAGCCAGTCTGCGTATTGTTCGGCCCCTGCCGGATCGGTCCGGCCGCCCGACGTGCCGATCGCGGCAAGGCCCGGGCGGATCAGGTGGATATCGCCGCCTTCGACGGTGCCACGGGTCGCCAGTTTCCACATGGCGTTGTCAAAGAAGGACAGGACGGAGGCATATTCCCCGCGCCGTTGCGGCATGGCGAGCATGGTGAGGACCGGGCCGCCGGGAGAGGTTTGCGAGGAGTCGCGGGTGTAGACCTGATAGCGGAGGTGATCCTCGGGCGTGAGATAGTGGCGGCGGACGCCGGCCTGATCCAGCGCCGCTTCAAATTCAGCGTATTCGGCATTGAGGGCGGCGCGGTCAAAGGGGGCGTTGGCGGCAAGCGTGGCCTTGGCGATGGAGTTGGTCGGAATCCAGCCGTAGTTGTCCGGGCGGCAAAGCAGGACATCCGTCAGGCGGCCGGTTTCCGATTCAAGCGTCCAGGTCATGTGGCCCCCATTGGTGCAGTCCGGACAATTGTGGCGAAGGGTTATCTTGGATAAAATGGGAATGAATCAAAGTTCACTTTGATATTTTCGGAGTAATGTGATGCCGCGCCCGTCCCTTGATCCGGCTGATCTGCGGCTTTTGAAGGTCTTTGTTCAGGTGGTGGATGCAGGTGGTTTCGCATCGGCCGAGGTTGGGCTGGGCATCAGCCTTTCCACCATTTCGAGCCAGATCAAGACGCTGGAGGCGCGGCTGGGGTTGAGCCTTTGCCGTCGGGGGCGGGCGGGTTTTGCGCTGACTGAAGCCGGGGAGACGGTTTATGCCGAGGCGCGGCAGTTGATCGCGGCGAGCGAGAGCTTTGCATCCCGGGTGGCGGGGTTGCGGGACAGGCTGGCGGGGCCGGTGCGGGTGGGGCTGGTCGATTCGACGGTGACGGACCCCAATTCACATATGGTAAAGGCTTTTGCCGATTATGCCGGGATCGCGCCCGAGAGTGAGATCCGGCTGGTCAGCAACCCGCCCGACCAGTTGCTGCGCGATGTGACGGATCAGGCGCTGGATGTGGCGGTGGGCAGTTTTCCGCGGCTCGCGCTGGGGCTGGAGTATGTGGACCTGTATGACGAGCGGCACCATTTCTATTGCGGTCGGGAGCATCCGCTGTTCGGCGTGCCTGATGCCGAGATCGATTTTGACGCGGTGCGGAAGTATCGGTTGATCGCGCGGCGGTATTGGGGGGCGCGGGATATCAAGGTGTTTGCGGGGAACCGGATCGGCGCGACAGTGGCGGCGATGGAGCCGGAGGCGATCCTGATCCTGACGGGGCGGTTTCTGGGTTATCTGCCGACGCATTATGCGGCCCCTTGGGTGGCCCAGGGGGTGCTGCGCGATCTGGCCCCGGCGCGGTTTGGCTATACCGCGCCGTTCCAGATCACCTATTGGGCAGAAAGGCTGAAACTGCCCCGGGTGGCGGCGCTGGTCAGCGCGATCCTGACCGCGCATGGCAAGGCGCCTCCCGGCTGATGATCAGCCGCCCTGCTGGTTCAGGATCGACGACAGATCGGCCTGAACCGGAGGTGCGCCAAAGGTCAGGCGGATCGCCTCTCCGATCAGAAGGGGCGGGGTCATGTCGCGGGCGATCTGTTCGATCTGGGCCTGCATCGTGGCGACCAGTTCGGGGTTCTCTTCGGCAAGGTTGATCGTTTCGCCGGGGTCGGCACTGATGTCGAAAAGTTCCACCCGCTGGGGGAGAGAGGCCGTCCAGACGAGTTTCATGTCGCCGGTGCGGATGGCGCCTGCCGTGGGATCGACGTTGTAGATCATGTCGGTCCGGGGGCTGGGGGCGCCTGTGCTGAGCGTGTCCCAGACGTTCATGCCGTCGAGTGGTTTGGAGGCCGAGAGATCGGCTCCGGCGACACCGGCAAGCGTGGGGAGCATGTCCACGACATGCATCATGCCGGTCACATCACCCGGGGCCACATGGCCGGGCCAGTTGATGAAGGAGGCGACGCGGGTGCCGCCTTCGTAGAGCGTGCCTTTGCCATCGCGGAATGGAGAATTGTCGGCGGGAAGGATATCGCCCACCGGGGATTCTCCTGCGAACATGGCCGAACGGACGCCGCCGTTGTCGCTTTGGAAGATGATGATGGTGTTGTCGCGCATCCCTGCCTGATCAAGTGCGGCAATGACGCGGCCGATTTCATCGTCCATGACCGAGACCATGGCGGAATAGAGCCTGCGCTGTTCGTCCTCGATATGGGCAAAGCGGGCGACGTATTCTTCGGGGGCCTGATAGGGCGAATGGGGGGCGGTGAAGGCGAGGTAGAGGAACAGGGGTTGTTCCGGGTCTTGTGCGGCGATGACGCGGGCGGCCTCGGTCCCGAAGAGGATGTTGTCAAAGCCTTCTTCGTCGAGCGGTTCGTTGTCGCGGTACCAATCCTTGACCCCGTGCGAGGCGTGTTCGAAGTGGTCGATTTCGCCGACGAGCGCGCCGTAGAAAGAGTCAAAGCCGCGCTGCAGGGGCCTGTAGGCGGTGTCGGCATGGCCGAGGTGCCATTTGCCGACAAGAGCGGTGCGGTAGCCCGCGTCGCGGAGCGCGTTCGACATGAGGTATTCGTCGGTCGCAAGACCGTATGTCCCCGCCGAGGGGATGACGCCGCTTTGCAGGCCATAGCGGAGGGGATAGCGGCCGGTCAGGATCGCGGCGCGGGTGGGGGTGCACATGGGCTGGGCATAGAACTGGCCCAGACGGGCACCTTCGGCGGCGAGGGCATCGATATTGGGTGTGGGGATATCAGAGCCGTTGAAGCCGACGTCGGAAAAGCCAAGGTCATCGGCGATAATATAGACGATGTTGGGCGCGCGGGTGCCCTGTGCCATGGCGCGGCCCGCGAGACCCGTGGTCAACGCGGCCAGAGTTGCGCCGGTGGTGGTCAGGAATGTCCGACGGTCGATGGCGGGGGATGTGTCGGTCATGGGTGCCTCATTGGTTGGTGGTGTTGATCTGTCGGGATTGCTACGAAGGCCAGCCGGAACCGGGCCGGATCGGGGATGATGACCTGCCGGTAGGCCAGGTCGATCAGCCCGTCGCGGCGCAGGCGGTTGAGGAGCGTTGCGAGAAAGGACCGCGACACGTTGCAAAGATCAGCGAGTTCTTCCTGGCTGAAATCTATGGTGACGGACCTTTGGTCGCGCGGCGGCGGGCCGCCCCATTGCGTCTGGGTCATGCGGGTGAGCGTGGCGCAGACACGGTCCTGCGGGTTGCGAAGAGTCGCGTCTTCGCGCAGGCCGATGACGGCGACCATGTGGTGAAAGGTCAGGATGCCGATCCAGCGCCATGCCTCGGGGTCAGTGGCGGCGATGGCGAGAAAGGCTGGGCGGGGCAGATGCAGCATGACCGTGGGCCGCGTGGCGCGAAGGCCGATCTGCCGGGGGCTGCCGGTCAGGATGGTGGCCTGTCCGGCCCAGAAGCCGGTCGAGGCGAAGATGGCGAAGCGGGGGGAGCTGGCGCCTTGGGTAAACTCTACATGGATGCCGCCGTCGGCGACGGCCCAGAGCCCGCCGCCCTGATCGCCGCTGCGGTAGATCCAGTCGCCCTTGTCAAAGGGCAGGACCGCAGATTCGGCCAGCACGGCCTCGCGGAAGGCGGGCGGGGTCTCGGCGAGCCAGCCGGCTTGCCGGACCATTTCGCAGGCGATTGACCTGTCGAGCATTGACGACCTCCTGTGACTGTTCCCATAGACCAGTTTTCGGGCAAGACTGTTCACCGATGGACAGTCTACGGCGTTTCCATAAATTTTTTCGGCCCGTCGCAGAGATTTCACAGAGAAGTTTCCGGCGGGACGGAAAACCTTTCGTGTCGGGGGCGCGGATAGCCTAGTGTGGGCCAGAGAAGTGGTGTTTGTGTCTTTGCGTTGTCCATTCTTGATCGGAACGGTTGATCCAGATGCTTTTCCACCGGACCCTAGCCCTGGCTGCCGCGGTATTGACGTTTGTTCCCGTGGCCGCGGCTGCGGCGGACCGGATTGCGTTGCTTTTGGGCAATTCGGATTATGCGCGGGATGAACTTGATCTGGATAACCCGGTGAATGACGTGCATGCGCTGGCCGAGGCGCTGGAACGGAACGGGTTTCAGGTGATCGAGGCGACGGATCTGGACGCCGCGGGGATGCGGGCGGCGCTGGCCGACTTTGGCGCACAGGCCAAGGGGGCCGAGATGGCGCTGTTCTTTTACGCGGGTCACGGGGTCCAGGTGGGGGGTGACAACCTGCTGGTGGGCGTGGATTTCAACGGGGCGGATGTGACCGCCGTCGAGTCTGCCTCGCTGACCATGACCGAGATCCGCGAGACGATGATCAATGCCGCGCCACAGGCCGGGCTGATCCTGCTGGATGCCTGCCGGGACACGCCGTTTGCGGATACGGGCACGGTCAAGCCGGGGCTGGTGAGGACAAGCGGCGGTGTGGGGATGCTGATCGCCTATTCGACCGACCCGGGCAACGTGGCCTATGACGGTGCGGGGGATAACAGCGTGTTCACGAGCGCATTGCTCGACAATATCGATACGCCGGGGCTGGATGTGCGGCTGATGCTGGGCCGTGTGCGGCAGGAGGTGGTGCTGGATACCGCCGGGCGTCAGGTGCCCTGGGTCGAAGAGGCACTGATCGGCGAGCATGTACTGTCCACCGCGCGGGATACGATCGGGCCGGAAGACGAAGTAACCGAGGAGGTGCGCGCTTGGCGGGTGGCCTACGCGGCGGGCGATAGTGCGGCGATGCAGGCCTATCTGGACGTCTACCCAGAGGGGATGTTTGCCGACATTGCGCGCGAGAGGCTTTCGGTTCCGGTCAGTGCGGATACGGATTCGCGTGGTATCAACCTTGCCGGGGAAGATCCGGTTGCCCTGACGGCGGCGCTGGCGGTGGTGGGGCTCCCGGTGCAGGCGGGTGACAGCGGGTTGGCGGATGCGGTCGGGATGTACCTGGCGCAGAACCCGGCACTGGACGGGCAGGATCTGGGCCCGCTGTACGACGATGCGGCGGCGCGGGCGATGATCCTGGCGGCTGCGACGGCGCAGAGGATGCGGACCGATCTTGTCGCGTTGCGGAGTGTGGACAGGTTGCAATCGGTGTCTTTGGATGCGTTGGCGCAGATCGAGGCGATTGCGAAGGACAATCCCGATGCGGCGCCCATCCTGGAGCAGGCGCAGCGGGACGTTTATGATATCGAGATGGCCCGGGAACGGATCCTTGAGCGGCTGGACCAGAGCCGGACCTATTATCAGGAGCTTATCGACAACGCGGCGGACTTTCTGCGCGACGATGCGACGATCGACCTGATCGCCAGCGCCGGTGCCGGTGGGTCGCAGGGGACGGTCGATCAGCGGGTGAGAGATGACGCGGCGCTTTTTCTGACGCACGTTCGAGAGACTGACCCTTCACGCAAAGGAAGTTACGCATGGCTGACAGATTTTTCGGCACAAGACTGACGATTGCGGCCTTGTCCGGTTTGATGGTGCTGGCGTCCTGCGGCCCGCCGCCATCGACTTCGCCTGCGGTGCAGGGCACGCCGGGGGCGGACCCGGCGCTTGTGAACCGGGCGGCGATCATGAGCCGGACGATTCTGGAAGGGGCGGCGCTGGGTGCGGCGGCAGGGGCGTTGGGCACCGAGGTCTATGGATCGCCCTTGTTCGGGATGTCGGTGACGACGACCGCGGGTGCAGTCAGTGGCACCTATCTGGGGTATCTGCAGCAGAAGTTCGCGACCGAGGAGCAGGTGCTTAATCAGGTGCGGAGCGATCTTGACCGCAACTCGGCTGAAATCGCGGCGACGATCAACGTGATGCGCAATGTGCTGGCCGCGCAGCAGGCCGATCTGGCGCGTCTGCGGGCCGAGGCGCAAAGCGGGGCGG
>JBGSWJ010000500.1:0-2606 GCA_041752495.1 Rhodobacterales bacterium
GCGCGGGGGCAGCGCCCCCTCCACCGCTGCCAAAAAGCACCCACCCCCGGTTGACGCCGCAGCGGGCCCTCCGATTGCCCCTTGCCACCACCCGTCCGGCCCGCCACCCTGCCCCGACTCTCCGTGACCCAAGGCCCCCTGCGGCAAAGGCAACCGATGCGCGCCCTTCAACTGGCCAATCTGGCCCTTCTGATCCTGTTTCCCCTGTCGTGGTTCGCGCCGCTCCTGCGGGCAGGCCTGCTGCCGCTGTTTGGCCTGGACGAAATCACCGTCGTCTCGGGCCTCCAGTCGCTCTGGGAATCCGACGTGGCGCTGGCCCTTCTCGTAACCTTCCTCGCCATCTTTGCGCCCATGATGAAGACCATCGGCCTGGCGCTCATCCACGCGGGCCTTCTTGTGCCTCGCGTGCTTCCGGTCCTGGCCTGGCTCGGCAAACTGGCCATGGCCGATGTTTTCCTGATCGCCCTCTATGTGGTCGTGATCAAGTCGATCGGCCTTGGCACGGTCGAAACCGCATGGGGTCTCTACCTCTTCTCGGCCTGCGTCCTGGCCTCGATCCTCGTCTCCACCCTGACCGAACGCCGCCTGAAACCCTGACCCTCACCACGGCCCCGCGCACCCTCGACTCCGCCTCCCGTTCCGGCTTTGATACCCGCCAACCCGCTGCCAGACCGGAGCCCCCATGCCGCCCCGCAAGATCATCATCGACACCGACCCCGGCCAGGACGACGCCCTTGCCATCCTCCTCGCCCTCGCTTCGCCCGATGACATCGACCTGCTCGGCATCGTGGCGGTAGCGGGCAACGCCACCCTGCCCCAGACCCGGCGCAACATCCGCGTCATCTGCGAGGTCGCCAACCGCCGCGACGTGAAATGCTTTGCGGGCTGCGACAGACCCATGACCCGCCCGCTGCTGACCGCCGAACATGTCCACGGCGCGACCGGCCTTGACGGCATCGACCTGCCCGAGCCCACCATGCCCCTGCAGGATCAGCACGGCGTCGACTTCATCATCGACACGCTCCGCAGCCATGACCCCGGGACCGTCACCCTTTGCCCCCTCGGCCCGCTCACCAATATCGCCACAGCAATGACCCGCGCCCCCGACATCATCCCCCGGATCGGGGAAATCGTCCTCATGGGCGGCGCCTATTTCGAAGTCGGCAACATCACCCCCGCCGCCGAGTTCAACATCTACGTTGATCCCGAAGCCGCCGACATTGTCTTCCGCTCGGGCGCCAAACTGACCGTCGTCCCCCTCGACGTGACCCACAAGGTGCTGACCACCAAGGCCCGGATCGACGCCTTCCGCGCTTTCCGCTCGCATCTGGGTGATGTCGTTGTTGCATGGCTCAACTTCTTCGAACGCTTCGACGTGCAGAAATACGGCAGCGACGGCGGCCCCCTCCACGACCCCTGCGTCATCGCCTACCTGCTCGAACCCCATCTCTTCTCCGGCCGCTTCATCAATGTGGAAATCGAGACCCAGTCCCCCCTCACCCTCGGCATGACCGTGGCCGACTGGTGGGGCGTGACGAACCGGACGCGCAATGCGATGTTCCTGGGCGGCGTGCACGCCGACGGCTTCTACGCGCTTCTGACCGACCGCCTGTCGCGCCTGTGACAACCGCCGTCCACCTCGCCACGACCGAGGACCGCGACCGCCTCCTCTCCCTCATGGCCCGCGCCCATGAGGAACGAGGGCTGCGGCTGGACGATCACCACCGCGACCGCGCCACGGCCCCCCTCCTGTCGGGAAGCCCCCATGGCGCGATCTGGCTCATCGGCCCCCAGCGCGCACCATTGGGCTATGTCATCCTCTCGTTCGGCTGGTCCGTCGATCTGGCTGCTTTGGAAGGCTGGCTGACCGACATCTACGTCCGCCCCTCGGTCCGCCGCCGCGGCATCGGCACCGAAAGCCTGCACGGCATCGCCATCTCGCTGGCCCAAAGCGGCCTCCGCGCCCTCCACCTCCGCCTCGACCCGACAGATATGGCGCTGGCCCATTTCGCCGCCCGCGCCGGTTTCATCGCTCAGGCCAAGGCGCTCATGACCGATCCGCTCTGACGGCACAATCCGGAGGGGGCGCTGCCCCCGCTGCTGCGCAGCCCCCCGAGGTATTTGGAAGACAAAGAAACCCACACCCGCAGCGAGGTCGCGCGTCGCGCGGACGAGCGTCCCGTCACCCCCCATCCCCCCTTGGCGCACCGCCTCCGCCCCGCTACATCCCTCCCATGACCCTGCATATCCCCTTCGACAACAGCTACGCCCGCCTGCCTGCGCGCCTGTTCACGCCGCAATCCCCCACGCCCGTGAGCCGCCCGCAGATCATCGTCGCCAACGACGCCCTCTCCCGCACCCTCGGGATCGACCCCGCAGCCCTCCACACGCCCGAAGCCGCACAGGTCTTTGCCGGCAACCTGATCCCCGACGGGGCCACCCCCATCGCGCAGGTCTATGCCGGGCACCAGTTCGGCAACTGGAACCCGCAACTGGGCGATGGCCGCGCCATCCTGCTGGGCGAGGTGATCGACACCACCGGCCAGCGCCGCGATATCCAGCTCAAAGGGTCCGGCCCCACCCCCTACAGCCGCGCAGGCGATGGC
>JBGSWJ010000501.1:0-3790 GCA_041752495.1 Rhodobacterales bacterium
CAGAACCCGCCGCCACGTCCGCGCCCCCGGCCGCCCCGTGAACAGCCCCAGCATATGCCGCGTCACCTGATGCAACCGCCCCCCCGCGCTCAGATGCGCCTCGATATAGGGCAGCATGGCCAGCGCCACATCGACCGCCGACTTGTCCGCGCCCATACCCCAGACGCGCCGGTCCGCCGCACCCAGAATATCCATCGGCGCATGATAGGCCGCCCGCCCCACCATCACCCCGTCCAGGCCCTGCCCCAACAAGTCAAGCGCCTGATCCAGCGTCGTCACCCCGCCGTTGATCGACAGATGCAGCTCGGGAAAGGCCCGCTTCATCGCCAATACCAGCCAGTAATCCAGCGGCGGCACCTCCCGGTTCTCCTTGGGCGACAATCCCTGCAACCAAGCCTTCCGCGCATGGATCGTGAACCGCGAAACCCCCGCCGCACTCACCGTCTCGATGAACCGGGGCAGCACCTCTTCCGGCACCTGATCATCCACCCCGATCCGGCACTTCACCGTCACCGGCAGATCACAAGCCCCGATCATAGCCGCCACACACTCAGCAACCAAAGCCGGGCTCTCCATCAGCACCGCGCCAAAGCACCCCGACTGCACCCGGTCCGACGGACAGCCACAATTCAGGTTGATCTCGTCATACCCAAACCCCGCCGCAATCCGCACGGCCTCGGCCAGCACCGCAGGCTCCGACCCGCCCAGCTGCAACGCTACCGGATGCTCGGCTGGCGCAAACCCGATCAGCCGCTCCCGGTCCCCATGCACCACCGCCTGCGCCGTCACCATTTCAGTATACAGCAGCGCCTGTCCCGAAATCACCCGATGAAAAGCCCGGCAATTGCGATCCGTCCAATCCATCATGGGCGCCACGGACAGTCTTGCATGTCTTTTGAGGGTCTCAGCGGTCACCATCATCCGTCATTCCTGTCGCTGACCCGCAGGGTCAGTCCCCGGCCAAAGCCTCCATACTCTGTCACGGTGCAAAACTGAACCGCAGACGTACGAGGCCCTAAGCCAACGCCCCCTGCCGCACCCCTGCCAGACCAAGCCCGCCCGGAATCGCCGACAAAAGCTTGCGCGTATACTCCGTCTGCGGATCGCTATAGATCGCATCCGACGTATTCTGCTCCACCACCTTGCCGTTCTGCATGACCAGCACCTGATCCGACATATGCTTGATGACCGACAGGTCATGCGAGATAAAGATATAGGACAGCCCGAACTCATCCTGCAGATCCTGCAACAGGTTCAGCACCTGCGCCTGCACCGAAACGTCCAAAGCCGAAACGGCCTCGTCACAGATCAGGATATCGGGCTTCATCGTCAGGCAGCGCGCAATCGCGATGCGCTGCCGCTGCCCGCCTGAAAACTGATAGGGGTATTTGGCAAAGGACGCAGCCGGCAACCCCACCCGGACCAGCAGATCCTGCGCCATCTGGCGCCGCTCGACAGCCGTCGCACCAATCCCATGCAGCGCCATCGGCTCGGTCAGAACCTGCCCCACCGTGAACCGGGGGTTCAGCGACGCGAACGGGTTCTGAAACACGATCTGGATCCGCCGCTTGTAGGCCCGGAACTCCTGCGCGCTCAGCGCCAGCAGGTCCACGCCGTCAAACCGCGCCGTCCCCGCCGTCGCCTCGTGCAACCGCATCAGCGTCAGCCCGACCGTCGTCTTGCCCGAACCGCTCTCGCCCACCACGCCCAAGGTCTTGCCCCGGGCCAACTGGAACGACACATCATCCACCGCCCGGAACACGCGCTTGCGGAACAGCCCGTCGCTTTGCACGAAATGCTTGGACAGGCCAGCAACCGTCAGGATCATATCATCGCCCGGCCCATAGCCGCGCATCTGGTCCGGGCCGGGTGCGAACGGCACCGGGCCCGAGAAATCATCAATCGTCGGCAACCGTTTCGGCCGCCGGTCGAGCCTTGGCCTGCAGTTCAAGAGCGCCTTGGTATAGGCATCCTCTGCGTGGCCGAACACCTCCGCAATCGTCCCCGCCTCGCGCACTTCGCCGTGCCGCATGACGACCACCCGGTCCGCAAACTCTCCCACCACGCCCAGGTCATGCGTGATGAACAGGATCGACATCCCCCGCCGCTTCTGGATCTCGGCCAAAAGCGCAAGGATCTGCTTCTGCACCGTCACATCGAGCGCGGTCGTCGGCTCGTCCGCGATCAGAAGCTTCGGCTCGCAAGCAATCGCAATCGCGATCATCACCCGCTGCTGCTGCCCGCCCGACAGTTCATGCGGAAAACTGTGAAACCGCCGCGCCGGTTCTGGCATCCCCACTTCGGTGAGCAATTCCACCGCCCGCGCATGCGCCTCGGTCCGCGACAGCGACGTGTGCAAAAGCAGGGATTCCATGATCTGTCGGCCCACAGGATAGACCGGGTTCAGCGAACTCATCGGTTCCTGAAAGATCATTGCGATGTCGCGGCCCCGCATATGCCGCAGCGCCGAAACCGGAAGGTCAAGCAGGTTCTTGCCTTCGAACTCGATCCGGCTGCCTTCGACAATCTCGCTGTTCAGAGGTGGCAGCAGACGCAGGATGGCCATCGCCGTCACCGATTTGCCCGATCCGCTTTCCCCCACCAGTGCAACCGTCTGGTTCGCCGCCACGTCAAAGCTGATCCCCTTGACCGCCTCGATCCGCGCCCCGTCCTCAAGCCGGAAAGAGACCCGCAGGTCACGGACCGACAACAGCGGCGTTTCTGTCAAAGTCATCGCTTCTGTCATCCGATCCGCGGGTCCAGCGCATCGCGCAGACTGTCCGTCAGCATGCTGAACGCCGTCACAAGGACGGACATGAACACCGTCACCGCCGCCATCTGCCACCAGTAGCCCTGCAACAACTCAGCCGGCACCTCAGCCAGAACCGACCCCCAGCTTGTCTGCGTGATCCCCACGCCAAACCCAAGGAAGGACAGCACGGCCTCGGACATGATCATCCCGATGGTCAGCAGCGAAAACTGCACCAGCAACAGATGGCTCACATTGGGCAGGATATGCACGAACATCCGCCGCATATGGCTCGCCCCGATGGCATCCGCCGCCATCACATATTCCCGCGATTTGGCCCGCATGTATTCCGCCCGGATCAGCCGGAACGTCCCCGTCCAGCTTGTCAGCGCAAAGACAAGGACCACCGTATTGATCCCCCGGCTCAGCACGGCCGCAAAGGACAACAGCAGCAGCATATCCGGGATCGACGTAAACACGCTGTAAAACCACATCAGGAAATCGTCGATCCGGCGCCCGAAATAGCCCGCAAAGGCCCCCATCACCGTCCCGATGATGACCGCGCAGAACGCGCCGAACAGCCCGATAAACATGGAAACAGAGGTGCCCTTCAGGATCTTCTGAAACACGTCGCGCCCGCGCTGATCCGCGCCAAGGAACAGCGTCTCGGCCAGTTCAACCTCTTCGGTCTTGTATTCGTCCGCCTTGTCACCCAGCCCCGCCAGCATGTCGGCCAAAGGATCATTTGCCGCCGACAGCCCCTGCCGGTTCGGGTTCGTATTGGCATTGGCCGCCTCAACCGCCTCGGCCGTCAACTCGTTCCCTTCCGGGATGAAACGCTGCAACAACGTTGGCGGCGCATAGGGCTTGGCGATCTCATCCCGCCAGGTCGATCCGATGAACCCCAGCGCCCCGCCGATGCAGATGACCACATAGATCGCCACAATGGTCAGGCAGATCATCCCCACCCTGTCGCGCCGCAGCCGCCGCCAGCCGAGCGCCCACAGGCCCTGCGTCACCTCGGTCCCTTCCGGGATGAAA
>JBGSWJ010000502.1:0-2005 GCA_041752495.1 Rhodobacterales bacterium
CCGCTGAACCCGCCGCAGGGTTGCCGGTTCCATCCGCGCTGTCCCTTGGCGCGCGAGCTGTGCAAGACCAAGGTGCCCGACTGGCGCGAGGTCGTGGCGGGGCACCATGTGGCCTGCCATGCGGTCACGGGGCCGGGACGTACGAACTGGGAAGGACAAGCATGACCGGGCCGATCGGCATCACAATGGGCGACCCCGCAGGCGTGGGGCCAGAAATCATCATCAAGTCGATGGCATCGCTTTCGCCCGGGGAACGGCGGGCCTATCGCATCTTTGGTAATGAAAGCAGCCTTGCGGCCGCCGAGGGTGTGCTGAACACCGGGATCGATCTGGCCACTCTGGATATCCACCAGACCGGGATTCCGGGGCCTGTCATGCCCTTTGGCAAGCTGGACGAACGCGGCGGCGAGGCCTGTTTCCGCTTTATCGAGGCCGCCGTCGGGCAGGCGTTGGCCGGAGAGATCGCGGGGATCGTGACCGCACCCATCAACAAGGCGGCGTTGAATGCGGCCGGGCACCATTATGACGGCCATACGGGGATGCTGGCCGCGCTGACCGGGGCGAAGTCGAGCTTCATGTTGCTGACATCGGAACGGCTGAATGTGATTCATGTGTCGACACATATCTCGCTGAAAGGGGCGATTGACCGGGCGCGGACGGACCGGATTCTGGCGACGATCCACGCGGGACATGCGCAGTTCCTGCGGCTTGGCGTGACCCCGCGGATCGCGGTGGCGGGGCTGAACCCGCATTGCGGCGAAGGCGGGCTTTTCGGGGATGAGGATGATACCCAGATCGCCCCGGCGGTTCAGGCCGCGCGGGCCGAGGGGATTGATGCGTATGGCCCGATCCCGGCGGATACGGTGTTTCACCGCGCCTATCAGGGGGCCTTTGACCTGATCGTCGCGCAGTATCACGATCAGGGGCATATCCCGATCAAGCTGGTGGCCTTTGACACGGCCGTCAACGTCAGCCTTGGCCTGCCGATTGACCGCTGTTCGGTCGATCACGGCACCGCATTTGACATCGCGGGCAAAGGCATTGCCAAGAACGTCAACCTTGACCACGCGCTGGCCTATGCCCGCCGCATGGCCGCAACCCGGAGGCCTGCATGATACGCGGTGTTTATTGCGCGTCGGCGACACCTGTGAATGCCGATCTTTCGCCGGATCTGGGCGCGCTTTCCGCCCATGCGCAGACGCTGATCGCGGATGGCTGCGACGGCATCGCGCTGCTTGGGACAACGGGCGAGGCGAATTCCTTTTCGGTCACGGAACGTCGCACCATCCTTGAGGCTGCGGCCAGGGCAGTGGGCGCGGACAGGCTCATGCCCGGGACCGGGGTCAATGCCCTGCCGGAGACCGTCGAACTGACGCGGCATGCGCTTTCGCTGGGTGTGACGCGGGTCGTGATGCTGCCGCCAAGTTATTACAAGGGCGTCAGTGACGAAGGCCTGTTCCGGGCCTATGCGCAGGTGATCGAGGCCGTGGGGGACAGCCGGCTGCAGATCGTGCTGTATCATATCCCGCAGGTTTCGGGCGTGCCGATCAGCCATGACCTGATCGCGCGGCTGCTGGCCGCCTTTCCCGGAACGGTCGTGGGGATCAAGGATTCGGCTGGCAAGATCGAGAACATGACGGCGATGATCGACCGGTTCCCCGGCTTTGCCGTGCTGGCCGGGGCCGATCCGCTGCTATTGCCGCTGATGGGGATGGGGGGCGCGGGCTGTATCACAGCGACGTCGAACCTTGTGGGCGACAGTCTGGCCACCGTGTTCCGGCACCACGCCGACCCCGCCCGCGCGGCCGAGGTTGCGGCGGCGCAGGCAAGGATCAATGCCTTTCGTGACCTGTCCAATTCCTACACCCAGATCCCGGCCATCAAGGCGATGGTCGCCTATCGCCACGGGGCCGCGCTGTGGACCCGGACGCGCCCGCCGCTGTTGGGGCTGTCGGCAGAGGAACTGGCCCAGCTGAAAGACCGCCTGACTGCCATCGGCGCCACT
>JBGSWJ010000503.1:0-5388 GCA_041752495.1 Rhodobacterales bacterium
ACCTCGGTTCCCATCGCCGCCGCCACTGTCCCGCCCATCGCCATCACGCCCGGCGCCTTGTCCTTCAACTCCATGATCACCCGCTGCGCCGTCTTGGGCCCGACACCCTTGGCCCGCGCCAATGCCGCCCAATCACCCAATGCGACCGCCCGGCTGACCCCATCCGCGCCCAGCGCCCCCAGAATCGCCATCGACGCCTTTGCCCCCACGCCCTGCACGGTCATCAAGAGCCTGTGCCATTCCTTCTCGACCAAAGTCGTGAACCCGAACAGCTGCAACAGATCCTCGCGCACCAGCAGTTCGGTAAACAGCGCCACCGTCTCGCCCACCGGCGGCAAGGTTGCCATCACCCGGTCAGACACATGGACGATATACCCCACCCCGCGCACGTCGATCAGCACATGGTCAACCGCCCGGTAGTCCAGCCGCCCGGTAATCTTGCCGATCACGCCCGTGCCCTCGCCTCTGCCTTGGCAAGTGCGGCGGTCAGATGACCCGCCGATTGCAGATGATGCGCATGGCAGATCGCAATCGCCAGCGCATCCGCCGCGTCGGCCCCGTTGATCACAACACCCGGCAGATGCAGCCGGACCATATGTTCGATCTGGGCCTTGTCCGCATGGCCCACCCCGACAATCGCCTTCTTGATGGCGTTCGGCGCATATTCCCCGATCCGCAGCCCCGCCTGGGCCGGCACCAGCATCGCAATCGCCCGCGCCTGCCCCAGCTTGAGCGTGCCGACACCGTCCTTGTTCACAAAGGTCTGTTCGACCGCCGCCGCATCCGGCGCATAGGTCGCAATCACACCGGTCAACTGCGTATGCAGCGCCAGCAGACGGTCGCCCAGATCCCCCACTTCGGAATGACAGATCCCGTTCGCGACATGGCGAATCTTCGTTCCCGCCACCTCGATCACGCCCCAGCCCATGTTCCGCAAGCCCGGATCGATGCCCAGAACCCTCATCTGCCGCCTCATGGCTATTGTTCTTATGCAACAGCTAGCACAAAAGCAGAACTTGGGCCAAGCACCATTCCGCAACGGCAAAAAACGCCGGTCACAATCTTGCCATCTTCGGGATCGGTCCGCGAAGTTTCGTCACCTGAAAACGACATTTTCGATCACAGGAATACGACAGTTTTCCAAACGCTTAACTTTATGGCTGGATATGCATTGGCCGCATAAGACCTATGCATCCGGGGCTCTGGCGGAGGGCGGAACACCCCCCTATTTGCCGGTCATCGAAACAACGCGCTGCACCGCAGCAGCCCCGCAGAGGAAACAGGCATATGGCCACGATCGACACCAACCGCTCCTTCTCCGACGTCTCCGTCGGCTCCCGTATCACTGGCATGATCGCGTCGCTTTTCGGCACCGTTCAGGCCTGGAATGACGCCCGCATCACCCGCAAGTCGCTGTCGCGCCTTTCGGCCCGTGAACTGGACGATATCGGTCTTTGCCGTGGCGACATCGACATGATCGCCAACCGCGGCGTTCGCAACTGACAGGTCCAGCCGGATCTCCGGCGCGGCACTACAGACCAGAACAGACGCAAGGCCGCACCCCGTGGGATGCGGCCTTTTCGTTGCGCATGATCCGGATGTCCGCCCCGGTTCACCGGGGCAGATAAGGCCCCAGCGTCTCGGACAGCCAGATCGTCGCGGGATCAGACTGCATTACCCAGCCACCGATCTTTTCAAACGGCGTTCCCTGCTCCAGCAGATCGACACGCGCGTTGTAGGTTTCGTTGCCCAGATGGTGATACAGGAACGCCTTGAACAGGAACGCCGCGATCACAAGGATCACGACAGCCCGCAGCGGAAAGGACGGCCGGCGGCGACGGGGGTAGGCGGTGATCAGACCGTCATTTCCCATGCGATGGACCACGCCATTCTGCATGAGGTTATGCTTGCGCATCAGCCGACGCACACGCTGATCAAATGAAAGCTCGCTTTGAGACATTGGCGCCTCTCGTGTGAAGCCCCCACCTCACAAAAGCCTCAATGCCGTTCAAATGTGGCGAAACTGTGGCGTGGTGCCCCGCAACCCCCTAATTTCGCCCGATTTTATCAACCACGACGAAGGGTCAGCGTGGTCCATTCAACAATTTCTTCGCGATGGACCGGATTGAAGCCAACCCGTGCATAAACGCCCGCGACCTCATCCGCCTGTTCGTTCAGGATGCCCGAGAGAATCACATGGCCCTCGGGCGCCACATGCCGCGCCATATCAGGCGCGAGTGCGATCAACGGTCCCTTGAGGATATTGGCGAAGACCAGATCATAGGGCGACCCCTGCGCCAGTGCCGGGGCGTCAAAGCCTGCGGCCTCAACACAAACGACCCGGCCCTCCAGCCCGTTGGCCACAACATTCGCCTCGGCCACCTCAACGGCGACGGGGTCAATGTCGCTGGCGATCACCGTTTCCGGCCACAGATGCGCCGCAGCCATCGCAAGGACAGCTGTCCCACAGCCCACATCCGCCACCCGATGTTTGACGATCCCCTGATCGGCCAGCCGGTCAACGGCCCGCAGACAGCCCAGCGTCGTGCCGTGGTGGCCCGTGCCAAAGGCCATCGCAGCCTCGATCAAAAGGGCGACCCGACCCTCGGGAACCTTATCGGCATCGTGGCTGCCATAGACAAAGAACCGCCCCGCCTCGACCGGGGAAAGTTCCCGCCGCACATGGGCGACCCAGTCCACATCGGGCACTTCCGACACGGCAAAGGGACGCGCGCCGAAACTTGCCGCCAGAAGCGCCAGAACGATCTCGTCCGGCGCCTCCTCGAAATGGGCGCCAACCTCGCGCAGGCCCGATCCGTCCTCGATCTCGAACACGCCGACGGCAAAGGCAGGCGGATCCAGATCCTCGATCGCCGCCGCCAACGCCTCGGCGGCCTCCTGGCCGGGGATCGTCGTGATCGCGCTGTACATGGTCATGGGTCCGCACTCCGCTCAGGGTCAGGACCGGATAGGCAGAGGCAGTCCGGGCGTCAATCTCCACTGCTTCTTCCGGTCAGAAATATCCTCGGGGGACGGGGGGCAGACTGTCCCGGAACCCTGCCGGGCCTGCACATGGACTGACGGCCAGACGACTGTGAGCCGACAGAGATCAATCCCTGTAAAACAAGGCGTTTCCGCTGGAAATCTGCCAGTCGATCACCAAACTGGCAGGGATAACAGATAGAGGGCTGCCAGAAATCGTGTCACCCAGTTGATACCAAACCAAAGGACGACGAAGATGACGACCGCGAAAACCATCAACATGACCACCAACATCGGCGCGTAGACCTATATGTCGGCGCGCGCATCGGTCGTCTGCGGACCGCCCGACGTCTGGGCGGTCCGCACAACGGTTCAGGTGATCGAGCCGATGACCCCTTCGACCAGATAGTCCGTGCCCCAAAGCGCGCCGTCATACAGGCCAAGGGTGCCTTCGATCACGACATTGCCGTTGTTGTCCCTGATCGGCCCGACAAAGATCGGCGCACCTGCCGTCAATTCGGCAATGGCCGCCGTCGCTGCCGCAATCGCGGCCTCGGTAGCGCCCGCGCCGAAGGGCGATGAGGCGACCATGTTCTTGTCATAGCCGCCTTCGTTGACGTTGGGCAGCGGCTGGCCCGCGGCGATCAGGCCCGCATATTCGGTATAGACCGTGCCCCATTTCAGTTCCGCGCCGGTAATGAAGCCGGTGGGTGCCAGATCGGCCTGATTGGCGTTGTGGCCGCAGGTCTTGATCCCACGGGCCTCGGCCGTTTCGACGATGACCTTTGGGCTGTCGACGTGGCAGGCGATGACGTCACAGCCCGCGTCGATCAGGGCATTGGTGGCCTCGGCCTCGCGCACGGGCAGGCTCCATTCACCGGTGATGATAAGTCGAACCTCGGCGTTCGGGTTCACCTTCTTCACGCCGACGGTAAAGGCGTTGATGTTGCGCAGGACAAGAGCGATGGGCTTGGCCGCGATAAAGCCGATCTGGTTGGTCGTCGTGGACAGGCCCGCCGCGATGCCGTTCACATAATGCGCCTGATCCAGATAGCAGAAGTACCCGCCAAGGTTCATCGGGTGCGTTTCCGGGTTCCAAAGCGAAGTCGGATGGCGGAACTGCACGTCAGGATATTTGTTGGCCGCGTCCACCATGAACGGATCGAAATAGCCAAAGGACGTGGGGAACAGAAGGCTCGCCCCGTCAAGGTTGATCATCGATTCCATCGACTGCGTGACGGCGTCGGTTTCCGGCACGTTTTCCTCTTCGATGACAGTCACATCGGGCAGCGCCTTGAGCGCGGCAGCGCCCACGGCATGGGCTTGATTCCAGCCGAAATCGTCGACTGATCCGACATAGATCATGCCGATGGTCAACGGCGTCTGGGCCTGCACGCGCAGCCCGCTGCCCAGAAGCAGCGAGGTAGAAGCGGCGGTACCCAGAAAGCCGCGCCGTGACATTGAAAGTTTCTTCATTTCCGTTTCCCTCTGTCCGCGCCCGGGAAGTGGACGCACGTTTCCAGTCTGGGCCGCGCAAGGCGCACCCGGTTATGGCGGTGTCCGCAGGACGCCGCTTCGTCAGTCAGGCGGTGATCCGGCCATGGCCGGTCGTGACGGGCCTCAGCCCGTTTCGGGAAGGAGCCCGTCGCGCTTGCGTCCTTCCCATTCCTCGACAGTCATGGTCCTGATGTCGAATTGGTCACGCGTCCGGGCATAGCTGTTGCCTCCCAGACGGCCGATGATATCCATGCCCATCTGATCCACATGCAGCCGCGCGTCGACCAGATCGGACCGGATGTGCACACCCACCACCTGCCCCAGAATGATCTCGCGTGCCTTTCCGACTTCGAGAGTCATGGTCCGGCGGCATTCGAGTGAAGCCGGGGATTCAAGGATGCGCGGGCAGATGACATGCGTGCCGGGCACTGGGGTAAGCCCGGCCTCGGCCAATTCGTCCACATCCGGGCCGAATTTGATGGCGCAAATCTCCATCGCTTCGGCCAGCGCGTTATCCACCATGTTGACAGTAAAGACCTCGGTCCCGCGGATGTTGCGGGCAGTGTCCTTGAAGCTCAGATCCGCATGGTTTTCGACACCGATGGCCACGATGGCCGGATCATGGGTCAGGACGTTGAAAAAGCTGAAGGGGGCGGCGTTGTAGATGCCGGTCGTGCTGACCGTGGTGACAAAGGCGATGGGGCGCGGGATGACCGTGCCGATCAGCAGTTTGTAACGTTCGCGGGGCGTCAGTTCGGCAAAGTCGAAATGCGTGTGGGTCATGTCGCCCTGCGCTTTCGCTTGGGCAGCGGCGTTGTCGCGCCCTTGGCCTCGATCAGTCCGGCATAGTCCGCCAGAATGCTGGCCAGCGACGGCGCGGGGGGCTCCCGGCCCGCCAACAGGGCGCGG
>JBGSWJ010000504.1:0-6080 GCA_041752495.1 Rhodobacterales bacterium
TGCGGCAAGTGGCGGGGGTCGCCGATCCAGAGAAGCGGCAGGTCGTGGCGTAGCGCCGCCCAGGCGCGGGCGGCGATTTCGGGGCCGATGCCTGCCGGTTCGCCACAGCTGATCGCGACGGTCATTCGCCGATGATCAGCGCATTGGCGCGCAGTTGTTGCAACAGCACTTCGGCATATTGGCCAAGCTTTTCGCCGACAAGCTGGCGGCGGAGTGCCTCGATATCCGTCTCGGGCGGAAGCGGCTGGTTGCGGGCGCACATCATCAGGAACAGGAGTGTATCGCCATTGGCCGAAGTCAGGTTCCACGAGGCTTCGCCGGGGTCGAGTTTAGCCAGTTCCAGCGCGATGCCCTGCGGGATTTCGCCCGGGGCCTGATCGATCCGGTCGAGCATTTCCGGAGGCTGGCCGCGTGCGACCGTGTAAAGGTCGCCGCAGTCATCGACGCGGTTCGCGACCTCTTGCGCGGTGGCCAGCGCCGCGGGCGTGCGCCCGCCCGGGATATGGTAGATGGCATAATCGATGGTGGCCGGGGTCGCGCGGGAAAAGCCGCCTTCGCGGACGCCGCGCATCTGGAGCAGGGCGATGCCGTTCTGAATCTCGATCGGCGGGGTGACCTGACCGGGTTCAAGGGTCATCAGCAGCTTGCCAAGTTCGGGCGGGTAGCGGGTGATGTCGGTCCAGTCGAGGCGGCCCCCCTGGTCCTTGGAGGGCACGGCCGATACCTCGCGGGCGGCGGATTCGAATTCAGCGGTGGTGGTGAATTCGGAAATGTCCGTGGCGGCCTGTCTGGCCTGTTCCACGATGTCCGGCCGGTTCGCGGGGGCCGCGATGATGATTTCGTTCAGGAGGACCTGAATGGAGCTTGACTGGGTCTGGCTGAGCGCGAGGGCGTCGTTGATTTCCTGGTCGGTGACGGTCACCCGGGCAAGGTAGATCGAGCGGATATAGTCGCGCCAGGTGACACCGGTCAGGACGAAATCCCGCAGGGTTTCTTCGTCGATGCCGTTTTGCGTCAGTACGGTGATGAGCTGTTCGGTGGTCAGGTTCCCACGCTGTGCAAAATCCTCAAGAGCCGAGGCTTCGGATTCGGGTGTGAGGCGGACACCCATCCGGGCGAGTTCCTGACGGCGCAGGCGGTCTTCGATAAGGGCCTTGCGGGCAAGGACAGGCAGGTCGCCGGGGGAGTTGAAGAAGGTCAGCAGCATGATCCGCTGTTCCAGTTCATAGGCCGTGATGACTTCGTCGTTCACGGTAATGATCGGGGAAAACAGGTTTTGGGCGGTGGCGGCCATGGGCAGTGACAGGCCCAGGCACAACAGGATCATCCGGCCCAGGTGAACGCGACTTGTCATGGTTTCTGCCTCGCTTCTTGCGTTTCTTGCCCTTCTTGCCCCGGTGTCATTGGCCTATCCGCGGCAGGTTCCGGGGGCGGCGCTGTCAGAGCGGCCAGCGGAAAAGCCATTGAGATTGACCGACAGGCCAAGGCTTGTCGTGGGATCGACGATCGAGGACGAGGTGTAGCGGCGGAAGAGGGAAAGGTCCACCGTGACGCATTCGTTGCGCCATCCGACGCCGAGGCCGGCATAGGCCGGTTCGTCGGCGGCGACGTTGTAGCGGCCCGAGGCGCGGATTTCCCAGCGGTCGTCGATTTCATAGGCGGCATCGACCGTCCATTCCGAGATCGCGGCAGGGCGGTCTTCGCCGACATCGGGGGGCAGGAAGATATAGGCGGCACCGACAGCAAGAATGGGATTGGCCCAGTCAAGGCGGGCTTCGGTACGGCTCAGGTCTAATTCGGGGTTCAGGATCGTGCGGGCATTGAGAGAGAAGCCTCCCGAGAGGTCGAACTGACCGGCGACGAGCCAGTCGGACTTAGTATAGCGCAAGCCCGAGGTTTCGGTGAATTGGTCGTCGATGGTGCTGCGCCAGATGCGGCCAACGGTCATGGTCGATTCGTTGCCGTTCAGTCCGACGCGGGTCCAGTTCAGGCCAAGGGTGGCGCGGGTGCCGAATTCATGGGCGTCAAGGCCCGGGAAACGGGTCAGGGCAAAGAGATTGGCCTGGTCGAATTCGACGAGGGTCGAGTCTGCGTTCGGGACATCGCCGCCAAGGATGGCGTTCCAGCCAAGCGCAGCCATCGGTTCGATCAGGTTGCTGACGCCGCCCGAGGTGCGGATCAGGGGCCAGCTGAGGGTGACGGCGGCGGCCGGGGCGGCCTGGGTGACCAGGCTGTCATAGCCCGGGTCGTTGGCGATGGCATAGGCATAGCCGTCAAGTCGGCCTGCTGCCTTGGCCACGACACCCGAGGGGAGGATCCAGGTGTTCTGCCAGTCGGCCGTGCCGCCAAGGCGGACCATGTCGAGCCCGTCGGGCCCAGTGACCGCACCGGGGGAGAAGAAGGACTGCGCGCCGGAGGAAAGGGTCAGGATGCCGCCGATCCGGTCGGGCGTGTAGCGGTGTTCCCAGGTCCATTCGCCGACAAACGGGGGAAGGGTTTCGTTTTCTTCGTCTGCGCGGAGGGTTTCGTACCAGGTGATATCGGCGCGCAGAAGAGAGTTATCCTGCACACGGGTGAGGCGAAGGCCCGAGTTCAGCCGGTCCTGATCGGAGAAGTTGTAGTCGAGAAGGTAGGAGGGGTCGCTGACGGCTTCGACCAGAATGCCAAGCCGGTAGTCATTGCCCAGATCGAAGCTGCTTTCGGCAAAGATGTAGCCGCGTGTTTCGCCGGGTTCGAGCGAGTCCCGGCTGATGGCGCCGGTCAGGGCCAGGTCGCCGTTCAAGAAGGCCTGCCGGTAGCGGAATTCGAGCGTGCGGGTCTGGGGCGAGACATAGGGGATCAGCGTCAGGTCGCGCGACGGGCCGATGGTGATGAAATAGGGGACGCGGAGACCGAAGCCGAGTTGGTCGGTCGTGACGATTGACGGGATCAGAAAGCCCGTGGCGCGTTCGACGGTGGGGTCGGGGAGGCGCATCTGGGGCAGCCAGAAGACGGGCACGCCGCGGATGAGAAAGGTCGAATCCTTGAAATAGATCTGATGTTCGGCTTCGTCATAGATGACGCTGGCCGCGCGGATTTCCCAGAGCGGCGGGCGGTTGCCGCAGACCTGGCAGGACGTGGCGGCAACCTGGCGCAGGGCGGAATACTGTCCGTCCACCCGTTCGATATCGTTGGCGGCCAGTTGCAGTTGCTGGTCAAGGACGAGCCGCGCCCCGCGCAGGAGGCCGTTTTCCAGCTTGGGGTCCATGTCGGCGCGGTCGGCGGACAGGACCGTGCCTTCGGGCGAAACGATGATGATCGGGCCTTCGATGATCAGGCGGTCGGCAGTCTGGTCATAGGTGATGCGCGAGGCGGAGAGGCGGGTGCCGTCGTAGAAGACCTGCACATTGCCTTCGGCGATGAGCTGTTTGTCGGCAGTGACGGTGACGGAATCGGCCACGAGCGAGGCTGTGGCCTGCGCCGAGGCCAAGGCGGGGAGAAGACA
Source organism: Rhodobacterales bacterium (assembly GCA_041752495.1). Classification (GTDB taxonomy): domain Bacteria; phylum Pseudomonadota; class Alphaproteobacteria; order Rhodobacterales; family Rhodobacteraceae; genus JAPLPE01. The sequence continues at coordinate 3,485 of JBGSWJ010000504.1, forward strand.
GATGAGAAGCGCGAGGAATAGGCGCATCAGCCGTCCTCGAGATGCAGGATCAGGCCGAGGGCGAGGCCGATGGCGATGAGGGGCGGGGCCCAGGCGGCGAGGATGATGGGCAACTGACCGGATTCACCGAGGACTTCGGACAGGTTGCGCAGGAAGTAGATGGCAAAGCTGAGAAGGATCGCGCCCATGACCATGATCCCTGTCCGGCCGCCGCGTTGATGGCGCATGGTAAAGCCTGCGGCGATGAGGACCATGGCGACCAGAAAGGCGGGCAGGGCCAGTTCGGATTGCAGATACATCTGGTGGCGTCGGGCGGTAAAGCCTGCGTCCTGCAACCGTTTGATGAAGCGGGGTAATTCCCAGATGGCGATGGAGGAGGGCGTGCCGAAACTGTCGCGGATCTGGTCGGCGGTCAGGGTGGAGGCGATGGTGAGGCTGGGGTGAAGGATGGCGTCGGCTTCGGGGTTGGTGCTGCCCGCGAGGGGCCAGAGTTTGGCCTCGGTAAGCTTCCAGGCGCGGTTGGTCAGGATGGCGGTGGCGGCCTGGATGCGTTGCTGGGGGATGCCGTCAGAGGTGAAGGAGATGAAGGTGACGTCGCTGAGTTCGGTGCCGTCAAGGTTGGACCGTCCGGCATGGATTACGGTCTGCACCTCTCCGTCTCCCTGGCGGAGCCAGAGGCCGTCATCGGACAATGCAAGGATCGAGTTCCTGCCCTGCATGTCGTCCAGCCGCAATTCGTATTCGCGCGAGGTGGCGGCGACAATCGGGTTCATGACCGCGACACCGACGATGCCGATCAGAAGGGCGACGGCGATCGGGGCGATCAGGGCGACGAGCGCCGAGCGGCCTGCGGCGCGGGTCACGACGAGTTCGGACGAGCGGGCGAGGCTGAGGAAAAGCGTGATGGCCGCGATGATGACCATGAGCGGCAGGATGAGATAGAGCGCCTGCGGGATGTTCAGCAGGGAAAGCTGGATCAGGTTGCCAAAGCCCGCCTGATCGCCGGAAAAGCGGCGGACCTGATCGACGATATCCACCAGAAACAGCATGGCAAAGAAGATGCCGAAGACGGCGGCGAAGATCATGATGAAACGGCGCGCGAAGTAGCGGTGCAGGATCATGGCGCGGCTGTCCCGGTCAGGTCGGGCGGGGCGGGACTGCGGCGGAAGAGGCCGGGACGGGCGGCCCAGAACAGGAGGAACCAGACGATGAACAGCCCCACGGCGAGGGGGACATAGGTCAGCGGCCAGAGTTCCGGCTGGTCGCGGAGGATGCCGGTGATGATGGTTTCGATCCCCTTGACGAAGATCATGATGAAGATAGCGGCCAGCACCTGTTTCCAGACACCAAAGCGGCTGAAGCCGCCGACAAGGAGAGTGGCGAAGCCCAGAAGCGAGGCGGCGAGCGCGAGGCCCGCTTCGGCAAAGCGGGCGTGGCCTTCGGAAATCAGGAGAGTCTCGGACTTGCGGGTTTCGGCGGCGAGTTCGGGGGTCGGGAAGAGGAGATCGCGGGTAGAAAGTTCGCGCAAGCTGCGCCGTGTGGCGGCAGTGGCGGGGATCAGACTGCCGATATCATAGGCCAGATCGTCGAAGGAGGTCGTGATGAGCCGCCCGGTATCGCGTTCAAGCGTCTGGATCATCCCGTTGCGCATCACAAGCTGGGGGCCATCGTCAGAGCGGACGATATAGGCACGGCGGGCGGTGTAGGTGACGGCTTCGTTCTCGGCGCGGCTGTCGGAGAGGAAGATGTCGCGGAGTTCGCCGGTGCGGCTGACATCGCGGATATAGACGGTGATGCCTTCGGCGGGGGTCAGGAACTGCCCTTCGCGGAGGAGGCGGGTGGTGGCCGTCTGGGCGATTTCGGCCTGCCGGGCGTTGAAGCGCGTCAGTGCCGCCGGAGCAAGGACGTGGATCAGGACGGACATGAGCACTGTCACGATCAGGCCGAAGACAAGGACGGGACGCGCGAGGCGGAAGGGCGAAAAGCCCGTCGCCTGAACGACGGTGAGTTCGGATTCGGCGCTCATCCGGTTGGTGACGTAGAGGCTGGCGGCGAAGGCCGCGACCGGCAGGACGATCTTGATGACCGTGGGCAGGGAAAGGGCCGTGAATTCGAGGAAGACGCCTGCCGACTGGCCGTCAGCGATGAGCTGGTCAAACAGCACAACGGCGCGGTTGATCCAGTAGACCATGATGAGGACGAGCGCGAAGAAGCCGAAAATGACCATGAGTTGGGACAGCATGTACCTGTCAAATCGACCCAACGTTCCTGCCCTTGTTCCACCTGCACTGACTGTCTTGGACCTAGCGCATCTGAGGGGGGGATTGAACTGGTATCTGGTCAAGCGGGGGTTCGGGGGCTAGGTCTTGCCCATCAGGAACCCAGAGGAGTGCGCGATGACCGAAGCCGTCCAGATCCAGTTCAAGGACATGGCACCCGATGCGCTTGCGAGCGTCGAGGGGCTGGTCGTGGTCTTTGTGCCCGCCGATGGCAAGATGGGGATCGCGGCGCGCAAGGTGAATGCGTTGACGCGCAAGGCCGTTGAGCGGGCGGTGAGCGCGCCCGGCTGGGGCAAGGGCAAGGCCGGGGATGTGCT
>JBGSWJ010000505.1:0-5191 GCA_041752495.1 Rhodobacterales bacterium
CCCGGTGGTCCTCATACCAGAAGCGCGCGGCGGCCCTTACCCGCCCAGGGCCGCCCCGATCCACTCCAGCCGTTTTGGCGGCACCAGCCCCAGATTGTAGAAGTTGAACCCGTCCGCCCCACCTGCGGCCGCAACCCGCGCCGCAAGGTCAGCCCGGTCCTTCACATTCGGATGGAACAGCTGAAAGCCCGCGATCAGCGTCTTGCCCGGCCCCAACACCGCACGCGCCCCGTCCAACAGCCCCGCGATCCGGTCGACCGGCGTGAAATAGGCGCAATGCAGGATGCCATCCACGAAGGGCGCCACCGCCGCCACATCCACCCCGCCCCACCACGACCCCTCAAAGTCGATAAGCAAGAGCCGCACGCCCGCAGGCACCACCGCCCTGATCTCCGCCACCAGTGACGTCACCGGCTCAGACCGCCAGCGCAGATAATCATGCACCACAGGAAACCCGGCAAAGGCCCCGATCCCCTGCGCCGGAAAGTCGGGAAACTGCGCCTCGGGCAACTCCCGGGCAAAGGCCGCATCCAGCCATTCCCGCACCTGCGCCCGTGCCGCCCGCGCATCCACCCCCGCCGCCGTGGCCCGGCTCAGGCAATGGTCGCAGAAACAGACCCCCAGCAGGAAATCATCCTCGGGCAGCACGGGAAGCCCGTCCTTCTCATGATGATAGCCATGCGAAAACCCCATGAAATCAGGGCTTTCCAACTCGATCCTGTCAGGGGCATACCGCTCCGCAATCTCGCGCACCATGCCCGTTACATAGGCCCGCGCCGCCGGGCTCGACGGACAAAGGCCGTAGTAATGCGCATCCCCATGCGCGGTCCGCACCACATGCTCAGGGTGGAGCATCCCCAGCCGCGTGTTGTGCAGACACACCGTCCAGCAACTCACCCCCGGCCCGCCCCGCTTCCGCAGGGCCACCAAAGCGGCCAGCTGATCCCCCTCCTCCGCCACGCTCCGCGCCTCCTGCGGCACGATCTCGGCCCCTTCCCAGCGCGCCGGGTCCACCCTGTAGTAAACCGTCCCGTCCTCGGGGAAATAGACCCGCCGCCGCGGGTTCCCCGGCTGCAGAAACCGCCCCGCGTGATAGGAGGTGGCGAGGCTCACCATCCCCACGCCCTGCGCGTCCAGTGCCGCGACCGCCGCCCCAATCCCCAGATCATGCAGATCCCAAGGATAGGCCCAGACCGAAACCTCAGGCATCCCAGACCCCGCCCATGACCATCCCCTTTGCGGTCAGCCGCTGCCCGAAAGGCACGATCTCGCCCCGCACATCCTCCAGATCGATCCCCCGATCTTCGAGCGCGATGACACTTGCATCCCCCGCCGCCCCCACAGCCAAAGTCCCCAACTCCGGCCGCCGCACCGCCGTCGCCGCCCTGACCGTCGCACTCGCCACGACATCCGACAGCGACATGCCCAAGGCCATGAACTTCGTCATCGTCCGCAACAAATCCCAGGCCGGCCCCTGAATGCACATCGCATGCACGTCCGAAGACACCGTATCCGGCCAGAACCCCGCTGCCACCATCTTCCGCGCCGTGTCCCACGAAAACGACCCCATCCCATGGCCCACGTCAAACAACACCCCCCGCGCCCGCGCCGCGATCACAGCATCCCGCACGCGCCCATCCGCATGACAGGGCGCATTCGGAAAAGGCCGAAAACAATGCGTCAGCACATCCCCGGGTCGCAACTTGCCCACAACCTCGGCATAGGTCGGCGGCGGCTCGTCGATATGCACCATCAGGGGCAACCCTGCGGCCTCGGCCACATCCAGCGCCACGTCCAGTGGCTGGATGCCCGACGGCCCGCTCGCATTGCGCCCCACCCGCACCTTGATCCCGATGATGCAATCCCGGTTCGCCTCGGCCACCGCCACCGCCTCGCGCGCCGCCATCAGCCGCATGTCATGGCTCTCGCCCACCATGATCGTCGGCGAAAACGCATAGATCCCCGCGAAGCTCACATGCAGATAGACCAGCACCCGCACGCGCGCCCGCTCGATCACATGCGCCCGGAACCCCGGAAAATTCCCCGGCCCCGCACTCCCCGTATCGACACATGTCGTCACGGCCGACTGCCGCCCATAGGCATCCACCTCGACGCCCAGCGACGTACCCCCCCAATAGACATGCGTATGGAGATCAATCAGTCCCGGCGTCACGATCAGCCCGGCACAGTCCCGTTCCTCTGCTCCGGACAGCCCCGGCCCGACAGCGGCCACCCGCCCCCCGGCAAAGGCCACATCCATCACACCGTCCACCCCCTGCGCCGGGTCAATCACGCGCCCGCCCTTCAGGACCAGATCATGCGCCATCTCTCTCCCCCTCACGCCATAACAGGCCGTCGTCCGGCCCAGGGCATCGCCTGCTCCAACACCCGCGCCACAGCCAGCAAAGTCGCCTCCGCCCCCTGCCGCCCGACCAGCTGTATCCCCATCGGCAACCCGTCCGCAAACACCCCCAAAGGCAGCGATACCGCCGGCTGGTCCGAGATATTGAACGGAAACAGGAACATCGCATCCGCCCAGCGCGCGTTGTAGGCGTCCAGATCGGTCATCGACATATCATAGTATCCCACCGGCCGCGGCGGCTGGGTCAAGGTCGGCGTGATATAGACATCATAGGGCAAAAGATCCTGCACGATCCCCCGCGCCGCCTGCCGCAACGCCTCGACCCGCCCCACATGATCCGTGGCCTTCACTGCCCGCCCGCGCTGAATGATGGCCCATGTCACCGGCTCCACATCTTCCGACGTCACCTTCCGGCCCACGACCGTCTCCATGTCGTTCCAGAATTTCGCAGGCTCGACGACCGACATGGCGGTATAAAGCGCCCAAAGCGACTCCAGATCGGCGGCCATGTCCTTCTCTTCCACGACATGCCCCGCGCCTTCCAGCACCCGTGCCACAGCCTGAACCGACGCCACCACCTCCGGATGCACCGGCCCCGGCGCGGTCACAGTAAACCCCACCCGCAACCCACGCGGCTCCCGCTCCATCGCCCGCAAAAACGGCTCCTCCGGCGCAGGCAGCGGATAGGGATCCCCCGCCACAGACCCCGCCACCGCATCCAGATAAGCCGCCGTATCCCGCACCGTCCGCGAATTGCACGACGCATAGGCCCCGCCGACCCACCAGTCTCCAAAGGGCGCCGCACTTACCCGCCCCCGCGTCCCCTTCAGCCCCACAACCCCGCAACAAGAGGCAGGCGCCCGGATCGACCCCGCCCCGTCGGTCGACTCAGCCAAAGGCACCATCCCCGTCACGACCGCGACCGACGCCCCCCCACTCGACCCGCCCGGCGTCACCGCAGCATCCCAGGGGTTCACACAAGGCCCGTAGAGCACCGGCTCTGTCGCAATCGACCAGCCATTCTCGGGCGCATTCGTGACACCGAGCATAGAAAGCCCCGCCGCCTTCATCCGCCCCACAGCGTGACTGTCCGCGGGTGCCACCTGATCCTTGAGGAAACGCGACGCATTGGGCGCCCTCACCCCCGCCCATGACACCGACAGGTCCTTGATCAGAAACGGAACCCCCGCCAGCGCAGCCCCCCGATCCACGCCCAGGGCCGCAGCGCGCCCGATGTCATAGCGCCTGTCGACAACCGCATTCAGCGCCGGATTCAACCGCTCGATCACCCGAATGGCCGCCTCCGCGACCTCAACCGCAGAAACCTCCCCCGACCGCACCAGCCCGGCAAGGCCAACAGCATCAGTCGCTGCATAAAGCCCGTCAATCTCCCCCATCCTCCGGTCCCCCGCTTCTTCTGGTTCCAAATATCCCGGGGGAGGCCGCAGGCCGGGGGCAGCGCCCCCTCCCCGGCCAGACCGGCAGAGCGGACTAATCCAGCCGGATCACCCGCTCCTCGGCAATCGACTGCTCGGCGGCAAGGACGATCCGCAGCGAATTCACCGCCGCATCCATCGACTCGGACAGATCCAGATCCTCGGTGATCGCCTTGAGGAAAAACGCCTGCTCCCGGTCACACAATTCCTGATGCCCCGGCTCGTCGGTCATCGACATCACATCATCCTTGCGGGTGAAATGCTTGTCCGCCCCCACATCCGCATAATGCACCCGGATCGCGTCCGTCTTGGTGTGCTTGTCGATATCGGCACTGTCCGACAGATCATCCGCCGCCACCCGCGCCTCGTCATTGGGCACCAGCGACACCGACCCCTTCGGCCCCACCACATCCTTCACGAAGAACGCGGTTTCCGACATCATCGGCCCCCAGCCCGCCTCATACCAGCCGACCGAGCCATCGTCGAAGGTCACATGCAGATGGCCATAGTTTTGCTTGTCCGCCTCCGCCCACAAAGCCGCGCCGATGCCATGCACCCGCACCGGCTTGGCCCCGGTCAACTGGCACATGATATCCACATAATGCACCCCGCAATCGACGATGGGGATCAGGCTGTCGATCAGGTTCTTGTGCCACATCCAGGCAGGCCCCGATGACTGCTGGTTCAGGTTCAGCCGCATGACCAGTGGCTTGCCCAAAGTCTGCCCGATCTCGATGAACTTCATCCAGGACGGATGCACCCGCAGGATGTACCCCAGCACGAGCTTCTTGTTCAGCCGCCGCGCCGTGGCCACCACCGCCTCGGCATCGGCATTGTTGGTGGCGATAGGCTTCTCCATGAACACATGCGCCCCCGCCTCCATCGCCTTGATGGCATAGTCGGCATGGGTATTGGGCCAGGTGTTGATCGACACGGCATCGGGCTTCAGCTCTGCCAGCGCCGCCTCGTAATCCTCGAACAGCGGATAGCCCTTCAGCTCCTCCGGGATCGCCTTTGATTTGATCGTGCGCGAACACAGGCCCACGATCTGAAACCCCGGATTGCGGTGATAGGCACTCGCATGGGACGCGCCCATATTGCCCAGACCCACGACTAATATCCTGACCGGTGCGGCCATGTCCGCCCTCCCCTTCGTTCATTTCCCGCAGCCAGACACCATCGTCAGGCCATTGCACTTTTCGCCCCGGATCACCCCCGGTTCGCCTGCATCTCAGGTCGGGTCGTCAACAGCAGCCCAGGTCTGCGGCCCGACCCGCTGGAACCACCTTGCCCCGCAATTCAGATAAAGCGTCTCGTCCACCCGCACCCGGCGGCAATCGGCATGGGGCTCAGCCGCACTGGAATTCGCCGCGACCGCCGCCACCGTCCCCAG
>JBGSWJ010000506.1:0-26438 GCA_041752495.1 Rhodobacterales bacterium
AGCGCCGCCTCGGCCTGGGCAAGCGCAATCTCGGCATCCCGGCGCTCCATCTGTGCAAGGGGGGCGCCGGCCGCAACATGGTCACCACGAGCGACCGACAGCTTGTCGATCCGGGCCGTGGCAAGCGGGGCGATCATGACATATTCGCCTTCGACGTAGCCTGTGGCAAATGGCGGCGGCGGGTTGCAGACGGCGAACAGGGCAGAGAGCAGCGGAATGGAACAGGCGATCATGGGATATCCTTTCCCGTCGCGCCAAGAAGCGCGTCCAGATTCGCCAGAAGGATGCTGGTAGTCGCGGCAACTTCGGCCGGGCCGTGCGATGTCCATTGCATCCGGCGGGTCACGAGAGGGGCACCGATCCGGAAATAGACGATCTGGCCGATCAGGGTGAACACGCGCAGGCGGACTGCTTCACTTTCCGGGTTCTGGCCGGTCGCAACGCCCCAAAGGACACAGACGCGACGATGAGTCGGCTCGAACGTGCTGGAATAGATATGGTCTAGGCCGGGCCCGTTCTCGGCCAATTCCCGCAGCATGAAGGCGACCAGTATTTCCGCCTCGGGCCGGCCGATCAGAAAGGCTGTGACACCGCCCAGGATTGCGCGCAACTGGGTGTGGGCCATGGCGGCGTCGGACGGCGGGATCGTTGGAACTGTTGCGAGAACAGCACCGACCCGCCGCGCGAATTCCTGCGCACAGGCAAGCCGCAGGCCGTCCTTGCCGCCAAAGTGATAGGCGATCGACGCGATGTTGGTCTGCGCGCGGGCAGCAATCTCGCGGGTCGAGGTTGCGGCAAAGCCATGTTGGCCGAACAGGTGAAGCCCGGCTTCAAGTAGGGCTAGGCGGGTGCCTTCGGGAGGGGACGTATCGGCCATGACCAGACTTTAATCAAACGATTGAACAAGAGCAATAGTCCAGGCTGGTCCGACAGGTCTTGGCCAAAGTCGTCATGAGTTGACTGGACTGCGTAGTTGGTCGTTTCGCCGGAACCTGCAAAAGGAACTGGTCGTCTTGCGAGAGATGCCGTCAGGACAAAGGGATTTGCAGGCGAGGCTGTGGGCCTAATCTGTCCTTGAAGCAGGCAACAGACGTTCGGACAGACGCACGACATCTGACCAAACTGCGTCGGGCACGTTGACCAGATCAAGGATACGGCGCGCTGTCCCGGGAAGCCGTGCGTCATCCTGCGATTCCACGGCGTCGGCCAGTCGCGCGAAACGGTCGGCAAAGCCCTTGGTATGGGTGGCAGGATCGATCAGGATATAGAACTGGCCAAGTCCGTGCGGCGGCCCGTCAGGCGACTTAAGTGCCTTTACATCTACCGAATTGACCGACCCGGTCAGACATGCGGCAAACACTTCGGCCATGAGACCAAAGCCCCATCCCTTGTATCCACCGGCGCTGACCAGACTTCCGGTCAGGGCACGAGCGGGATCTGTCGTCGGTTGACCTTCGTTATCAAGCGCCCAGCCCATAGGAATAGGCAGGCCCGCCGCCTTGGCCATCGAAATCTTGCCCAGCGCAACGGCACTAGTCGAGGAATCGAAATGAAGCCGGGGACGGTTCGGGTCCAGATCGTCCCCCGGTACCGTCAGTGCAATCGGATTTGTCCCGATGACGGGCCGCGACCCGCCCGGCGGCGCCACAACCGGAGAAGCATTGGTGAACCCGATCCCGATCAGCCCGTTTGCACCGATCTGTTCGGTAAAGTAGCCCAGCGACGTGCAGGTATGGGCATTGGCGACGGCAAGAGTCGCCACGCCATTTGCGCGGGCCGCGTCCACGGCCTGTGGCAAGCCGTGGGTAAAGGCAGGTTGCGCAAAACCAGACCGTGCATCTGCTGTCACGGCGCCCGGGCGGGGCTGGGCCACCAGTGGTTCGACCGTGCCGTTCACGCGGCCCGACAAAAGTTGCAGACAGTAGCTTTCCAGATAAAGCAGGCCGCAGATCACGTTTCCAAGGGCCTCGGCCCGGGTGACGGCCCGGGCGACTTCGGCCGCCTGGAACGGCCCTGCCCCATGATGTTCCAGCGCCGCGCGCGATCTTCTTTCGATCTCGGCGAGCGAGACTTCGGTCATTTTGCCAGTCGCCCCTTGTCAAGCCGCAGGACGCGGTCCATCCGCGACGCGAGTTCAAGATTGTGGGTTGCAATTAGCGCCGAAAGCCCGGTCCCGCGCACGAGATCCATCAGCGCGGCAAAGACCTTGTCCGATGTGCCGGGATCAAGGTTGCCTGTCGGTTCATCGGCCAGCAGAAGGCGCGGTGCATTCGCCAGGGCACGGCAGAACGCCACCCGCTGCTGTTCCCCCCCTGACAAGGCCGCCGGACGGTGTTCAGCCCGCTGACCCACGCCGACCTGTTCCAGAAGCATCATGGCCCGCGCCTCGGCCTCGGTCACGCCGGACCCATTGGCACGTTGCGGCAGGACGATATTCTCGAGCGCCGTGAATTCCGGCAGGAGGTGGTGGAACTGATAGACAAAGCCGACATCGGCGCGCCGGGCCGCGGTGCGTTTCCGGTCATTCAGATGGGTCATGTCTGCCCCACCAATCCAGACTTCACCGGTGTCGGGGGTGTCGAGCAGCCCGGCGATATGCAGCAAAGTTGACTTGCCGGCGCCAGAGGGTGCGACAAGTGCAACCACCTCGCCCGGGCCTATCGCCAGATCAATGCCCTCAAGAACCCGCACCTCGTTCGGGCGACCCTTGTTATAGGTCTTTGCGACACCTTGCAGCCGCAGGACGGGATCACTCATAACGCAGCGCCTCGACTGGGTTCATGCGGGCGGCACGGCGGGCCGGGAATATCGTGACAACCCAAGACAGCCCAAGCGACAGCACAACGGCGGAAAGTACGTCGTCCCATTCCAGTTTTGCGGGCAGATTGTATATCCCCCGGATCGACGGATCCCAGACACCGCCGCCCGAGATGTAGTTCACAGTTGCAAAGATGGGGTCGATGTAGATGGCAAAGAGGCAACCAAGCAGAACACCAAGGAGCGTGCCGACAGTGCCGATACCGGCCCCACAGATGAAGAACACACGCAGGATTGACCCTTCAGTCAACCCCATGGTGCGAAGGATGCCGATGTCGCGCCCCTTGTTCTTCACGAGCATGATCAGGCCCGAGATGATGTTCATCGAGGCGATGAGGACGAGGATCGAGAGGATGACGAACATCACATTGTCCTCAACCGTCAGGGCCCGCAGGAAGGCACCCGAGGAGTCGCGCCATGACCACGACACAGCACGCGGCCCTGCCGCCTCGAGGATTGGCGGGATGACGGTTTCGACGGTGTCAGGATCGGCCACCATCACCTCGATTTCGTCGGCGACACCATCGCGGTTGAAGAACGACTGCGCCTCGGCCAAGGGCATGTAGACTCGGGTCCGGTCGATGTCATAACGGCCGGCGGTGAAGATATAGACTACCTCATAGGCGCTGACGCGTGGGCTGGTTCCAAGGGCGGTCCGGGCGCCATTGGGCGAAATGATGCGGATCCTGTCCCCGATATCGACGCCAAGGGATCTTGCAACACCGGAACCGATGGCGATCCCGTCCTCGAACCGGGCAATATCGCCTTCCGACGCCTCGGGCCGGACGATGCGGGGAATGGTCATCAGATCGGCGGCAGAGATGCCATACACCTCGACCCCGGCATTGGCGTTCTGGTTGTTGGCCATCACTTGCCCCCGCACCAGCGGGGCGGCCCGGATCACGCCCGGGACAGCCGCTATGCGGGTCGCGACTTCGGCATAGTCCGGGATCGTCCGGTCCTGTGCGCCGGTCTCGCTGATCTCGGGCATGAAGTAGACCGTGACATGGGCGTTCGAGCCAAGGATCGTGTCCACAAACTCGGCCCGGAAGCCCGAGCGGACGGCAAGCGTTGCGATCAGGGCGAAGACAGCGAGGGTGACGCCGATCAGGCTGATCCAGGTCATCACCGACACGCCGCCCTCGGCCCGCTTGGCGCGGATATAGCGCCAGGCGATCATCCATTCAAATCCGGCAAACGGGGGTGTGCTGCCTGCCACGCGGGTTCCGATCCTTGTTTGGAAGAGTCTGGGCAGATCGCGTTTTGGCGTCAACCCTGCCTCCGGCAAGCGTGATCACGTGCCGGAGGATCAATGCAAGCGCGCTGTCAGGCGCCTTGGCCTTTGCGTCAGGGCTCTAGAGGTGTGCACCCGGGCGGGCAAAATCGTCGTAGCGCGCCGTTCCTGCAGCTGCGGCGGCCTTTGATCCGGCGGCCCAAAGCAGGCCGCGACGCAGCATCTCGTGCGGGTGGCCTGCCGCGATGACGTTGGCCTTGTGGCCCAGCGCGTTGTAATAGACCCGGCCAAGGCCCCACCGCCGTGTCCAGGCAACGGGCATGTCAACCGCTCCGTTCGGCGTGTGATACCAGGTTGTCGTCGGAAACCGTGTCGTGGCCAGAACGTGGTTCGCCGGATCAACGTGCAGATAGTACTGTTCCGAGGCGACATCAAAATCGGGGATGCCCTCGGTCAGGGGGTGGTCGTGGTCCCTGATTTCGACCCGGTAGCGGACACCGTCTCCGCCCGGATGGGCAACCCAGTTGGCCCCGGTCATGAACTGCCACAGGACCTGTTCCCGGAAGGCATCACACATTCCGCCATGGCATCCGGCGATGCCCGTGCCGCGCGCGACTGCTTCGGACACATTGGTCGCGCGGTCGCGGGTCAGGCTGCTCATCGTCCAGACGGGAACGATCAGGTCGTATGATCGGACCTTTTCAGCGTCGTCAAAACAGTCGAGCGTATCCGTCAGGTCGACAGAAATGCCTGCGTTTTCAAGGATCGTCCTGAAGATGACGGCCACCTTGTCAGGTTCATGGCCGTCCCATCCGCCCCAGGTAATGAGTGCCTTCGTCATGGAATGCGTCCTTTCGCGGTTCGGGTGGTCAAGGTCGAAGGGGCGCGCTGCCCCCCTCGCGTGCAGCCCCCCTCCGGGGTATTTCAGGCCGGAAGAAGGGGCGAACGGCTGGTTCAGCGGCCGGCGTAGATCTGCGCGAGGCGGGCAACGGCGAGTTCGGGCGACATCTCCTCGGACGCGCCGCTGCGGCGCGAGGTGAGTTCGACCACACCGTTCTTGAGCCCGCGCGGGCCGACTGTAATGCGCCAAGGCAGGCCGATCAGGTCCATCGTGGCAAACTTGCCCCCTGCCCTTTCGTCCCGGTCATCATAAAGCGGCTCAAGGCCAAGGGCCGTGACGGATTTGTAGATCGCATCGCAGGCCGCGTCGGCCTCTGCGTCGCCCTGTTTCAGATTGACGATGCCGACGTGGAACGGCGTCACGCCTTCGGGCCAGATGATGCCTTTGTCATCATGGCTTGCCTCGATGATCGCGCCAAGAAGACGCGAAACGCCGATGCCGTGCGACCCCATGTGGACCGGCAGGATAGACCCGTCGGCATTCTGGACCGTGGCCTTCATCGGCTCGGAATACTTGGTCCCGAAGTAGAAGATCTGCCCGACTTCGATCCCGCGCCCGACCTTGCGGCGGTCTTCGGGGATCTGGTTGAACAGGTCTTCCTTGTGGGTTTCGTCGGTCCGCGCATAAAGCGTCGTAAATTCCTTGCAGATTGCCGCGACAGCGGCGCGGTCGTCATAATCGACCTCGCGGTTGCCAAGCTTCAGGTCGGTGACGGCGCGGTCGTAGAAAACCTCGGATTCCCCAGTCGAGGCAAGGACGAGGAATTCGTGTGTGTCATCGCCGCCAATAGGGCCGGAATCGGCGCGCATCGGGATCGCGGTGAGACCCATGCGTTCATAGGTCCGCAGATAGCTGACCATGTGGCGGTTGTAGGCGTGGAGTGCCGCTTCTTTGTCTACATCAAAGTTGTACCCGTCCTTCATCAGGAACTCGCGGCCGCGCATCACGCCAAAACGCGGCCGCATCTCGTCCCGGAACTTCCACTGGATGTGATAAAGGGTCAACGGCAGGTCCTTGTAGCTTGAGACATGGCTGCGGAAGATGTCGGTGATCATTTCCTCGTTTGTCGGGCCATAGAGCATTTCGCGCTCCTGCCGGTCTTTGATGCGCAGCATTTCCTGACCGTAGTCATCATAGCGGCCGCTTTCGCGCCAAAGATCGGCGGATTGCAGCGTGGGCATCAAGAGCGGAATATGGCCCGCGCGGATCTGTTCCTCGTGCACAATCTGTTCGATCCGGCGCAGAACCTTGTAGCCCAGCGGCAGCCAGGAATAGATGCCAGCCGACTGCTGTTTAATCATGCCGGCGCGCAGCATGTAGCGGTGGCTGACGATCTGCGCCTCGGCGGGGTTTTCTTTCAGGACGGGCAGGAAGTAACGGGTCAGGCGCATGTGTCTGGAACCTTGAGCGTGCATTGTCGGGCATGGGTTTAGGGCCAAGGCGACGGACAGGCAAGCGACAGTCCGGTCAGGACGACATTGTAACATTGATAACGGCCAATCACGGCTTCAACAGCGCGGTGACCCATCCGGCATGTCGCTGCGTAGATTTGCCACATGCAGATGAATGCATGCCAACACAGAGAGGACTCTTGATGACCATCAGAACCAAAGTTGCGGCCCTTGCCCTTGCTGCTGCCAGCTTCGCCTCCGTCGCCAGTGCCGAGACCATCGTCGACATCGCCGCCGGGGACGAAAGGTTTTCGACCCTTGTCGCCGCCGTGACTGCCGCAGGTCTGGCAGAAACCCTTTCGGGGCCGGGGCCGTTCACGGTTTATGCGCCGCTGAACGATGCTTTTGCTGCGTTGCCCGAAGGTACGGTCGAGTCACTTCTTCTGCCCGAGAACAAGCAGCAGTTGACGAATGTGTTGCTTTATCATGTCGATGACCGGCTGCTCATGGCCAAGGACATCCCTGCCGGTTCCAACTATTTCCGTCCGATCCTTGCAGACAGCCGTCTTTGCATCACGGCTGGCAGCACCGGGGTGACCATTGCTGACGGCACCGGTCAGGTCGCCAATGTCGTGGTTGCTGATATCGTTGCCGATAACGGCGTCATCCACGTGATCGACAAGGTTCTTTTGCCCGGCACGCGCCCCGCCTGCCATTGATCTGAGCGCCAACAAATCAAGGGCGGTATCCGGCACGCCGGATGCCGCCTTTTGCTTGCATGACAGGCAGTCCTGCGCCATCTGTGCCCCTGAAGGCTTAGGATGGTCAAATGGCACTCCCCGTTTCGCAACAGGCAAAGTATTGGGGCGTCGCTGCGGCGCTCCTTTTCTTTGCGCTTTGGTTCCTTGGCGATGTGATGCTGCCCTTCATCATGGGCGGGGCGATGGCCTATCTGTTCGATCCGATTGTGGACCGGCTGGAACGCGCGGGGCTTTCGCGGCCAATGGCGGTGACAGTCATCTCGCTCGCGGTGACTTTGGCATTTGTTCTGATGGTCTTGCTGGTCATTCCCCTGCTTGTGCAACAGACCCGGGAACTGATCGACGCGGCCCCGCAAATCTTCAAGCAGTTGCAGACCTGGCTGACGACACGGTTCCCCGAACTGATGGATTCCGACAGTATCGTGCGGCAACAACTGCTCAAGATCGGAGAGGCCATTCAGGCAAGGGGTGGCGAACTGGTCAACGGGGTTGTGACTTCGGCCATGAGCGTGATCAGCGTCGTGCTGCTGATCGTGATTGTGCCGGTGGTTACGGTCTATCTGCTGCTTGACTGGGACAAAATGATCGAAAAGATCGATGATCTTTTGCCAAGGGATCATGCGCCCGCCGTCCGGCAACTCGCCCGCGAGATTGATGCGACGCTGGCGTCGTTCATTCGTGGTCAGGGGGCGGTCTGCCTTGTTCAGGCCACGTTTTACGGCGTAGGCCTGATGATTGCGGGTCTCAACTTCGGCTTGCTGGTTGGTGTTTTCGCGGGCGTTCTGACCTTTATCCCCTATGTCGGCGCGCTGGTCGGCGGCGGTCTGGCCATCGGGATCGCGCTGTTCCAGTTCTGGGGCGACTGGGTTTCGGTGGGGATCGTGGCCGGGATATTTGCGGCAGGCCAGGTCATCGAAGGCAACATCCTGACCCCAAAGCTTGTCGGCGGGTCGGTCGGGTTGCATCCGGTCTGGCTGATCTTTGCCCTGTCCGTTTTCGGGTCGCTGTTCGGGTTTGTGGGGATGCTCGTGGCCGTACCTGTTTCGGCCATGATCGGCGTCTTTGCCCGGTTCCTGTTGGCCCGCTACAAGGAGGGCATCCTGTATCGCGGCACCGGGGACGGCACGGGCCCGACGTGACATGGCAAGCCAGCTGAGTTTCGACTTGCCAGTGAATGTTTCACTTGGCGCCGCAGACTTCTTTGTGTCGACGGCAAATCAGGAAGCCTATGCGATGGTGACCGGCACAATCGGCTGGCCATCTGGCAAGCTGGTTCTGGTCGGGCCACCGGGCGCGGGGAAGAGTCATCTTGCGCGGATCTGGCAGGGCCTTTCGGGGGCGTTCCTTATCGCGGCGGTCGATTTGCGCGACGAGCTTTCCGTCCCTGCGACAGCAAGCGCGGTCATTTTGGAGGACATGGAAAGCCTGCCCCGGGCTGCCGAAGAGTCGGTCTTTCACCTTCATAATCGACTGTCGGCCAGCGGCGGGCAGCTCTTGATGACGGCGAGTCAGGCGCCGACCCGGTGGCCGATCCTGCTGCCTGATCTTGCGAGCCGCATGCAGGCCACGACAATCGTGCGTATGGGCGATCCAGATGATCGCCTGCTTGGTGCCGTTCTGACCAAGCTTTTTGCTGACCGTCAGCTTGCCCCCGCGCCCGAGATCATTCCGATGCTGGTGTCTCGGATCGAGCGGTCTTTCCGTGCAGCGGCTGAGGTCGTTGCTGCACTCGATTGTGCAGCATTGGCCGAAGGGCGTGAAATCAATCGCTCTCTGGTTCGCGCGGTGCTGGACAAGATGACGGATCGGGGGCGATAACCCGTCATCGCCGCGTCACAAAGAACGGCCAGAAGGCGTTTCATGTCTCTCGCAGATTTCCTTACCGCCCCCTTTCCCGAAGCCCAGACTGTCGATGGAGACATGACCGGGCCGGGCCGTTATCATAATCGGGAGCTGAGCTGGCTGGCTTTCAACTGGCGTGTTCTTGAAGAAGCCGAAAACCCCCGGGTCCCACTACTGGAACGGCTGCGGTTCTTGTCCATTTCGGCCACCAACCTTGACGAATTCTATTCGGTCCGCGTCGCTGGCTTGCGGGAACTCGCCCGTGCAGGGAACGTGACCCCTGCCGCCGATGGCCTGATCCCAGCAGAGCAACTGGTGCGGATTGATCAGGAAGCACGCAACCTGATGAAGCGGCAACAATCGGTCTACAGCGCGCTGTCATCAGAGATGAAGGCCGAGCGGATTGCCATCCTCACCCTTGCCGATGTCCCAGAAGAGGACCGTCCCTATCTGCAGGATCTGTTCCTGAACGGCGTCTTTCCTGTGCTTTCGCCTTTGGCCATCGATCCCGCGCACCCATTTCCTTTCATTCCGAACGAAGGTTTTGCCCTTGGTCTGGAACTTGAGCGTGTCGCGGACAAGCGTCCGCTCAAGGCGCTCTTGCCGGTTCCGCATCAGATCGACCGGTTCATTCCCTTGCCTACAGCGGGCGGGCACAGGTTCTTACCCCTCGAAGAGCTGATCCTGATGTTTCTGGACCGGCTGTTTCCCGGTTACCGGCTGAAGGGAAACTGTGCGTTCCGGGTTCTGCGTGACAGCGATCTGGAAGTTGAGGAAGAGGCCGAAGATCTGGTCCGCGAATTCGAAACGGCGCTCAAGCGGCGGCGGCGTGGTGAAGTCGTGCGGATGAAGATGTCGGCAGGGGCCCCGGCATCCTTGCGCAGCCTGATCATGGAGGAACTCCATGTTCAGGTCGAAGAGGTTGTTGAGGTTCACGGACTCGTCGGGATCAGCGACCTCAAGGAACTGGTTCTGGACGCGCGGCCCGATCTGCTTTGGCCAAACTTTACCCCGCGCGTGCCGGAACGGGTGACTGACCATGACGGCGACATGTTTGCCGCCATCCGGCAAAAGGACATGCTGCTGCATCACCCCTACGAGACTTTCGATATGGTCATCCGGTTCCTGCAACAGGCGGCACTAGACCCCAATGTCGTGGCGATCAAGCAGACATTGTATCGCACGTCCCGCAACTCTCCGATCGTGGACGCGCTTTGCGAAGCGGCAGAGGCCGGGAAATCGGTCACGGCGCTGGTCGAACTTAAGGCGCGGTTTGATGAGGCCGCCAATATCCGGCAATCGCGCAGGCTGGAACGGGCGGGGGCGCATGTCGTCTATGGGTTCACGCAACTCAAGACCCACGCCAAGATGAGCGTTGTCGTCCGCCGCGAAGGTGAAAGACTAGTCACCTATACGCATTTCGGCACGGGGAATTACCACCCGATCACGGCGCGTATCTATACGGACCTGTCGTTGTTTACCTGTGATGCCGGGCTCGGCCGGGATGCGACCAAGGTGTTCAATTACATCGGTGGCTACGCCCAACCCGAAGGGCTCGAGAACCTCGCGATCTCTCCCATAAGTCTTAAGGCGCGGCTTCTGGACCTTATGGCGCACGAGGCGGATCACGCCCGCGCGGGGCGACCGGCAGAGATCTGGGCCAAAATGAACTCCCTGATCGAAGAGGACGTCATCGACGCGCTTTATGCGGCAAGCCAGGCTGGGGTAAAGATCAGTCTGGTCATCCGCGGCATCTGCGGATTGCGGCCCGGAATCAAGGGGTTGAGCGAGAACATAAGAGTCAAGTCCATTGTTGGCAGGTTCCTTGAGCACAGCAGGATCGTCTGTTTCGGGAACGGGCACGGCTTGCCGTCGCACAAGGCACGCGTCTATATCAGTTCTGCGGACTGGATGGGACGCAACCTGACAAGACGGGTGGAAACGCTTGTAGAGGTCAACAATCCGACGGTGAAGGCACAAATCGTGGATCAGATCATGGCGGCGAATCTGGCCGATGTGGCACAGACCTGGATCATGGGTCCGGATGGCAGGTTCACCCGTGCCGCCTTGCCCACTGATGGGAGTTTTGCCTTCAACTGCCACCGCTTCTTCATGGAGAATCCCTCCTTGTCCGGTCGTGGCTCTGCCGGGGCGGCGGACGTGGTTCAACTGACCCATACCCATGACTGACCGTCGCAGGTGAGCGGGGATCCGTTGACAGACACCGTAGCCGCCCGCATCCTTGCCCGTGCGCGCAAGGGGGATACCATGGACATGACGGACGACTGGGGTTCGTTCGGACAGAGAGTTTTTGGAGAGAGCCAAAACACGTCTGAATCGGCCGCCCGCGCCCTCTCGCGTGTCGGCGTGGTTGACGTCGGCTCTAACTCGGTCCGTCTTGTTGTGTTCGACGGGGCGGCCCGAAGCCCTGCCTATTTCTACAACGAAAAGATCATGTGCGCGCTGGGTGCAGGCCTGTCCGAAACTGGGCGACTGAACCCTGAAGGGCGGACAAGGGCCTTGGCAGCGCTGAAACGCTTTGCAGCGCTTGCACGCGGGATGAGCATTCCGCCGCTGACGGCGGTTGCGACCGCTGCTGTGCGTGAGGCGATTGACGGGCCGGAGTTCTGCGAAGAAGTGCTGCGCGAGACGGGCATCATCCTGCATGTCATTCCCGGCGAGGAGGAGGCGCGGCTTTCTGCGCAAGGTGTCCTTCTTGGCTGGCCCGGAAGTTATGGGCTGGTCTGCGATGTGGGCGGATCGTCGATGGAACTGGCCGATCTTGCGGATGGCCGGGTGGGCCGTCGGGTCACATCGCCGCTTGGGCCGCTGAAACTCAAGGAAATCAAGGGTGGGCAAAAGGCGCTAACGGCGCATATCGCCAAGGTCATCGCCGACCTGCATGAAGACATGAACCACGAAACCGGAATGCGCCTGTTTCTGGTTGGCGGATCATGGCGGGCGATTGCCCGCATCGATATGGAGCGTCGCGCCTATCCTTTGACCGTGCTGCACGAATACCGGATGACCGCCGAGAATGTCGCCCTGACAAGGGAGTTCATCGGCACGTCAGATCTGGGTGCACTTAAGTCCAAATGCGGGATATCCGAAGACCGCATGGTCCTTGTCCCGCTGGCAGTCCATGTGCTGGACGAGCTTGTCCGCGTTTTCAAGCCAAAGGATATCGCCGTATCGTCATATGGCATCCGCGAAGGGATGCTGTACGAACAGATGCCCCCTGCCCTGCGCGAACGTGACCCGCTGATTGAAGCCTGCCGTTTTGCCGAGGCCAAGGATGCGCGTCTGCCGGGGTTTGGCGATGTTCTTTATGATTTCGTGCTGCCGCTTTTTCCGAATGCCGACTGGCAGCGCAAGCGGATTATCCGGGCTGCGTGCCTGCTGCATGATGTCAGTTGGCGCGCGCATCCGGATTACCGTGCAGAGGTCTGTTTCGACAATGCAACGCGGGCCAATCTGGGCGGGCTGAAGCACGTCGAACGGGTGTTTCTGGGCATGGCCCTGCTTCACCGTTACTCCAGTCGCCGCGAGGGCAGCAGGTATGAGAAGCTGTTCAGCTTTCTGACCGAAGAGGAAACCCGTGAGGCCGAAGTGCTGGGCCGTGCGATGCGGCTTGGTGCGATGTTGTGGCTGGGTGCGCATGACGCGCCGGGATCGTTCAAATGGAAGCCCCAGAAAAAGCAACTTCAGCTTGTCCTCGAAGCCCGTGCACGCCCCCTGTTCGGAGAGGTCGCTCTGGCGCGGCTGAACAATCTGGCATCGGCCATGGGGGCGACGGCAAGCGTCACGATTCTTGACTAAGGCCGTATCGGGTCAGAGATCGACTTCGGCCGAAGGTTCCTCAGCTGATGGCTCATAGGCCGGCGCGTCGGGTTTGCGGCGGATGATGATATCACCGTTTTCAAGGATTTCGGGCATCTCGTAGTAGCTGAGATCATCTATCGTCGCCAGAAGCGAAGTCAGCGCTTCGCCCATCTGATCGGACAGTAGTTCAAGTGTCGGCGCAAGTTCCTGCCGCAACTCATCCGCGCGGTTGCCAAGGTCCGTGATCGTGGGTTCAAGTTGACTTTGCAGGCCGCGAAGAAACAACTCCGCGCCCTGCTGCATCAGGTCGTAGCCCTGCCCGGCATCATCGGGGGGCGTCTCCTCTTGCGCAATGGCGGGCAAGGCCGAAAGGCACAGGATCAGAGCGATGGGGGCAAAATGTTTCATGCTCCCAATATAGGCGTTCCCGGACCGATTCCCAAGATCAGGCCTGCGTAAAGTCAATCGACACAGGAAAATGGTCCGAGGCGATCAGCAAGGCATCGCGCAGCGCCGGTTGATTGTAGCAGCCGGGGTCATCGAACGGATGCCAGATATGCCAGACCGGCCGTGTCGCCGCGATATCGGGAGAGACCATGATGTAGTCGAGAAGCGCTGACAGGTATCGCCCGTCTGGCGGAAGCCTGAATCGGGCCGTAGAAGGTGCCGCGGCAATGCGGCTGGACAGCGCCAGATGCGCATGCGGGTCGTAAAGGCGGATGGCATCCGCCTCTCCCAACACGATTTCGATGCCGGAACGGTTGAACTGCTTTTCATATTCATCCAGTCCAGGACCATCGTTGAAATCCCCCAGAACGATAAGCGGATCGTGGGCGGCAAGATGTTCGTCGACCCGGGCACGAAGCCAGATGCACTGCGCCAGTTGCTTGCGCCGGTTTTCGACCGAAAGGCGCATGATTTCGGACTGGGTCCGTGCGCCGTGGGGCGCCTTTGATTTGGCATGCACCCCGATCATCCGGAACGGTCTGCCGCTGACGGGCGTCACAGAGATCTCAAGCGGGGGCTTGGACCATGTGACGTGGTCAGAGGTGCCGTCCTTGTCGAAATCCAGATGGTAGGTCGCGTCAAAGCGGGGGCTGGGGACCGTGCCGCGCTTCTGATGCCGGTCTCCTATGGGATCGTGCCGGACTGCGAGTTTGTCCGGGTCATAAAGAAGGGCGATCTCTTGCTGGGTGTCGGTAGGAAAACCGATGAGGCCCTTTCGGGCCCGCAGGTGAAAGCGCCGGGCAAAGTTTTCAAGTGCGCGGACTGTGTCCCGCTGGCCGCCATGATCAGGCGCCTCGATGATGATCCATGCGTCTGCGTCGACGGTCTTGAACACCCGGCCGACAGCAGCGGTCTGTTCATTCCGTGTGATGTCACGGCGCCCGGACCAGCGGCCGTCGTTGATGAGGTGCCCTTCTTCGTCAAAGAGATTGTCGAACCATTCGACATTGTAAGTCGCGATCCGCATCACGCCCGATTTCGGTCGATCCGCTCCATCGCTTCGTTGATCACGATCAGCCGCTTTTCGGCCAGTTTGACCGCCTCTTCCGGGACGCCCCGGGCCGCAAGGCGATCAGGGTGGGTTTCGCGGACAAGTGCGCGCCATGCAGCGCGGATGTCTTCGTAAGATGCCTTTGGGCTCACTCCGAGAACATCATAGGGGTCCAGTTCGGCGTCAGGCACGAATTGCGCCCGCATCCTGTTGAACTGGCGTTGATCGAAGCCAAAGATGTCGGCCACCCGGGTCAGGAATGCGTTTTCACCCGGATGATAGTCGCCATCGGCAATAGCAATATGAAAAAGGCCCTCGAGAAGATCATTAAGGACGGCGGCATCGGCAGCAAACATGCGCCTGATCTTTTGCGCATAGTCTTCAAAGCCTGCGACATCCTGCCGGGCAAGGTTATAGACACGCGCGGCGTTGGCTTCATCCTCGGGCGGGATGGTAAAGACTTCGCGGAAGGCCGAGACCTCGTTCCGGGTGACAAGGCCGTCGGCTTTGGCGATCTTGGCTCCAAGGCCGATCACGGCGATGGTAAAGGCGACGGTCTTGTCGGGTGGGCCGCGAAGTTGGTCAAACACCGCCGAAAGCCCTTCGCCATTCCGAAGGGATGCAAGCGCGTCGGCGATGCGGGACCAGATGGACATAGGGTTACTCTAGCAGCGGATGCGGCGGCGCGGCGAGGCGTTTCTGCATGAGAATGAGGTCGATCCAGCGATCGAATTTCCAGCCGACCGATGGGACATGGCCGACTTCGGCAAAGCCCATCGCCGCATGGAATGCCCGCCCGGCGGCATTTTCGGCACTGACCCCTGCGATCATGGACCCCATGCCGGCAGCCTGCGCATGGTCAAGTATCGCGGTCATGAGCACCCGGCCGATCCCCCGGCCACTCGCCCCGGGATGGAGGAGAATCGTGTGTTCGGCGCTGCGGGCATAGCCCAGGCCGCCACGGAACTGAAAATAGCGGGCAAAGCCAAGGATTGCCGCGCCATCGTCCCAGACGAAAAAGGCATGGGGTTCGGTGGTCAGGGCTGCGATTTCGGCATCTGACTTTTCGACCGGGTTGAAAGTGACGGTCGTGTCACGGATGTAGGGATTCCAGATGGCACCGATTGCGGCGGCATCCCCGGGCCGGGCCGGGCGGATCAACCGAGCCACCTTTCTCCCGTTGGCGTCGTCAGGGCGGCGCGAAGGGCGGGGGTTTGAGAGGTGATAAAGACCACACGCGGGTCGTCGAGCCGATCTTGCATGACCTTGGCCAGAAGAATGGCCTGCGGATGATGAACCTCGAGCCGAGACAGCCGCAGTCCGCTGTCGGGAAGACGGAGCGAGGGGTGGGTCCCCGAGGACCATTTGATCAGCGTCGGAAAGCCGCCCTGCATCGGCAGGCCGCCGTCCGGGGGGACAGCAATTGTCCAGGCCAGATCGCCGCGCGACAGGGCGACGGGTTCTCCGGCTGATTCGGGCGCGGCCCGAAGTGAGTCGGTCAGATCGTCCGTCCGGACGATCCAGTTGCCAAGGGAAGGCTGAGTTGGATGATCGAGCCCAAACCAGCGGGGATGGGCCGGCGCCGGGACCGAAGGATCGGGGGCGATGACTTCGAGATAAAGCCCCGGGCCAAGACCGAGGAGACGGTTATGCGTGCCATAGCGGGCATGCTGGCCACCCGGAAGAAGGGTGACGCCAAGGGCCGCTTCCGTCCAGGCGGCGCCTTCGTCAAGTGTGGGGCATGTCACGGCGAGATGGTCGAGTTCCATGGTCTTTTGGTCCTGACCCGGGCGGTACAGGGGCCTCTGCCCCCATCTGCGCATAGGGCGCAGCCTCCCCCGGGATATTTGGGATCAGAAGAATGCGGAAGTGGGGGGAAGGCAAGGGGCCAAGGCCCCTGCCCCTTCAGTTCCGGGCGGCGCGGATGAGGCCGAGAATGTCGGCGGCGGCCCTGGGGATGTTCGTTCCGGGGCCGAAGATCGCCTTGACCCCTGCTTCATGGAGAAAGGCATAGTCGGCCTGTGGGATCACGCCGCCGCAGATGACGATGATATCCTCTGCGCCGGCAGCCCTGAGGGCGGCGACCAGCTTTGGCGCCAGCGTCTTGTGCCCCGCTGCCTGAGAAGAGATGCCTACGACATGGACGTCATTGTCGATAGCATCTTGGGCGGCTTCCTCGGGCGTCTGGAACAGGGGGCCGACGTCGACATCGAAACCGATGTCGGCAAAGGCGGTCGCGATGACCTTGGCACCCCGGTCATGGCCGTCTTGCCCCATCTTGACGACAAGCATCCGGGGGCGGCGGCCTTCTTCCTCGGCGAATTTTTCGACGTCCTGCTGGATCGCCTCGAAACCGGCATCGCCTTCGTAGGCAGCGCCGTAGACACCGGCGAGCGTCTTGACCTCGGCCCTGTGGCGGCCGAAGACCTTTTCCATGGCCATACTGATCTCTCCTACGGTGGCGCGGGCGCGGGCGGCAACGACGGCGGCAGCAAGAAGGTTACCCCCCTCTGCTGCACGGCGGGACAGTTCGGAAAGGGCGGCCTGACAGGCAGCTTCGTCCCGGCTGCCTCGCACCTGCCGGAGGCGGGCAATCTGGGCATCGCGGACGGCGATATTGTCGATGGCGCGGAAGTCGATCGGGTCTTCGGTATCCTTGCGGTACTTGTTGACGCCGACGATCACCTCGTCACCCCGGTCGATGGCGGCCTGACGACGGGCGGCGGATTCCTCGATCCGGAGTTTCGGCATTCCGGAAGCCACGGCCTTGGTCATGCCGCCCATCGCCTCGACCTCTTCGATCAGGGCCCAGGCGGTCTCGGCCAGTTCATGGGTCAGCGTTTCGACATAGTAGCTGCCGGCGAGCGGATCGACGACCTTGGTGATGCCCGTTTCTTCCTGCAGGATAAGCTGGGTGTTACGGGCAATCCGGGCGGCGAATTCAGTGGGAAGCGCGATGGCTTCGTCCAGCGCGTTGGTATGGAGGGATTGGGTGCCGCCAAGAACGGCCGAGAGCGCCTCATAAGCCGTGCGGACGACGTTGTTGTAGGGGTCCTGTTCCTGAAGTGAGACGCCGGAGGTCTGGCAATGGGTGCGCAGCATGAGGCTTTCGGGCTTTTGCGCACCGAAGCCGGACATGATTCGGTGCCATAGAAGGCGGGCGGCGCGCAGTTTTGCGGCCTCCATGAAGAAATTCATGCCGATGGCAATGAAGTATGACAGGCGCGGCGCGAAGGCATCGACGTCCATTCCGCGCGCGATGGCGGTTCGAACATATTCGCGGCCATCGGCAAGTGTGAAGGCCAGTTCCTGAACGAGGTTCGCGCCCGCCTCTTGCATGTGATAGCCGGAGATCGAGATCGAGTTGAACTTTGGCATCTCGGCAGCGGTGTATTCGATGATGTCAGCCACGATCCGCATCGAGGGTTCGGGCGGGTAGATGTAGGTGTTGCGGACCATGAACTCCTTCAGGATGTCGTTCTGGATGGTGCCGGACAGGGCCGCGCGGGGGACGCCCTGTTCTTCGCCCGCCACAATAAAGCTGGCGAGGATGGGGATAACCGCGCCGTTCATTGTCATCGAGACCGAAACCTTGTCGAGCGGGATACCGTCGAACAGGATCTTCATGTCCTCGACCGAGTCGATGGCGACACCGGCCTTGCCGACATCCCCTTCGACGCGGGGATGGTCGCTGTCATAGCCGCGATGGGTGGCAAGGTCGAAGGCGACAGAGACGCCCTGCTGCCCTGCCGCCAGGGCCTTGCGGTAGAAGGCGTTCGATTCCTCGGCAGTGGAGAAACCGGCATATTGCCGTATGGTCCAGGGGCGGCCGGCATACATCGTGGCCTTGACGCCGCGGGTAAACGGCGCCGCGCCGGGCATGGTGCCGAGGTGGGACAGGGCCGTCAGATCATCAGCGGTGTAGAGTGGCTTTATGGCAATGCCTTCAAGCGTGTCCCAGACCAGCGTATCGGGAGACTTGCCACGCAGTTCGGCACGGGACTGATCAGACCATGTTGTGTTGTTTCCCAAGGTATTGTCCTTTGATCGGCGGGGGTTCTGGTTGGCGGGCAAACGTCACCGGGCTGCGGTATGTCGCATTCAGTGGTTTTCCCGGCGCGTGCCTTGGCGTCGGGGTCCGCCCGGCACGAGGGCCGGCAAGTTCACGCGGCGGCGGACTTGATGCGCTGTGCGCAAAATAGTCCCTGCGATGGCGACCGGACCCTTCGCAATTCACGGCGGGCCGCCTATATCCCGATACATGATGATGGAACGACGCGCTTTTCTGGGTGTTCTTTTCGCGGCCATGGCTGCTCAAGGGGCTGTGGCGCAGGACGTCGCGGCAGTGACGGACGGCACGACCATCGATGGTGCCACCTTGAGCGTTGTCGAACGCTGGCGGGCCGACAAGACGACCTTTTTCGATGCGGCCGAAATTGATCTTCCGTCGCTGCAATATGTGGCGCGTCCGTTGATCGTGTTTGCCGACAGTCCCAACCAGCCGCAGTTTCAGGAGCAGTTGCGTCTGTTGCAGCGGGATCTGTCGGGATTGGCCATCCGCGATGTGATTGTCATTCTGGACAGCGATCCGACAGCCCGTACCTCGGTCCGGCAGGCGTTGCGGCCGCGCGGGTTCAGTCTTGTGCTGATGGACAAGGATGGCCGCGTCGGTTTCCGCAAACCTGACCTCTGGGACGTCCGGGAGATCGGGCGGCAGATCGACAAGATGCCGTTGCGAATTCAGGAAATCCACGACCAGCAGCAGGGCAGGTAGCCTTTGGCAATGGCCATGGGTCCGCCCCGCATCTGGTTGCGCGGGACGGAATGTTCTGATGGCCATGTGCCAGTCGCCTGTCACTCGAACTCCATGATGACATCGTCGACCTTGAGGCTCGCGCCGGTGGTGGCGTTCAGTTTCCGGACCACAGCCTTGCGTTCGGCGCGCAGGATATTCTCCATCTTCATCGCCTCGACCGTGCAAAGCGCCTGACCTTCCTGAACCTCGTCGCCTTCGGCGACGTTGATGCGGACGATAAGGCCCGGCATCGGGCAGAGCAGGAACTTCGACGTATCGGGCGGAAGCTTGACCGGCATCAGGGCGGCCAGTTCAGCCTGACGCGGGGTGCGGATATGGACGCGGATATCGGCCCCGCGGGTGCGGATGCGGAAACCGCTGGTGGCCTTGGCGACCTTGAGGATCAGGGGAACGCCACCAACGATGAGCCGGGCCAGCGGGCTGCCGGGAGTCCAGTCGCTGGTAACGCGCATGACCTCGCCATCCTGGAAACCGATGTCGGCACCGGCGCGGTCCGCTTTGATCGAGACGGGGAAAGACTGGCCCTGAAGGGCGACGATCCAGTCGGTGCCGACCTTGCGTTCGTGGTTATCCATCCGGCCGGAAATGCGGGCCCTGCGGATTTCGGCGACGCGGTGCATGGCAGCGGTGGCTGCGGCAACCCGGCGCAAGGCGCCAGAGGGCAAGGTGACGCCCTGGAACCCATCCGGCCATTCCTCGGCGATGAAGGCGGTGGTCATTGCCCCGTCGACAAAGCGCGGATGATCCATCACGGCAGAGAGGAAAGGAAGGTTGTGGCCGATCCCTTCAACCTCAAACGCGTCAAGGGCCGTGCGCATGCCTTCGATCGCCTCGGCCCGGGTTGGGGCCCAGGTGCAAAGCTTGGCGATCATGGGGTCGTAATACATGCTGATTTCGCCGCCTTCAAAGACGCCGGTATCGTTGCGGACGGCACTGGCGAGGTTCTTTTCCTCGGCGGGCGGGCGGTAACGGGTCAGACGACCGATGGAGGGGAGGAAGTTGCGATAGGGATCTTCGGCATAAAGGCGGGATTCCATCGCCCAGCCGTTCAACTGCACTTCCGCCTGGCCGAAGGAGAGTTCCTCGCCCGCCGCAACGCGGATCATCTGTTCGACGATGTCGATCCCGGTGATGAGTTCCGTCACGGGATGTTCGACCTGGAGGCGGGTGTTCATCTCGAGGAAGTAGAAGTTGCGGTTGCCGTCGACGATGAATTCGACGGTGCCAGCGCTTGTGTATCCTACGGCAGCGGCAAGGGCGCAGGCCTGTTCGCCCATCGCCTTGCGGGTTGCGGGATCGAGGAAGGGCGACGGCGCCTCTTCGATGACTTTCTGGTTGCGGCGCTGGATCGAACATTCTCGTTCGTGCAGGTAAAGCGTGTTGCCGTGGCTGTCGGCCAGCACCTGAATTTCGATATGGCGGGGCTGGGTGACGAACTTTTCGATGAAGATGCGGTCGTCGCCGAAGCTGGCGGCGGCTTCGTTTTTCGAGGACTGGAACCCTTCGCGGGCCTGATCGTCGTCCCAGGCGATGCGCATGCCTTTGCCGCCGCCGCCGGCGCTGGCCTTGATCATGACGGGATAGCCGATCTGGCGGCTGATAGTGACGGCTTCGTCGGCGTCGGAGATCAGACCCATGTAGCCGGGGACGGTCGAGACGCCCGCGGCCTGAGCGAGTTTCTTGGAGGTGATCTTGTCGCCCATCGCCTCGATCGCCTTGACGGGCGGGCCGATGAAGGCGACGCCAGCGGCCTCGAGCGCCTGGGCGAATTTCGGATTCTCAGAGAGGAAGCCGTAGCCGGGGTGGACGGCCTCCGCCCCGGTGGACTTGATCGCGGCCATGACCTTGTCGATGACGATGTAGGACTGGTTCGCGGGAGCCGGGCCGATGTGGACGGCTTCGTCGGCCATCCTGACGTGAAGCGCGTTGCGGTCGGCGTCGGAATAGATTGCCACGGTGGCGATACCCATCCTGCGGGCGGTCTTGATCACGCGGCAGGCGATTTCGCCTCGGTTGGCGATAAGGATCTTCTTGAACATCAGTCAGGCTTTCTGGACGAAAAAGGCCGCCGGGGGTTTCCCCCCGGCGGCCCGATGATGGTGCGGCCTTCTGGCCGGATCAGATCAGATGCACTGCGGATTCGCCGGAGCGACCGAGCAGCTGACAGCGCCTGCAGCGCCGCCGATAAGCGCACCGTTGACGATGCTTTCGCCGGTGACTGCAGCGACCGCGCCGCCGATGACGGCACCGGTTGCAGTCCGCTCTGCATCAGTCTCGCCGCAGGCTGAGAGCACAGCAAAGGTTGCGAGAACACCAAGAAGCTTGAACTTGTTTGACATGAGTAATCTCCAGAAATCATTGCCCCAGACGACACTATCCGTGCCACCTTTGTTGAAATTGCGCAAGGTAGGGATTCCCGTGCCACGCATCGCTTTACGCCCCCAGGGGCGGATGGGCCGCGCCGGATTGTCTGCAGGGGTGTTGGAGCGACGTCCATCAGGAATGGCCCGATCCTGGCAGGATCGGGCCACGCCCTTGGGGAAGGGTAACAGCATTGACAATCTACAGTTGAAATCTTGCTGGAAACCTCAACTGTAATATCACGATGACACAGACCCGCCCCTTCGCCAAACGGCAATCTTGCCCCGGCTGCACGGTCAGCCGATTCTCGCCTAGATTGCATGATCGTGGGCGGGCATTTGCCAACAGGAAGGAAATTCATTCGAAAAGATCCGGGAAGGATTTCTTGATCCGCACCGGATCAAGACGCATGAGCGCGTCGTAGCTCGCGGGATCAAACGGATCTTCGGCGGGAAGAACTTCGCGTCCGAAGAGCCATCCAAGACGGCCTGCATCGAGATTGCCCCGGACAAAGGGTTCTTCGCCGAAATGATTCCACAGGGCGAGGATGAAGGCCTCGTCCGCGGCCCGGTCGATGGGCTTGCGGTCGGCGTATCGCTCGCGGGCGACGATCTTGGTCGCGCCGTCCTTGTGCGCATGGCGGATGACAAACTGGAGGTCAGAGCCCGGAAGCCGTCCCGGAAAGCCGCGGTGTTTTTCCATCAGAACATCTCCCATTCGCAGGTTCCGGCATTCAGGCGGTAGCCCTCGAAATACTGGATCACATCAGGATCGGTCGCGCCGAATGCGATTTCCTTGTCAGACAAGGAGATGACGATGTGATCGACGTGCCAATCATTTGCCGTAAGCGCCGGAAGGACAGTTGTTTCGCACAGCCACTTGAAATCGCCCTGCACCGATTCAAAGGTCCGTGCGCCGTTGTCCGGGCCGAGTTCGGGGGCGAGAAAGCGGAAGCGGGCCATGTCGTTTCCGGGTTCAAGAACGACGTCGAACAGGGATACGACCTGGCCCGAGGGGGCGGTCAGGTCCTGGGCGCTTGTGGCGTGGGCCAGCGTCAGGCCACAAGCCAACGCAGCGGCAAAACGTATTCCTGCGGCAGACGTCATGAGGCCCTCTCAGAGCGGGATATTGTCGTGCTTCTTCCACGGATTCTGCTGCTTCTTGCCCCGGAGGGAGGCAAAGGCACGGCAAACGCGACGGCGGGTGAGGCTTGGTTGGATCACTTCGTCAATGAAGCCTTTTTCGGCGGCGACGAAGGGATTGGCAAAGCGCGCTTCGTAATCGCGGGTGCGTTCTGCGATGCGGGCGGGATCGCCCAGTTCGCCGCGATAAAGGATTTCAACCGCGCCTTTGGCCCCCATGACGGCGATTTCAGCGGTGGGCCAAGCGTAGTTGAAATCACCGCGCAGATGTTTTGAGGACATCACGTCATAGGCGCCGCCATAAGCCTTCCGAGTGATGACGGTGACCTTGGGCACCGTCGCCTCGCCATAGGCGAAGAGAAGCTTCGCACCATGCTTGATGACGCCGCCGTATTCCTGCGCGGTGCCTGGCAGGAAGCCGGGAACGTCGACTAGCGTGAGGAGCGGGATTTCAAAGGCGTCACAGAAGCGGACGAAACGGGCGGCCTTGCGGCTGGCATCGATATCAAGGCAACCGGCAAGGACGGTGGGCTGGTTGGCCACGACGCCAATGGTGGAGCCTTCGAGGCGAATAAAGCCGGTGAGGA
Source organism: Rhodobacterales bacterium (assembly GCA_041752495.1). Lineage (GTDB taxonomy): Bacteria > Pseudomonadota > Alphaproteobacteria > Rhodobacterales > Rhodobacteraceae > JAPLPE01. The sequence continues at coordinate 23,173 of JBGSWJ010000506.1, forward strand.
TGTTTCTGGCAAACTCGGCCTGGATTTCGAAGAAGTCAGCCTCGTCCGCCAGTTTGTGGATCAGTTCCTTCATGTCGTAGGGCGTTTGGGCGTTGGCCGGGATCAGCGTGTCAAGACTGGGCTCGACGCGCGACACATCATCAAAGAAGGGCCGGATGGGGGGCTTTTCGCGGTTGGACAGTGGCAGGAAGTCGATCAGGCGGCGGGTTTCGGCCAGCGTTTCGACATCGTTTTCAAAGGCGGCGTCTGCGACCGACGATTTGCGGGTGTGGGTCGATGCGCCCCCCAGTTCCTCGGCCGTGACGACTTCGTTCGTGACGGTCTTGACCACGTCGGGACCAGTCACAAACATGTACGACGTGTCTTTGACCATGAAGATGAAGTCGGTCATTGCGGGCGAATAGACCGCCCCGCCGGCACAGGGGCCCATCACAAGCCTGATCTGGGGCACGACGCCCGAGGCCATGATGTTGCGCTGGAACACTTCGGCATAGCCCGCAAGGCTAGCCACGCCTTCCTGAATGCGAGCGCCGCCCGAGTCGTTGATGCCGATAACGGGGGCACCGTTCTGCATCGCCATATCCATGATCTTGCAGATCTTCTGCGCATGGGTTTCGGACAGGGACCCGCCAAAGACGGTGAAATCCTGCGAAAAGACATAGACCATGCGGCCGTTGACCGTGCCCCAGCCGGTAACCACCCCGTCGCCTGCGGGGCGCTGCTGTTCCATGCCGAAATCGGTGCAGCGGTGCGCGACGAACATGTCGAATTCCTCGAACGAACCTTCGTCGAGAAGCAGTTCGATCCGCTCGCGAGCGGTCAGCTTGCCCTTGCCATGCTGGGCTGCGACCCGTGCAGCCCCGCCCCCAAGACGCGCCGTCTCGCGGCGGCTCTCAAGCTCTTGCAGGATGTCCTTCACACTGGTCCTCCCCTGGACTTTGCCGCATCATAGGGGGTGGCGCGCAGGGACAGAAGTGCGAAAGGGCAAATTTGCAAAAGCTATGATTTGCTGTCCGCGCGCACTGAAAACTTGTTAACCATTCCGGATAGGCCCCTCATGCCCCAGATCCCCGTGCCCGTGCTGACCATCGGCCTTCTGACGCTGTCGAACGTGTTCATGACGTTCGCCTGGTACGGGCATCTGAAGTTCAAGGCGGCTCCGCTGATAGTGGTGATCCTTGTGTCGTGGGGGATCGCCTTTTTCGAGTATGTTCTGCAGGTTCCTGCGAACCGGATCGGGCACGACGTGTTCAGCGCAGCGCAGCTGAAGACCATTCAGGAGGTGATCACCCTTTCCGTCTTCGCAATCTTTTCGGTCTTCTATCTGGGCGAGCCGCTGCACTGGAACCATGCGGTGGGTTTCGGGCTGATCGCTTTCGGGGCCTTTTTCATTTTTCACAGCTGGAGTTAGGGCGCGGGGATTCCATGGGGCCAGCGTGTCTGGGCACAGGTCTTTGCAGAAGCGGACATGGACAGATGGCAGAGCCGGGAGTAGCGGTTTGACATGACCACGGCTACCCGAGTTCTGGATCGCACGACCCCTCCGCATATCCTCACGCTGATGTTGCTGGCGGGGATATCGGCGTTGAACATGTCTATCTTTCTGCCATCGCTGAACCATATGGCCGAATACTTCGGCACGAGCTACGCGGTGATGCAGTTCGCCTTGTCGGGCTATCTGGTGGCGACGGCACTGCTGCAACTGGTCATCGGGCCGATTTCGGACAGGTTCGGACGGCGGCCGGTGGTGATCGGGTCGCTGGTCATCTTTGTGCTGGCCACGATGGGCGCGATGATGGCCCCGTCGGCGGGCGTGTTTCTGGCCTTCCGCATGCTGCAGGCGACTGTCGCTTCGGGTATTGTGCTGAGCCGGGCGATCGTGCGGGACATGGTCCCGGCGGCCGAGGCGGCGTCGATGATCGGCTATGTCACCATGGGCATGTCACTGATCCCGATGGTCGGGCCGATGATCGGCGGGGTGCTGGAGCAGTCTTTTGGCTGGCATGCAACATTCGCCTTTCTGGCGCTGGCCGGGATGGGCGTGCTGGCGCTGGTCTTTGCCGATCAGGGCGAGACGATTGCGGGCAAGGGGATGAGTTTCGGTGAGCAGCTGAAAGGCTATCCGGGGCTTTTGACGTCGCCGCGGTTCTGGGGTTATGCGGCCTGTGCGGCATTCGGTTCGGGGGCTTTCTTTGCGCTGCTTGGCGGGTCGTCGTTCATCGCGGGCGAGGTGTTCGGCCTGACCCCGCTTTGGACGGGGATTGCGCTGGGGTCGCCGGCGGTGGGCTATATGCTGGGGAATTTCCTGTCCGGGCGGTATTCGGTGCGGCTGGGCATCAACATGATGGCGTTGTTCGGGGCGCTGGTGGCGACAGCGGGGATGGGGGTTTCTTTGGTCATTTCGCTGGCCGGTTTCGGACATCCCGTCATCTTTTTCGGTCTTTGCACCGCTTTGGGATTGGGCAATGGCATGATGTTGCCCAATTCGACGTCGGGTCTTCTTTCTGTGCGGCCGCATCTGGCGGGGACGGCAAGCGGCCTTGGCGGGGCGATCATGATCGGCGGCGGCGCGGCCCTTTCGGCGCTGGCGGGGTCCATGCTGACGGCCGAGACGGGGACCTTGCCCTTGCAGGTCATCATGTTCGTCACGTCCGGACTTGCCGCAGTTTCGATCCTGCTTGTCATGTGGCGGGCACGGGCTATCGGCGCTTGATCCCCGTGGTTTGCAAAGGCTAGCCTGCGGCGGAGCAAATCCGCTAAAGGGCCCTGATCATGGCTGTCCAGAAACTTTACGCCGGGGCCAAGCTGCGCGAATGGCGCGGGCGGATCGGGCTGACGCAGCGGGCCTTTGCCGACAAGCTGGGCGTGTCGCTGCCCTATCTGAACCAGATGGAGAACAATAACCGCCCGGTCAGTACCGCGGTTGTGCTGAACCTTGCGCAGGCGTTCGGGTTCGACGTGACCGAGTTGCAGGCCGGCGATGAGGCGCGGCTTACAAGCGATATGCGCGAGGCCCTGGCCGATCCGGTGTTCACGGGGCCCCTGCCCTCGCAAGCGGATCTGCGGCTGGCGGCGTCGAATGCGCCGGCACTGGCCCATGCGTTCCTGGCGTTGCATGCGGCCTATCGGCAGACGCATGAACGGCTGGCTTCGCTGGACGAGGCGCTGGGGCGTGAAGATGCGCGGTTGCAGCCGTCGCCCTGGGAGGAGGTGCGGGACTTTTTCCATTATTGCGACAACTACCTTGATGCCGTTGACCGGGCCGC
>JBGSWJ010000507.1:0-13389 GCA_041752495.1 Rhodobacterales bacterium
CAGAGCTGTTTGCTGACGCTGGTGCGGATTGCCCCGTTTCCCGCGATTATCAATGGGCTTCTGGCGCTGCGTATCCGCGCCCATACCTCGTCCATGATCTTGTCTTCCGGCACCGGGCGGCGAGGTCGTCCAGGCCGCATCGGACGCGCATCGGTCTCCCGGGCCGCAATATCTTCTGGCAACTCGATATGGGTCGCCCCCGGTTTCTCGACAACAGCCAGTTTTATCGCCTTATGCACGATCTCAGGAATATTGTCGGCGTGATTGATTGCGCAGGACCATTTGGTGACGGGTTGGTAAAGCCCGACCACATCCATCACCTGATGGCTTTCCTTGTGTTGTCGGGTCAAAGCCCCCTGACCGGTGATCGCAAGGATCGGCGCACGGTCCATGTTGCCATCAGCGACCCCGGTAATTAGATTGGTCGCCCCTGGTCCCAGCGTGCCCAGACAGACGCCAACCTCTCCTGTCAGCCTGCCGTGGATTTCTGCCATGAATGCGGCGGCTTGCTCATGTCGGGTAAGGACAAACTCGATAGTGGATTTTTCGAGCGACATCATGAAGTCAGCATTCTCTTCGCCCGGCACGCCGTAAATACGGGTTACGCCCTCTGCCTCGAGGCAACGAATAAACAGGTCGGATGCTTTCATGCAATTTCCTTTCAATACTTGGTTGCGTGGTCATGGCGTGGTGATCGGAGGTTCAAGCCAATCAAACCTTCAGACGACGCTCAAACGCTTTAGTCCCCCCAAAACCGTTGGCAACAGCTCTGCCACGGTCGGATGGATGGGCAGGGCCTGCTGCAGGACCCGGTAACTGGATTTCGTTGCCATGAAGTTGGTAATGACGGCAATTACCTCGTCAGCCGAAATGCCAATGATCGACGCTCCCAATATCTGCTCGGTCTCGCCATCGACGATCAGTCGGATCAGCCCGGCGGTCTCACCCTCTTCCTGTGCGCGGGCGACATCCGACATCTTGCGCTCACCGATCAGAATATGTTGCCCATTTTTGGCCGCCTGACGTGCATCGGCAAGGGTCATCCCCACCCGACCAAGCGGCGGATCCGTGAACATGGCATAGGTTGTTGGCCGCTCGTCAGCGCCCCGCCATTGATGCAGTGAACCTGCGTTGTCGGTCAGGTTTGCAACCACGATCTGGTGGTCGTGATAGCTGGTATGGGTAAAGGCGCCGCGCTTGTTGATGTCACCTAAGGCCCAGATGCCATCGACGTTTGTCTGCAATTGCGCATTAGTTTCGATAAAGCCATTGTCGTCTGTATTCACCCCGACCTTGTCAAGATTTAGCCTGTCACTGTTCGGCACTCTGCCAGTGGCAAACAGCAGATGTGAGCCTTCGATGCGTTCATTGTCGTCGAGAATAACTGCGACTCCGCTGTCCGACTTTTCCACGCGCGCTATCTCGATAGTGTTCATGACACGAATATCTTCGTTCTCGATAAACGTCTGAATGATGGCGGACACGTCCTCATCCTCGCGCGAGGCCAAGCGGGCGCCGCTGTTGAGTAGGGTCACCTGCGCCCCGAGGCGGCGGAAAATCTGCCCCATTTCCAGCCCGATGTAGCTGCCCCCGACGACAATCAAATGCGCTGGGCATTCGGTCAGTTCCAAGAGGCTGACATTATCCAGGTAGGGCACGGTCTCTACGCCCTTGATCGGTGGAATCGAGGCGCGCGTACCGGTGTTGATGTAGACCTTGTCGGCGGTGACAGTCTGATCGCCAACCTGAAGGGTAAACCTGCCGTTATCGTGGCCAGCGAACGCACCCCACCCGCGCAGGATCTCTACGTTTTCCGCACCTTCAAGCCCGCGTTCGAGCCCGGCACGGGCGGTCTGAACCCGGTCATGCATGCGCGCCATCGCTGCCGCGAAATCGACCGTCACGTCAGCCACGACAACGCCAAAATCGGCCGCCCTCCGTGCCAAATACGCGACCCGCGCCGACTTGCGGAGTGTTTTGGTCGGCGTACATCCATAATTGACGCAAGACCCGCCCAGCAGATTGCCTTCGATCATGGCAACAGACTCGCCACCATCAGCAAGGTACATTGCCAAGGCTGGCCCAGCCTGGCCAGCTCCAATGATTGCGGTATCAAAATGCCTGGGCATGATCGGTCCTCACTTCTGATTGGTATCCGGTCTGCTTTCTCCAAGCTTTCCGACATCGAAACGCAAAATTCGGGTAGGCGCATTCTTGTCCTGCCGCGGTAATTTTGTCGTTCTATCAGGTGTCGTCGGAACGATCCCGTTAGCCACCTGTTCAAAAACAGCCTTTGTCTGGCGTTCTGCTCCAGACATCAATGCCATGACGAATTGGCCAAAACCAACCACTCTTGGTGAATTGGCACCGGCGATACAGTGGCCCATGCGGCGATGCCGGACGATTGCAAGAATGACCGTAGCGATGGGTCGGCAACACCTAAGCCCCAAGATCCCTACGCCAAGTTTCGCAAACGGGGGCTGATCCGTGTTAGTCTCCGGCGACCTCATTTCCGATCAGATGAAAACATAGTGGTCTCATCTGACCGCCAGCAGCGGTTCACCAGAAGGTCAATGATATGGATAAGGGCGCTACGATCTGGAAATCGATACACATGTCAAACGTAGGAATTCCTCTCCAGAACCTGAGAAGTGTCGCAGTAAAGTGAGCTGCATAGCCGCTTTCCTTACGCCTGAACGCAGAACGCTATTGATCGGGACTGGCAAGGGATCTTGGCTGCTAGTGCGGGCACGGTGCCAGTTTCATAGCGAGGGCACAGCAGGCGAAATGACCCTGATAGGCACACTCAGACCACGGTCTATCAAGCCTGATCGACATCAGTGCATGCCTTGGCAGGCGTGTTACTTTCAGAAATTCCTATGCTTAGGAGGCATCGATAGGCGCGCATTGGCGCTCGGGCCGATATCAGGAAGGAGACAAATACATGATTTATTCAGACGTTCAATTTGAGAAATTTGAAAGTCAACTCGCCGAATGGAAGGCGCAAGTCGCACAGCTTGAAGCCAAAGCAGCGGGTGCTGCTGCTGAGGCAAAACCCGCCTATTTGCGCGAGGTTGAAGAGCTGAAGGAAAAATTCGCAAAGACCCAGAAGCAATATGACGATGCCCGCAAAGCGCAAGAAAGCGCGTCATCCGATGCCATTGATGGGTTGAAATTAACTTGGCATGATCTTGGTGTTGCAGTTGGCAAGGCGATGGGTCGTTTCGGTTGATTAATCTGCCTGCCCTCGCGAATTTAATAACAAAGGACTGCACCCCATGACCAATAGCAATACCACCAAGAGCATCGAGAACCTTCAAACCGCGCTATCGATGGAACTGACAGCGATACAGCAATACCTGCTGCACACCCATGTTCTGGACGACTGGGGGCTTGATCGATTGGCCAATAGGATGCGCGCAGAAATGGGCGAGGAACTTGGCCATGCCGGTCGATTTATTGATCGGATTCTTTATCTTGAGGGAATGCCCAAGGTCGAAGCTGCCAAGGCGCCGATCCAGGCAAAAGGTCTCGATGCGCTGTTTCGCGCTGATCTTGGCGAGGAACGCGGTGCGGTGCAGTTCTACACGCAGGCAGCGCGAGACGCGGCCAAGGACAGTGACATCGGCACCAGTCGCCTGTTTGAGGACATAGCGATCGAAGAAGAGGGTCACGTTGATTGGCTGACCCGCCAGATGAGTTTGCTCGCGAAAATGGGCGAACCTGCCTACATGCTTTCCCAGATCGAAGATCCGCAGGCGGCTTGAGCAATACAGCTGTTTCAATGCTGAGCGGAACGCAAACGAGTAACACGAGGCCAAGACCACGGCTGGTTTACCGAAACGTCCCGTCTTTTCAGCGATTGGCCGGGGCATGCGTTTTGGCTGCTACAGGAAGGATATCGAAAAATGTCGGAATTCGTATCGAAAACCGCAAACAACGCTGCAGATACCTCGGATTCTCGGGTGCTATTCGCGATCACCGACATGCTGCGTTACAAGGCTTCCGCAAAGGACGCGCGTTTCCCCATTAGGGAGATTTTCTTTGATGCAGGGCAGGGCCACTTGCGGTTTGTTGCTCTCGACGTCGGCGGGTGGTTCGATAATCTCGAGGTGGTTGTTTCAACCCAATTGATGGGCGAGCCTGACGAAAGCAACCGCGAATGGCCAGTTGAAATCAGTCCCGATGCCATCAAGGCCGCGCCGGAATGGTCCGACCCTAGGGTCTTGGATCGCACGGTGGTGGCGGCGATGCCGCAGATCATGGTTGGTCCGTTCGGCGGAGGCTTCGCTGGTTTCACGGCTCTTAATTGGCAAGAGGCGCAAGACGACCCGGAGACTCCCGGAAATTTGAAAGTGGACGGATTTTCGCGCCTTAGTGACTGGGTGGGTCTGCCGGTTTTCGGGCAGAACGGCGACGTCGGGACCCTGATCGATATCTTGTTCGAACCTAAGACCAAATCCCTGTCGCATCTGGTGATCGACACCGGAGGGGCGATTTCTGCACAGCAGATGGTCGTGCCATATGATCGGCTGGTTCATCTGGCCGAAGGTGGTGGTCATGTGGTGATGGACGTGACGGAGAAACTGCTACGCGAAGCGCCATCGCTCGAGCATTTCGACATGCTCAATCGCGCATGGCTTGACAAGCTGCGGGCGTATTATCAGCTGACAGAATGCAGTTTGCGCGTCGCGCGCCGGATGTCTTTCACAACCTGCTCCGCAGGCGCCTTCGTGGTCACGGGTTTCTTCATCATCTTCAACTCCATATGGGGTCAAGATGAGCCACAAACCCTCCGCTACGCAATCATCCTAAACTGTTCCATGGGCGCTGATGGCGGACACGCCGCCACCGAGTTTGTCCATCACACGGGCTCCGCCTGGCGGCCTCGCACCGGCTCGATGGTGAACCGCCAGAACATGACCGCAGCGCTGATCGACAGCCGCGACTTCCTGGCCGCCAAGCGCCGCGCTGAGACCGAGGTGATGCTGCCCGCAGGCCCCAAGGTTGCCCTCACCGGTGGGACCGACTTCAACGATCACCGCCTGATCTGGGGCAAGCTCGACCAGGTCCGGACCAAGTATCCCGACATGGTCCTTCTGCACGGGGGAAGCCCCAAGGGCGCGGAACTCATCGCCACCAAATGGGCCGAGGCGAGGGGCGTGACGCAGGTGGCCTTCAAGCCCGACTGGACCAAGCACGCCAAGGCCGCGCCCTTCAAGCGCAACGACGCATTGCTCGATGTCCTGCCCGTCGGCGTCCTCGTCTTCCCGGGCAACGGCATCCAAGAGAACCTCGCCGACAAGGCCAAGAAGCTGGGCATCCCGGTCATGAAGTTCGAGAGGGGGGCGTGAGCCCCCTGAGCCTTCGCCTTGAGCTCGGAGCGGCCTGCCGCGATTGTCAGTGTCAACTGCGGCATGGAAGCCAAGGCGCATCCGTCGAACGCGGTCTTGGACTACCTTTGAGCCTGACCTACCGTTCGAGGCGTTGATGGCGCTTCCAAAAACCTGCGCCGAGATAAGGGGCCTCATATCACAGCACTAGGTTCAGGGGACGAAACCCTTTGGATCGCTGACAGGCCGACGTTGAGGTCACAGCAAAATCCGGCGAAGGGGAATCAACCCGGGATTCAAGGTGGCGTGGTAAGAAGAATCTTGACAACGCTGCAAGAAACATGAAATGACACCGATGACATGACATCGTTGTCATTGCCTTACTTCGCGCAGACGAAGACCTGGGCCGTGCCGATGAAGGGAGGAGATATGGCAACGATCTACGATGTGGCGAGGGCCGCAGGCGTGTCGGCCAAGACGGTCAGTCGCGTGCTGAACAGTGATGCCCCCGTCCGGCGCGAAACGCGCGAAGCCGTCGAGGGGGCAATCGCCCGCCTTGGCTACGTTCCCTTAAGTGCGGCGCGCATGATGCGGTCGAACAAGTCGGGTCTGGTCGGCCTGATCACCGGCGCAATCTCGAACGTGATCGAAACCACCGACCCGGGCGGTCTGCCCGACCTGTTCATCCTGCAAGGCATGCAGCGCGTGATCTCGCAAAGCGGCAAGACACTGATGATTGCCGACACTGACGGGCGCTCTGACCGCGTGGCGCCGCTGATCCGCACTTTCCTGCAACATCGTGTCGAGGGGCTGATCTACATCGCGGGATACCATCAGAAGGTGGCATTGCCAAAACTGCCGGTGGGCACCCCGATGGTCCTGGCGAACTGCTTTGATGACATCGGCACGCCCAGTGTTCTGCCTGATGACGAGCGCGGCCAGCATGACCTGGTGGCCCGTATCCTGGCTTCGGGCCACCGGCGCGTGGCCTATCTGACCCTGCGCGTCGACATGCCCGCGACAACCTTGCGCCTACAGGGCTATAGGGCAGCCCTGTCCGAGGGCGGGGTCTCGTACGACGCGGCGCTGGTGCAGGACTGCGACCTGGACGGCCGTGAAGGCGAGACGCAGTTGCTGTGGGATGCCATCGACCGGATGTTGCGTCTGCCCGATCCGCCGACGACCTTTTGTTGCGGAAACGACAAGATGGCTCTTAAGGTCTACGGCATCTTGCGGTCGCGAGGGCTGAAGCTGCCGGATGAAATCTCGGTCGCAGGCTATGACAACTACCGCGTCATCGCCGAGACGCTGTATCCGCCACTGAGCACAGTGGATCTGCCCTACGCAGCAATGGGCGTGCGCGCCGCGCAGCGTCTGCTTGCGATGATCTCCGGCGAAGGCCGGGAGGAGAAGGGTCCGACCCTGGTGTCCGGCCCCGTCTACTGGCGAGAGTCCGTGACTGACAAACGCCAGCCAAACATCATCCATCTGAAAACCGTCAGGGAGGACAACCAATGAAACATATAACTTGGGTCGCCGGCGCCACGCTTGCTGTCGCATTGCTGGGCAGTGCCGCACATGCCCAGACGACGCTGACCATGTGGTATCACGGCGCCGGAAACGAGGTCGAGGCCAAGATCATCGACCAGATCGTGTCCGACTTCAACGGATCGCAAACCGACTGGAAGGTCGAGTTGCAAAGCTTTCCCCAGGGCGCCTACAACGATTCTGTGGTGGCCGGGGCGCTGGCGGGCAACCTGCCGGACATCCTGGACGTGGACGGCCCGGTGATGCCGAACTGGGCCTGGTCGGGCTACATGCAGCCGCTACAGATCGACGAGGCGGTGATCGAGGGCTTCCTGCCCGGTCCCAAGGGCTATTGGGATGGCAAGCTTTACTCCATCGGTCTGTGGGATGCGGCGGTCGCGCTGGTGACGCGCCAGTCCTATCTGGACGAGCTGGGCCTGCGCACGCCGACGCTGGCGGAACCTTGGACGGGTGAAGAGTTCATGGCGGCACTGGATGCGGCCAAGGCTTCAGGCAAGTTCGAATATGCCTTCGATCCTGGCTTGGCCTGGACTGGGGAATGGTATCCCTATGCCTTCTCGCCCTTCCTGCAGTCATTTGGTGGCGACATCGTTGACCGCTCAACCTACAAGACCGCCGAAGGCGTGCTGAACGGCGAGGCGGCGCTGGCCTTCGGCGAATGGTGGCAGGGGCTGTTCGTCAAAGGCTATGCCCCTGCGACCCAGGATCCGGCGGACCGGGATGGCGGCTTTGCGGCGGGCAAGTATGCGTTTTCATGGAACGGCAACTGGGCGGCGCTGAACACGCTGAAGCAATTCCCGGACACCGTCTTCCTGCCCGCACCCGATTTCGGCAATGGTCCCAAGATCGGTGCCGCCAGCTGGCAGTTCGGCATCTCGGCCTCTTCCCAGCATCCGGACGGCGCTTCGGCCTTTATCCAGTTCGCATTGCAGGACAAGTACCTCGCCGATTTCTCGAATGGTATCGGTCTGATCCCGGCAACCAAGACAGCAGCGGCGATGACCGAGAACTACAAGGACGGCGCGCCGATGGCCGTGTTCTTCGATCTGACCGAGGCACAGGCCTTGGTGCGTCCGGTGACGCCTGGCTATGTCGTGCAGGCCAAGGTGTTGGAGAAAGCGTTGGCCGATATCGCGAATGGCGCGGATGTGGCGGCAACGCTGGATGCGGCGGTGGATGAGATCAACGCTGACATCGAGAAGAACGGCGGCTACGGGCACTGATGCACCTCTTGGGGGCGGCACCTCCCGCCGCCCCCGACGTTCCCTTGCAACCGTCGCGCAGGAGGGTTCCATGTCATCGAAATTCCAGAGGTCGAACCGCGCCGGATGGCTGATGGCCGGTCCTGCCGCCTTGATGATCGCGGGCTTCGTGATCCTGCCGTTCATCTTTGCCATCGGGCTGTCCTTCACCAACCAGCGGCTAATTTCTCCGAACCCGACAGAGTTTACCGGGCTTGCAAACTACAGCCAGCTTCTGGGTATGAGCGCACTGAAACTCGACCCGGTAACTGACGCGTCCGGGGCCGTGGTGACCAAGGACGGTGCACCGGAATTTCCTGCGCTGCGCAGCTTTACCCGCGGCAATCCGGATTACGCCCATCTGCAAGGCATGCGCGAATGGTTCAGCTTTGACTGGGGGGCGTCACGGGTGTTCGTGCTGGCGCGTGATGTCGTGTTTCTGACGGCCGTCGTGAACACGTTCATCTTTGTGCTGGTAGTGGCCCCCGTGCAGGCAGGCCTGGCGCTGGGTCTGGCGCTGCTGATCAACCAGCGTCTGCGCGGGATCAACCTGTTTCGCGCGATCTATTTCATGCCGGTTGTCGTCTCGATTGTCGTCGTCTCGCTGTTGTGGCGGTTCATCTATGACGGCGAGTCCGGTCTGTTGAACAACCTGCTGGGGGCGATCAGTTTCGGGCTGATCCCGGCAGTGAACTGGCTGGGCAACCCCTCGACCGCGCTTGGCGCAATCATCGTGATGTCGATCTGGCAGGCAGTCGGGTTCCATATGGTGATCTGGCTGTCCGGCCTGCAGACCATCAGCCCCACACTCTATGAGGCGGGCGCCATCGAGGGTGCCAGCAAATGGCAGACCTTCCGCTACATTACCTGGCCAGGCCTCAGGAACACCGCTGTTCTTGTGCTGATCGTCATTACCATGCAGGCCTTTGCCCTCTTTGCGCAGATCGACGTCATGACGAGTGGCGGGCCGCTAGACAGCACCCAGACCATCGTCTTTCAAGCCATCGAGCGCGGCTATGGCAAACAGGACATTTCCGGCGGCTCGGCGATCTCGGTCATCCTCTTTGTCATCGTACTGTCGATTTCCCTGATCCAACGCTGGCTGACACGGGAGCGCACGTAAATGGCTGCCATCGCTTCGGACAATCACGGGCTGCGCCTGATCCTGCGCTATGCCGTGCTGACCCTGATCGCCATCATCTTCATCTTCCCGCTGGTCTTCATGCTGATGTCCAGCCTGAAACCTGACCAGCAGCTTTTGTCGGACACCGCATCTCTGCGGGCCTTCCTGCCAGTGGGCGATATCAGTCTGGAAAACTACGCCGCAGCGTTCCGGCGCGCGCCGGTGGCCCTGTTTATCTTCAATTCGGTTCTGGTGACGGGCGTGACTGTGGCTCTGTCGCTCGTGGTCTGCTCCATGGCGGCCTTTGCTTTCGTGTTCATCGGCTGGGGAGGGCGGGAGTTGATCCTGACGGTCATCCTGGCCACGCTGATCGTGCCATTCGAAACCATCGCCATCCCGCTGTTGCTGATTGCTTCGCAACTGCCGTGGCTGGGGCTGGACGGTCTGACTACGGGCTGGCTGAACAGCTACCGCGTGCAGATCGTGCCCTTCATCGCCGACGGGCTGACCATCTTTCTGTTCGTACAGTATTTCAAGGACCTGCCGGGCGAGTTGATCGAGGCCGCGCGGGTCGAAGGCGCAAGCTGGTGGCAGATCTACCGCCGCATCGTGATGCCGCTGGCCGGGCCGGTGTTGGCCACTGCCGCGATCCTGAAGTTCCTGGCAATGTACAACCAGTATCTCTGGCCGCTGATGGTGGTGCAGGAAGAAGGCTACCGTCCGGTCATGGTCGGACTGCAATACTTCTTCCAGCTCAACCGCGCCTGGGGCGAGATCATGGCCTATCTTTCCATGATCACCGTACCAGTGCTGGCCTTCTATCTTTATCTGCAACGCGCCTTCATCGCGTCGATCGCTTCGACCGGTGTCAAGGGTTGAACGGAGACGAACATGGTCATCGCAATCGACGGCAAATGGATCTGGGACAGCTGGTACATCTTTGACGGCGAAAGGTGGCACGGCTATTTCCTGCAGGCCGACCGCAGCCTTGGTGACCCCGACCTGCGCCACTTCAATGTCAGCCAGGGTCATGCGACCAGCACCGATCTGGTGAACTGGACCCATCTCGGCACTATGCTGCGCCCAGCCGAAGCTCCCGCCTGGGACGACTTCACGACCTGGACCGGATCCGTCGTGCGGGACGATGACGGGGGCTGGCATCTGTTCTACACCGGGTCCACCCGAGCCGAGGACGGGCTTTACCAGCGCATCGGCCACGCGACCGCGTCTGACGGGCATTCCTGGGCGCGGGTCAATGACGGGTTCTGCCTTGATCTGACCGGACCGGTGGCGGACCAGTATGAAAAGGACCATGCCATTGGCCACTGGCATGATCGGGCGATGCGCGACCCCTGGGTGATGCGCGACCCCGACGGCGACGGCTGGCTGATGTATTTCACCGCGCGCGCGCCGGGGATAGCCGAACCGAACGCCGGCGGGGCCATCGGCTTGGCCACATCAAGTGACTTGATGACATGGACGTTGCAGCCCCCGGTCTTTGTGGGCGGTTTCGGACAAATGGAGGTTCCGCAGGTGTTTCGCGCAGGCCAGCACTGGTACTGCCTGTTCTGTACCTCAAACTTTCACTGGTCGGATGCCTATCGCGCTTTCAACCCGCAAGACCCGGTCACCGGCAGCCATTACCTGATTGCTGACCACCCGCAGGGACCATGGCGCATCGCCCCCGGACCCTTCCTGGATGGTGCCAGCCCTTGCCGTCGCTATGCGTCCCGCATCCTTCACACCCCGCACGGGCTGCGCATTCTGGGGTTTGCCGATGGCGGCAAGGACCATTTCGGCGGCTACGTCATGGATCCCGAACCGGTGACGGTCGGTGCCGACGGCTTGCTACATGTTTCCCCCCTGTCCCAAGCTGCGGAGTAATGCCATGGCTGCGATCACCCTCAAGGGTCTCAAGAAAAGCTACGGCAGCGCCCATGTGATCAAAGGCGTTGACATCAACATCGAGGATGGCGAGTTCTGCGTTTTCGTTGGTCCATCGGGGTGCGGCAAGTCCACCCTTCTGCGCATGATTGCAGGGCTGGAGGACATCTCGGGTGGGACGCTGGATATCGGCGGCAAGGTTGTGAACGACCTGCCGCCCAAGGATCGCGGCGTTGCGATGGTGTTTCAAAGCTACGCCATTTTTCCCCACATGACGGTCCGTGAAAACGTGGCCTTTGGCCTCACCATCGCGGGCGATGACAAGGCCACCAAGGATGCCAAAGTGGCCGAGGCCGCGCGCATCCTGCAGATGGAACATCTGTTGGACCGCCGCCCCAGCCAACTTTCTGGCGGACAGCGCCAGCGGGTCGCCATCGGGCGGGCCATCGTGCGCAAACCGCAGGTGTTCCTGTTCGATGAGCCGCTGTCCAATCTGGATGCCGCGTTGCGCATGGACATGCGGATGGAGATCGGCAAGCTGCACAAGGCGTTGAGCGCGACCATGATTTATGTCACTCACGATCAGGTTGAGGCGATGACTTTGGCCGACAAGATTGTGGTGCTGAAAGACGGCCTCGTGCAGCAGATCGGCAGCCCGATGGAACTTTATCACAACCCTGCGAATGCCTTTGTCGCGGGGTTCCTCGGCTCGCCATCCATGAACTTCTTGGACGTCGAGGTAAAGGCGGTTTCGGCCGACACAGTGACGGTTGCCAATGCGGCGCTGGAGCCAGTGACAGTGGCAACCAAGGGAATCGCCTTTTCGCCCGGCGGCAAAGCTCGTCTGGGTATCCGCCCGCAGTACCTGACCCCGACCGAAGGGGGACGCGGGCAATTGCACGGGCAGGTTGCGTTGACCGAACGGCTAGGCGCGGAAACGGTGATCGAGGTCACGCTTAAGGACGGCTCCCCCTTGATCGCCGCCTTGTCGCGGGACGCGGTGTATCCGTTGGGGACCGACATGGAACTGAACTTCGACCCGCGCGAGGCGCATGTCTTCGCTGCAACGGATTCGCCCATGAAGGCCGCGCACTAAAGACGAACAAACAGGCCTTTGACCATCAAAGGAAAACGTCACAGAACGATTGCTCCAATCAAAGGCGCCGTTCACCGCATCGACTTTACGATTGCGCGGGATGATGCGCGTTAAGTCGCGGTAGTTACCATCGCCGGCATTGCCGCGTTTCAGGCGGGCGAGGCTGTCGCCCAAAACAGCAATGCATCGGTTCCTTTGGTTCGTGCGTAAACGAAAATTGGTGGGCAGAGCGGCCCTTGATTCACTTTGCCCAAGTTGATACGCCCTGCTCGAGCGAGGCAATGACTGCCAAAAGCATGACTACCCGATGCTTTAGAGGCGCAGCGACCGGCCGCTTGCCACGCTTCACGAATATGACGACGCAATCAGCCCAAAACGGCCGGTCAACCCCGCCACATGGTGCCCGGTTGCATCACTCGAAGCAGACTTTGGTCGGTGCTGCAGAAATTGCCCGCAGCGTGCGACTTCTCTGCGAATGAAGCGGTCGTTTCAATTGGCCCGTCTGACCAGACCTATAGCCGTAGGCTCATCTCAATTTCGCCTTCCACGATACGCCCGGTCCTTCGGAGCCCCATGGCTTCATAGAAGCGCGTCGCGTTTTCGTTGCCCGTCGCAACGCCTGTTTGAAAACAGGTGTTTCCCCGTGTCCGCGCCCATTCAAACGCCAGAAGCAGAGCTGCCTTGCCGAAACCCTTTCCCTGGTGTCGGTCAGCAACCATCATCCGCATGAGAAATGCCGCACCCGGATCATCGCCGTCTTCAAGTTCTTTGTGTTCTTGGAAGTCGATGATCCCCATGAGTCCAACGATCTCGTCTTCGGACCAAATCGAAAACACGTAGCCTCCAGTGACATATGCAAATTCCGCAATTGAGATCGGATTTGGAGCCACGTAATCCCTTTGTTCAGGACGAACCTGAAGGGCAAACAGGTCGTCAAGATCGTCACGAACAACCATCTTGATCGCTATCATGGTTCATGCCCTTCATTGATTTGTGACGGCGAGGCCAAGCAAACCCTCACAGAGTGTCCGCCATCAGCGCCCATGGAACAGTTTAGGATGATTGCGTAGCGGAGGGTTTGTGGCTCATCTTGACCCCATATGGAGTTGAAGATGATGAAGAAACCCGTGACCACGAAGGCGCCTGCGGAGCAGGTTGTGAAAG
>JBGSWJ010000508.1:0-5383 GCA_041752495.1 Rhodobacterales bacterium
CTGCATCGTGGGGCCGGGGCCGATGGCGTTGACGCGGACAGCGGGAGCAAGGCCCTGTGCGGCGGTGCGGGTCAGCGCCCAGAGACCCATCTTGGCTAGCGTGTAGGTCATGAATTCGGGGGTGAGTTTGTGGATGCGCTGGTCGATCATGTTGACGATCAGACCCTGCGCCACGGGTTCGCCGTTGGCGTCCGTCACGGGCGGGGGAACCTGCGCGGCCATGGCCTGCGACAGGACGAACGGCGCGCGCAGGTTGCTTTCCATGTGGCGGTCCCACGAGCGGCGGGTCGCGGATTGGATCGTGTCGTGTTCAAAGATCGAGGCGTTGTTGACGAGGACTGTCAGCGGGCCACCGAGCGCCGCGACGGCGCGGGGTACGAGGGATTGGGTGGCGTCTTCGTCAAGAAGGTCGGCCTGGATGGCCTCGGAACGGCGGCCCATGGCGCGGAGGGCGCTGACGACGTTGGCGGCCTCGGATTCGGACGACGCATAGTGGACGGCCACGTCATATCCGCGCTGGCCAAGGTAGAGGGCCATCGCCCGGCCCAGGCGGCGGCCCGCGCCGGTGACAAGCGCCCGCATCAGGTCGTGGCCCCCTGCCCGGAGGTCACGAGCCAGATGCTGTAGACGATATAGATGCCGACGAACAGAATGCCGACCGCCCGGCCCATGTCGCGGCGGAACATGACGAAGGGGATCAGGAGGAGCGATACGCCCAGCATGAAGAAGTTGTCGAACCACATCACCTGTGGATCGACGGGGATGTCGGCGACGAGGGAGGTGACACCCAGGATCGCCAGGATGTTGAACGTGTTCGAGCCGATGACGTTGCCCATCGCGACATCCGCCTGTTTGCGATAGGCCGCTATGATGGAGGTGACGAGTTCCGGCAGGGACGTGCCGATGGCGACAAGGGTCAGACCGATGACCGTATCGCTGACCCCGAAATCGGTGGCGATGATGACGGCGCTGTCGACAAGGAATCGCGCGCCAAGGGCAAGGCCCGCAAGTCCGAGGACGATGTTCAGGATGATGCCGGGCCAGCCGATCGAGGGATCGGCGCCTTCGACCTCTTCCCCTTCATCGGCGGCCTGGGAACGGTGGGCAAGAGCGATGCGGATGTTGTCGCCAAGCATGAGGGCGAGGCCACCGAGCAGGATCAGGCCGTGCCACCATGTCAGCGGGCCGGTGAAGGCCAGGCCGATGAACAGCACCGATGTGGCGAGCATGATGAGATAGCTGCGCCGGGTGTCGAGTTTGCTGGTGTGGATCGTCGTGATGAGAAGCGGCAGGCCCAGGATCAGGAGAACGTTGACGATGTTTGAGCCGACGACATTGCCAATGGCGATGCCGGCCTGACCTTCGAGGGCGGCCTGTACGCTGACCAGAAGTTCGGGGGCCGAGGTGCCGAAGGCGACGACCGTCAGGCCGACGACAAGCGCCGGGATGCCCAGCCGCAGGGCGAGGTTCACCGCCCCTTTCACCAGGGCATCACCAGCAAAGACGAGAAGGACGAGGCCGAAGACAAGTGCGGGCCAAGGGCCGATAGTGGAAAGGATCGATCCGATCAAGACTATTTCCCTTTTTGACAGTCACATGGCCCATCGCCGATCAACGGGCGGCCGCATTTGGCGCATTTGGCCGATGACAGCCGTGGCCTTCCGGGCAAGCGCGGGGTGCCCCCGGGAAATCGCAGGCGGCCAAAGACGGCGAGGCCGGCCATGAAGATGAGGAAGACGAGGACAACCTTGACCAGCATTGTCAGAGGCCGAACCGGGCGAAGGCGGCGCGTTCCTCGATCCCGGCGAGGGTATCGCTGGCCAGTTGCGCACCGAAACGCTGGAGGAGGCTGCGTTTCTGGCCGAAGCGGCGGAAGCGGACCTTGTCGCCGAAGCGGTCCTTGAGGGTGGGAACAAGGTGGCCGATCCCGTCGGCAAGTCCTTGTTCAACGGCCTTGTCACCGACCCATATTTCGCCGGTGAACAAGTCGGGGTTGTCCTTGAGGCGGGTGCCGCGCCGGGTTTTGACGTGGTCGATGAAATAGCTGTGCAGGTCGCCCAGAAGGCCGCGCAGGCGTTCGATGTCTTCGGGCCTTTCCGGCTTGAAGGGGTCGAGCATGGATTTCGACTTGCCCGCTGTGTGGACGCGGCGTTCGACGCCGTAGCGGGCAATGGCCTGATCAAGGCCGAAGCCAGCCGAGATCACGCCGATGGAGCCCACGATGCTGCCCCGGTCGATGATGATCTCGTCCGCTGCGCAGGCAAGCCAGTAGCCGCCTGAGGCCGCCACATCTTCGACAAAGGCGAAGACGGGGATTTCCTTTTCGGCGGCCAGCCTGCGGATGCGGGCTGCGATCAGCGAGGACTGGACGGCAGAGCCGCCGGGCGAGTTGATTTCAAGTGCCACGGCCACGGGTTTGCCCTTGGCAAAGGCGCGTTCGATCACTGGGGCGAGCGAGGTGTCGTCCAACCCCCTGCTGCCATTGGCGATCGCGCCCTGAAGGCGGATGATGTTGACCGTGGGGCCGGACTTGAGGAAGGGCAGATTGAGTTTCATGACCCCGATGTAGATCGCCGGACCCGGGGTAACAATGGCGCGATCAATTTATTGCCGGATGCGCCAGCCGGTCTTGAAGATCCACCAGACAAAGACAAGGCAAGCGGCTGTAAAGACAGCGATGGCCAGAAGGCTGAACACCACGGGGACGTCGGCCGTGCCGAAGAAGGACCAACGGAAGCCCGATACGAGATAGACCACCGGGTTGAAGAGGGCGATGGTCTGCCAGATGCCGGGGAGCATCGAGATCGAATAGAAGGTGCCGCCGAGGAAGATGAGGGGCGTCAGGATCAGGAGGGGGATCAGCTGAAGCTGCTGAAAATCCTTGGCCCAGATGCCGATGATGAAACCGAAAAGGGAAAAGCTGATGCTGGTCATGACGAGGAAGGCCAGCATGGCAAAGGGATGCATGATCGGGACTTCGACAAAGAAGAAGGCGGTGAGAAGGATCACGAGGCCGATCAGGATGGATTTCGTCGCCGCTGCGCCGACATAGCCGATGACGACTTCAAGGTAGTTCACCGGGGCAGAGAGGAGTTCATAGATCGTGCCGATGAACTTTGGAAAGTTGATGGCGAAAGATGCGTTCGAGACGGATTGGGTCATCACGGTCAGCATGATGAGGCCCGGCACGATGAAAGCGCCGTAAGAGACGCCTTCGATGGTTTCGATCTTGCCGCCGATGGCCGCGCCAAAGACGACGAAGTAGAGCGAAGTCGAGATGACGGGCGAGATCAGGGATTCGATGAAGGTCCGGAAAAAGCGGGCCATTTCCTGACGGAAGATCACGCGGATGGCAGGGAAGTTCATGCGCTTTCCTTCACGAGGCCGACAAAGATGTCTTCAAGGCTGGTCTGTTCGGTGGCGAGATCGGTAAGCTGCAGGCCCGCCGCCTGAAGATCGTTCAGAAGGGCGGTGATGCCGGTCCGTTCGCCACGGGTGTCATAGGTGAAGATCAGGGTACTGCCGCCGTTGGCCAGCGCGAGGTTGTGGCGGGCGAGCGTTTCGGGGATCGCGGTGACGGGGGCCGTCAGGTCGATGCGGAGCTGTTTCTTGCCCATCTGGCGCATCAGGTCGGCCTTGTCCTGCACGAGGAGGATTTCACCCTTGTTGATGACGGCGACGCGGTCGGCGATGGCCTCGGCCTCTTCGATGTAGTGGGTGGTCAGGATGATGGTGACGCCCTGCGACCGCAGGTCAGCCACGACTTTCCACATGTCCTTGCGAAGTTCGACGTCGACGCCTGCGGTGGGTTCGTCGAGGAAGAGGACGCGGGGGGCGTGAGAGAGGGCTTTGGCGATCAGGACGCGGCGTTTCATGCCGCCGGAGAGTTGCATGACTTTGTTGTCGCGTTTGTCGTAGAGCGAGAGTTGGCGCAGGACGTTGTCGATATGCGCATCATCGCGGGGTTTGCCGAACAGGCCGCGGGTGAAAGAGACGGTCTTGTGGACCTTTTCGAAGGACTCGAGACTGACCTCTTGCGGGACGAGGCCGATCATCTGACGGGCGGCGCGCCAGTCGGTGACGACGTCATGGCCGCCCACGGTCACAGAACCGGATGTGGGTTTGGTGATGCCGCAGATCGTGGAGATGAGTGTGGTCTTGCCCGCGCCATTGGGGCCGAGGAGGGCCAGAATCTCGCCTTCCATGATGTCGAGCGAGACGGAATTGAGCGCCTTGAAACCGGTGCTGTAGGTCTTGGTCAGCGATTTGACGGAGACGATGGGGGTCATTGTTCTGTTCGCCCTGTGGTTTGGGGAACGGTTATCCCCTGACGGGGCCAAGGCCAAGGGGCAAGGTTTCTGTCCCGTTTGACAGCATCGTCGTCAAATCCGACAGATGTGTCGAAAGCTGCGTGACGTAGGTGGCGCAGGGCGGATAGAGTGAAGGGGCAACAGTCTGATTCAGGTGACATGATGTCGAACGATCCGCTTCTCCAGCCCTATACTTTGAAGCATCTGGTGCTGAAGAATCGGATCATGACGACAAGCCACGAACCCGCATACCCCGAGGACGGGATGCCCAAAGATCGCTACCGCGCCTATCATGTGGAGCGGGCAAAGGCGGGGGTGGCGCTGACCATGACGGCGGGGTCGGCGGCGGTTTCGCGCAATTCGCCCCCGGTGTTCAACAACGTGCTGGCCTATAAGGACGAGGTTGTGGGCTGGATGAAGAAGATCGCGGATGACTGCCACGAGCATGGCTGCGCGGTGATGATCCAGTTGACGCATCTGGGACGGCGGACGCATTGGGCCAAGGGGGATTGGCTGCCCGTCGTCGCACCGGGGCCATCGCGCGAGCCTGCGCACCGGGCGTTTCCGAAGGTGATCGAGGATTGGGAGATTGCCAATATCATCACCGATTACGCCGATGCGGCGGAGCGGATGAAGGACGCCGGTTTGGATGGGGTGGAGTTCGAATGTTACGGCCACCTGATGGACCAGTTCATGTCGCCGCTGACCAATGCCTTGCCCGCGCCCTATGGCGGGAGTTTCGAGAACCGGGCGCGGTTTGCGTTCGACGTGCTGGAGGCCTGCCGGAAGCGGGTGGGCCCGGGGTTCCTGCTGGGCGTGCGCTATACGGCGGATGAGGTCGAGGAGGGCGGGATTTCGGCAGATGAGGGCGTGGAGATCGCGCGGCGGTTCAAGGCGTCGGGGCTGGTCGATTTCGTGAACATTATCCGGGGACGCATCCATACGGACACGGCGATGACGGATGTGATCCCGCTGCAGGGCGCGCCCGCCGCGCCGCATCTGGATTTCGCGGGGCGCATCCGGGCCGAGGTGGGGTTGCCCACGTTCCACGCGGCCCGCATCCCGGATGTGGC
>JBGSWJ010000509.1:0-10555 GCA_041752495.1 Rhodobacterales bacterium
GGCGGGGCGGAGGGGACGGATGGCCGGGTCGATCTGCCCTATGTCGCGGCCAAGGTCGACGGCGACGGCCACGGGGACGGGGTGCCAGCGGGCAAGCTCTGCCGGGGTGAGGGTTGAGGCGGGCGGGGTGTGGATGGTGACGGGCATGGGTGACCTTTGGTCAGGGAAAGGGGTGGGATTTCAGCGCCGCGCCAAGGGCCTGAATCCCCTTGCGGATCGTGTCGTGGGACGCCGAGGAAAAGTTGAGCCGCGCGAAGTTCGGGCGCGGTGTGACCGGAAAGAAGGTGCCGCCGGGAACATAGGCGACCCGCGCAACGGGTAGGGCCACATCGCGCATGAAGGTTTCGGCATCAAAGCCTTCGGGGAAAGTGGCCCAGGTGAAAAGCCCGCCTTCGGGATCGGTCACCGTGATCTCTTGCGGGAAATGGCGGCGGATGGCGTCAAGCATCACCTCTTTCTTCTCGCGGTAGGCTGAACAAAGGGTCGTGATATGGGCAGTCAGGTCGTGGCGGTCGAGGAAGAGGCTGGCGGCCGCCATGTTGAGGGTCGAGGTCTGGGTGTCGGCGGCAACCTTGAGGAGGCCCATGCGTTCGAGGATGGCCGGTGCGGCGACAGCCCAGCCGATGCGGAGGGCGGGGACGAGAACCTTGGAGAAGCTGCCAAGGTGGATGACGCGGCCCTCGGTATCGAGGGATTTGAGCGTCGGCAGGCTTTGCCCAGCAAAACGGATGTGTCGGTAGGGGGTGTCTTCGACAACGATCAGGTCATGGGCATTGGCGAGCGCGATCAGGTGTTTGCGCCGGGCCAGCGACAGGGTGACGCCGGTCGGGTTCTGGAAATCGGGGACGGTGTAGAGGAAGCGGGCGCGGGGTGTAGAGGCCAGGATGTCAGCGAGTTTGTCGGTCTGCATCCCGTCGGCATCGACGGGGACGGCGGCATAGTGCGGCTGGCTGGGCGCAAAGGCGATCAGGGCGCCGAGGAAGGTCGGGTCTTCGGTCACGATCACATCGCCGGGGTCGATGAACATCCGGGCGACGAAATCGAGCCCTTGCTGGGAGCCTTGCAAGACAAGGACGTCTTCTGCGGTGCAGGGGGTGTTGTCGGCGGTCATGAGGGCCGCGATCTGTTCCCTGAGGCGGGGCAGGCCGTTCGAGGGGGCGTATTGCATTGCCGCGCCGCCGGGTGCGCGGATGATGTCGTGAAAGATGGCGTCAAGTTGGGCCGCCGGAAAGAGTGTCGCGTCGGGGTAGCCGCCGCCGAAGGAGATGATCGACGGATCGGCTCCGAGCGCCAGAAGCTCGCGGATGGCCGAGGGGCGGACGGTGGCCATACGCTCTGCAAATCGGGGGGTCATCGGTGTCTTTCCTGTTGCCGGGTGCGGGAGGACCCGACAGCGCGGCGGGGCCGGGCGGGGTTATTTCAGCTGGCTGTCCTTGGAGCCGCGCCGGTTGATGCCGCCGCGCAGAACCGGGCGGGCATCGCGTTCGGACTGGCAGTCGATGCAGAGGGTGACGCCGGGAATGGCAGTGCGGCGCGCTTCGGGGATGGGCTCGTCGCATTCGGCACAGTGGGTCCGGCTTTCGCCACGGGCGCGTTTGGCGGCGTTCATCCGCTTGAGTTCGTCTTCGATCGATGCCTCGATCTGTTCATTGACGGCGCCGTCGCGTGCCCAGCCCCCGGCCATGGTGTGCCCCCTGTGATTTCCAAATGAGCGTAACTTGAGAGGAGGGGGCGGGTCAAAGGGCTTGGGGGTTTGGTAGGCCCGGCAGGACTTGAACCCGCAACCAAAGCGTTATGAGCGCTCTGCTCTAACCAATTGAGCTACAGGCCCCCGGCGCCTGACTAGCAGACCCTTGGGGCGGGTCAAGGATCAGTCTGCGATCCAGACGCCCGCCACCTGCCCGCGGGAACCTTCGGCCGTGAACATGCCTCCCGCTTCGTCGGGTTCGCCTGCGTTGTTGAGACCATAAAGCGCGCCGCCGGTCGCGTCGTCGATGCCGGTGCCAAGCAGGGCAGAGGTGACGTTCGCGCCGTTGTTGTTGAGGATGATCGACCCGCCTGACAGGCCCGCGTTGTTCATGTTGATCTGCATGTTGTTGACCAAAACCTCGTCAAACGGGGTGGTTCCGTCGAGGCTGTAGATCTGGAGGCTGACGCGGCCCGTGTCGAAATCGATGGTGGCCCGGGCGGTGCCGGTGCTGTTGTTGCCGGTGGCATCGAGGATGGCGTAGTTGATCTCGCTCGTCCCGGTATAGGTCGCGGTGCCACGGGCGGCGCGGAGGCTGTCGATGGGGACAAGGACGCCCATCAGCGTGGGGGTCGTGCCCTTGGAGGAGTCGAATTCGAAGAGGCGGACATAGGTCGTGGAGGTAGGTAGCAGGTCGCTTGGGCTGAGCGTCGTCCCGCGGGAGGAATCATGCCAGTCGCCGGAACTGTTGCGTCCGTTGGTGTCGGTCAGCCGGGCGACATCGGTGATGTTGATGTTGAGCGCGCCTTCGTTGTGGTCAAGCTGACCGTTCAGCGGGTGGAGAACAAAATTGCCGTCGGATGTGGTGGTGATGGTGACGCCGCCGACATTGGTTTCCTGATCGACGCCGGTCCGGAACAGGCCGGGGGGCGGTTCCACGTTGACGGGCGGATCGGTAGGGGTTCCGCCGCTGCCGCTACTGCCGCCGCCGCAGCCGGACAGCACCGCGATCAGGGCCAGCGGAAGGATCGGGCTGATCCTGAGGGCGAGTGGTGCCATGTCGGGTCCTAGCTGAAGATGAAGTCGTCGGCGGAAAGCGCCTTGAGATCGACAGAGCGGAACAGGATTGTCGTCCCCTCTGCCGAGAACAGTGCGCCGCTGTCGGTCTGTTCGACAAAGCTCATCACGTTCCTGGCGTTTACGCTACTGAAACCGACAAGATTGATCTGGTCTGTGCCGGGGTCGAAATCGGCGCCTGTGAGGTCCACGGAATAGCCGCTGCCGATGGTATAGCGGGCGAGGTCGGTGTTGAAATCGGCGATCTTGTCATTGCCGTCCGAGGGGTGGAAGACAAAGACATCGGCCCCGGGATCGCCCCGGAGGAGATCGGCGCCGGGGCCGCCTTCGATCCGGTCATCGCCGACAAGGAAGCCCGCGCCATAGTCGGCGTCGATGATGTCGTTTCCCTTGCCGCCATAGACCTTGTCATCCATGTAGCCGGTGCGGATCAGGTCGCTGCCGTCTTCGCCCGACACATTGCCGACGCCGGTGATGAGTGTGATGCGGTCATCGCCTGTGCCTGCGTCCACATGGCTGTTGCCGAGCGGATCACGGATGTCGTCTTCGCCGTCGTCCCCGATCATCGTATCGCGGCCCACGCCGCCCTGGATCCAGTCGGACCCGTCGCCGCCGTAAAGCGTGTTGGTGCCGCCGGTATCCCGGATGGTGTCATCGCCGGCGTAACCGTTCAGGATGTTATCCTTGGTGCCGCCGCTGATGCGGTCGGAGTCGGAGGTGCCGGTGAACTTGCCTGAGCCGGCTGCGTCGATTTCGTTGAAATCGGGTTTTTCAAGGATGATGCGGGCGACCTGCCAGTCCTGGTCAAAGGTGACATAGACCTGACCGTTCACGACTTGGACTTCCTGGGTGACGGTGGTGGCGAAACCGCTGTCTGCGCCGTCAATGGTGATGACAAGCTCGGCCTCGGCAGCGGTGAACTGGCCGAAGCCGGATACATCGAGCCAGAGGCGGAAATCGGCACCTTCGAGTTCGCCGACACCGATGAAGAGGACGACCTTGTTGGCATCCTCGTAGGCGGACATGAGGTAGTCGTCGGTGCGGTCGTCGGTGAGGGTCAGGTTGGCGCCGACGTCGAGGAGTTTCATGTCGATCAGCACTTCGGACATGAGGCGGAAGGTTTCGGCGGCGGGGGCGTAGCCCTGATCGGCGTCTTCGTTGGAGATGGTGAGGACGGAACCTTCTGTATAGCTCGACAGGTTGTAGGCGCCGGTGATTCCCCAGACGCGGGCGATATCGACGCCTTCCCGGATCATGTAGTCGAAGAAGTCGATCATGTTGACGGCCGCCGCCATGCTGAAGGCGTCTTCGGTCGCGTTGTCGCCGGTCACGGACCATGCGGTCACGGCGTAGAGGACATCTTCAACCGAGCCGCCCAGACGGGCGATGTTGTCGAGCCAGTAGCCCAGAATGACCGCGCGCTGGTCCATGATCGGGGTATCGCCCTGCATGGTGTCGAGGTCGATCTTGAGATAGTGATGGCGGAGCGCCATGATGTCGGTGATGCGGTCACCGAGGATGGCGATCATCAGGCTGTCGGTGGCGACCATCCTTTCGTCATAACTCAGGCTTTCGAGTTCCTGCATCGTGAAGCCGGCAAGTTCGGGGATGGTCGGGTTGCCGTTCTTGTCAAAGAACGGGTCCAACTCGCCATTTTCGAGATTGGTCTGCCATTGGGATGAACCCGTCCCCATCTGGATGCAGATGCCGTAGTTGATGCCGCTGCCTTTCATCTCTTCCTCGATGACATCCATCATCTTGGCGACGATCAGGGCGTATTCGATAGGATGGGCGTAGTTTTCGTTGCCAATGCAGAAGGTGATGAGCGACGGGTAGCTACCGCAGTTGATGTCCCCGCTTTTCAGGTTGTCGAGCAGGATTTTGACGTCGTGTTCGATCATGTCATAGGCACGTTCGAGATCGTCAGGGTCACTGAAATCAAGGCCGTTCGAATAGCGTTCCGTCGGCATTGTGATGCCTGCCGATGCGCCGTGCCTGACCGCGTCTTCGAAGATCTGGCTGAGTGTGGCCACTTCGTCGTTGCCGCCGTCGGCTTCGTCTGCGGCAAGGGCGATCGGGTTGATCAGTTCCGGGAATGTGATGTCATAGGCGATGTTGGTGCGGGCGGGATCCAACAGGTCGTTGAACATGATGATCGCGTCGTCGAGGACGATGTCGCCGTCTTCGTCAAGCACACCCTGTTCACGGATCGTGCCGCCGGGCATGCGGAAGGACGTCACACCCATGTAGTCGCAGTCTTCGGCAAAGCTGTGGTAGCCGGTACTGTTGGGCGCAACGGCGCCGAACATTTCCTGGCTGACCTTGCCCACGGCATGTGCGTCGCCATCGACGACGACAAGTCCCTTGATCATCGGCGGGGCGGCGGCGGTTGTGACCGGGGCTGCCGTTGCTGCGACCGGCGCAGGGGCGGTTGTCTGGGCGACTGGCGTGATGTGGATCGGTGCCGCCGTCTGTGCGGGATCGGCAAAGGTGCGGAGTTCGTGGGAGGGGGCAGTGGTGGGTTCGATGGCGGCGCTGGCGTGAAAGATGCCAGCCATCATGTCGCTTGTCCCTGACGGGGTGGCGTGCGGGGCAGAGAAGGGGCTGGCCGGATCGGCTGCTGCCAGCGGATCAGCACGGTCAGTCAGCGGCAGGCGTGCCGGTTCGGCAGCATCCTTGCCCGCGTAAGACGGCACGTCCGAACGGAGGGAGAGCGTTGCCGCCGGGTTGACATGGTCTCGGGCGGCGGCCCGGGTCATGGCGGAAGTGTCCAGAGCAAGCGACTGCTGTACGTAGAACGCGCTTGGGGGGAATGCTTCTGCTTCGGTCCGTGCCAGAAACGACTCGGATGTGCGGTTGGCTGTGGGGAACAGCTTAACCACTGTTATGTCGGAAAGATTGCGGGTCGGCGATGCGGAGATGAGGGCCATTTGACCAACTCCATCGGACCATGCGGCAAACGGCCGAAACTTACATACGTCAGGACAGTCACATTGTTTTTCTGCCCATTGACAAGGCAGTTATTCGCCTGATCCGCACATTTCAAGATCATAATGTAAACGGTTTCATGTGACCCAACGTCGCCGTGACCGGCAGATGACACCGGTGTCAATATTATGTCCTCTGTCCTTCGCACATCACATGCGTTAACGCGGCGCCAGATTTGTACCCGGTGTGCGGAGGATCGACGGATGAGCGGCAAAAATGGTCTGACCTATGCGCAGGCAGGTGTGGATATTGATGCCGGGAACGCCCTTGTCGAGCGGATCAAACCGGCGGCAAAGCGGACGACCCG
Organism: Rhodobacterales bacterium; assembly: GCA_041752495.1. Classification (GTDB taxonomy): domain Bacteria; phylum Pseudomonadota; class Alphaproteobacteria; order Rhodobacterales; family Rhodobacteraceae; genus JAPLPE01. The sequence continues at coordinate 6,060 of JBGSWJ010000509.1, forward strand.
GGCGGGGTCAATGAGCGGGCTGGGCGGGTTCGGGGCGCTGTTTGACCTGAAGGCCGCGGGCTATTCCGACCCGATCCTTGTGGCCGCAACCGATGGGGTCGGGACCAAGCTGCGGATCGCGATTGATACGGGGCATGTGGGGACGATCGGGATCGATCTGGTGGCGATGTGCGTCAACGATCTGGTCTGTCAGGGGGCCGAGCCGTTGTTGTTCCTTGATTATTTCGCCACCGGCAAACTTGAAGTCGCACAGGCGGCGCGGATCATCGAGGGGATCGCGGATGGCTGCGCGGCGTCAGGCTGTGCGCTGGTGGGCGGCGAGACGGCGGAAATGCCGGGGATGTATCACGGCGGGGATTTCGATCTGGCCGGATTTGCCGTGGGCGCGATGGAGCGGGGGACTGATCTGCCGCAGGGTGTGGTGGAAGGCGATGTGCTGATCGGGCTGGAGTCGGACGGGGTTCATTCCAACGGCTATTCGCTGGTCCGCAAGGTGGTCGAGGTGGCGGGGCTGTCCTGGGAGGACAAGGCGCCGTTTGCAGATGGCGCGCTGGGCGCGGAACTGCTGGTGCCGACAAGGCTGTATGTGAAGCAGGCTTTGGCCGCGATCCGGGCCGGGGGTGTGCACGGGATTGCGCATATCACGGGCGGCGGGCTGACCGAGAACCTGCCGCGCGTGTTCCCCGAGGGGCTGGGGGCCGAAATTGATCTGGGGGCGTGGCAATTGCCGCCGGTGTTCCGTTGGCTGGCGGAAACGGGCGGGCTGGCCGAGGCGGAGCTGCTCAAGACGTTCAACGCCGGGATCGGGATGGTGCTGGTTGTGGCGGCGGACCGGGCGGAGGCTTTGGCGCAACTGCTGGCTGACGCGGGTGAGCGGGTGCATGTTCTTGGCCGCGTCGTGCCGGGGCAGGGGGTCAGCTACAGCGGTCGCTTGCTGTGACGCCTGCCCGTGTCGCCATTCTGATTTCCGGCAGCGGGTCGAATATGGTGGCGCTGGTGCGGTCGATGACGGGCGATCATCCGGCGCGGCCTGTGCTGGTGGTATCGAACGTGCCGAGGGCAGGGGGGATTGCCAAGGCCGAGGGGTTGGGCGTGCCCGTAGCGGTGGTGGATCACAAGCCATTTGGCAAGGACAGGGAGGCGTTCGAGGCGGCGCTGAACGGCGTTTTTGAGGCGGCCGCGCCCGATGTCATTTGTCACGCCGGGTTCATGCGGATCGTGACGCCGGGCTTTGTGGCGCGGTGGGAGGGGCGGATGTTGAATATCCATCCGTCGCTGTTGCCGAAATACAGGGGGTTGCATACCCATGCGCGGGCGCTGGCTGCAGGCGACACGGAACACGGCTGTTCGGTGCATGAGGTTACGGCCGAGCTTGATGGCGGGCCGGTCCTGGGGCAGGCGCGGGTGCCGGTGCTGCCGGGCGATACCGAGGAAGCCCTGGCGGCGCGGGTCATGGTGCAGGAGCATTTGCTTTATCCGGCGGTGCTGCGGCGGTTTGTTGTCGGGGACAGGACACCCGTGTTTCTGCCCTGACGATCCAGTCACTTTCCAAGGCCGGGGGAATGGCCTATCTCTGGGCTGAACGCGCTCGTCAAGGCCGCGCCATCCCAAGACATACAGGCCGGAATGAATATCATCACCACGACCGAGGCCCTTGCCGCGTTCTGCGCGAAGGCGGCCCAATTCCCCTATGTGACAGTGGATACCGAGTTCCTGCGGGAGCGGACCTATTATTCCAAGCTGTGCTTGTTGCAGCTGGCCCATCCGGGGAAAGAGGCCGAGAGCGCAGTGGCGGTGGATACGTTGGTCGAGGGGCTGAGCCTTGAGCCGCTGTATGAGCTGTTCCGCAATCCGGAAGTGGTGAAGGTGTTCCATGCGGCGCGGCAGGATCTGGAGATCTTTTTTGTCGATGCGGGCGTGATCCCGGCGCCGCTGTTTGACACGCAGGTGGCCGCAATGGTCTGCGGCTTTGGCGAACAGGCAAGTTACGAGACGCTGGTGCGCAAGATCGCCAAGGCGGAAGTCGACAAATCCTCGCGCTTTACGGACTGGTCACGGCGGCCTTTGACGGAGGCGCAACTGACTTATGCGCTGGCCGATGTGACGCATCTGCGGGTGGTTTATGAATACATGGCCGCACGGCTGGCCAAATCGGGCCGCGAACGCTGGGTGGCCGAAGAGATGGCCGTGCTGAACGACCCTGCGACCTATCGGGTTGATCCCGATGAGGCCTGGGAACGGGTCAAGACGCGGACGACCTCGGCCCGGTTTCTGGGGATTGTGCGGGAACTGGCGCGGTTCCGTGAAAGCTATGCCCAGGCGCGCGACATTCCCCGCAGCCGGGTGTTCAAGGATGACGCGCTGGTCGAACTCGCCTCGACCAAGCCGTTGACCGAGGCGGATCTGGGCAAGTCGCGGCTGTTGCTGCGCGAGGCGCGGCGGGGGGATATTGCGGACGGGATTCTGGCGGCGATCAAGCGCGCGGTCGAGATGAAGCCGGAGGACCTGCCCAAGCCCGATACGTCACGGGATCAGATGCAGGTGAATCCGGCTCTGGCTGATCTGTTGCGGGTTTTGCTGAAGGCGAAGTCCGAGGAGGAGGGTGTCGCGCAGAAGCTGATCGCGTCCTCGGCCGATCTGGATGCCATTGCCGCGGGTGAGCGGGATGTGCACGCGCTCAACGGTTGGCGGCGGGAAGTGTTCGGGGCGGATGCGCTGCTGCTTTGCGAAGGCAAGGTGGCGCTGGCCGCAAAGGGCCAGAACGTGGTGACAATCCGTCTGTAGGTTGCCTAGCGCGAGATGACCTGGGTCGTGGCGCCGCCGACCACGCGGACTGTGCGTACGGCGTCGAGCGTTGCCCCGGCCACGGATGTTGCGACGTTGAGTGTACGTGAGGCGATGCTGCCGACGGAGACGCCGCCCGAGGGTTCCTCGGCCCGCAATTCGTAGGTGAGGACGCCGTTTTCAAAGGATTGCAGCACAAGCTGGGCGTTGTAGTAGCCCTGTGTCGGGGCCACGCCGGTGGCACGGATGATGGCACCGTCGGGGGTTTGTTCGATGACGACTCCGGTGATGTCGGGGACGAGTTCGCGGGTGTCGGGCGGCGGGGCAAGTGCACCTGCCGGCACCAGCGGTTGGGTTTCCGCAGTGACGACCGGGGCGTTGGCCTGGACCTGCGGGTTGCCGAGCCAGTTCAGCGGGTTGAGCCCCGACGATGAGACGCGCTGGCAGCCTGCAACCGAGAGGGTGAGGCAGAGACCAAGGGCAAGCGGGCGCAGCATCGAAACACCTTTCCAAGTTTGTCTTGGGGTAGCCGAAAGGGGACGGCTTGGAAAGCGTCCACTGGACGGCGGGCGGCGAGGTGCCTAAGTCGGGGGAAAGACAGCCGGAGCAGCCATGGCCACGCCAGCCTTTGAAGAGATCGCCGAGACGTTTGAATTCCTGGATGACTGGGAGGACCGCTATCGCCATGTGATCGAGCTTGGCCGCGCGATGGACCCGCTGGAGGACGCGTTTCGCGTGCCTGCGACCAAGGTGGATGGCTGTGCCAGTCAGGTCTGGCTTGTGCCGAGGACTGAGGGCGGCGTGTTCAGCTTTCGCGGTGACAGTGACGCGATGATTGTCCGGGGGCTGATCGCGGTGCTGGGCGCGCTTTACAACGGATTGCCGTTGGCCGAGGTGGGCCGCGTCGATGCGCTGGCCGAGTTCGGGCGGCTGGGGCTGAACGATCATCTGTCGCAGCAGCGATCGAACGGGGTGCGGGCGATGGTGGAACGAATCCGTAAGGTGGCCGCTTCGGCGGTCTGACGGGCCATACGTTTGGGCCGGGAATGACCCGGATGGCACAGTAGGCGGAAACCGGGTTTTCTGATCTGACCCTTGACTAGCCAGAGGGGCACTTCCCTTGTATAGGCTTGCAAAACCAGAGCAGACGGCACTTACGGAAAATACATGGCTGACGATTTCGAACTAGATACCGATGACCTGACACGGCGGATGGAAGGGGCCATTGCGGCGTTGCGGCAGGAGTTTTCTTCGCTGCGGACGGGCCGTGCTTCGGGTTCCATGCTGGAGCCGGTCATGGTCGATGCCTATGGCCAGATGACGCCGGTCAACCAGTTGGGCACGATCAACGTGCCGGAACCGCGCATGGTCACTGTCAACGTCTGGGACCGGGGCATGGTGTCGAAGGTGGAAAAGGCGATCCGCGATTCGGGGCTGGGAATCAACCCGCAGACGAATGGCACGATCATCATGCTGCCGATCCCGGAGTTGAACGAGGAACGGCGGCGGGAACTGACCAAGGTCGCGGCAAGTTATGCTGAGCATGCCCGTGTCGCGGTGCGCAACCTGCGGCGCGACGGGATGGACCAGATCAAGAAGGCAAAGGCCGACGGCCTGAGCGAAGACGACGTGAAGTTTTGGGAAAGCGAAGTTCAGGACCTGACGGACAAGTATATCCGGATGGTCGATCAGACATTGGATGGCAAGCAGGC
>JBGSWJ010000510.1:0-4128 GCA_041752495.1 Rhodobacterales bacterium
CCGCGTCAGCGCGGCCTGTCCGGTCATCCGCACCGCGCCATCCGTCCGCACCAGCAGCGTGGCCTTGTAGCTGTCAATCGGCCCGGTCCCCGCCACCTCGACAAACACCGAAGGCTCCCCCGGCAGGCTCAGGACTGTGGAAACAAGGCCCCCCGGATCCTCGTCAATCTTCAGATCAACGCTCAGAACCCGCGTCTGGTTGGAATACGCCCCGATCAGCGCGAAATCCCCGCGCGGCCCGTCCACCCGCGCAGCGGTCACACTCGCGCTGCCCGTCCCGCCCGCCAGAATGACGTTGCCCTGCAACGTCAGGGAAACAGGCTTCCCGATCAGCGCCTCGCCAAGATCAATCCGGTCAATCCGCAACGCCCCGATATTCACCGACACCGGCAACACCGGCAGCGCAAAAGGCGTGGCTTCTGGCGTCGGCCCTGCAGGCTGGGAAACCGGCGCACGCTCTACCGTGATCCGTTCCGCCGACAACTCCCGGATCTCCAGCCGCCCCCGGATCAGCGCGGCCCGGTTCCAGTTCATCCGCAGCCCTTCGGCCCGCAGCCAGATGCCCGTGTCATCCGCAATCGTGACGCTCTGGATCGTCGCCGTCGATGACAGTGCGCCACTGAACCCGTTGACCTGAACCCGCTGCCCCTCAGTCGATAGGCTGCTCTCGATCATCCGCGACAGGAACGAACTGTCGCTCTCGGCCTCCTGCGCAACAGTCGCGCCGGGCCAAAGCCCGATCCACAGGATCATCGCCCACAGAACAGCCCGCAGCCAGACCATCAGAACGCCTGCCCGATGCCGATATAGAACTCAAGGCTCCGGAACGCCCGCGACCCGCTGGCCGGCGTCGCAATATCCACCCGGATCGGCCCGACCGGCGTATTGTATCGCGCCCCGATCCCGGTCCCCGCCTGAAACCCGGCATCCTGGGTCGGATAGGGCTCCCGGTCGACAAAGGCAAAGTCATAGAACCCGACGACACCGATTGAATCGGTCACATTGAACCGCCCCTCCAGCTGCGCCCCGGCAATCGACGCGCCCCCGCTCGGAAAACTGATCTCGGTCCCGTCAAAATCCACCGTCGTCACAACACCCAATGAATCATAGGGCCAGCCCCGCACCGTATCGCTGCCCCCCGAATAGAACAGATAATCCGACGGCGCATTCTCCACGCTCGCCCCCACCAGCGACCCGAACTGCCCCCGCGCCGCCAGCACGAACCGGCTTCCCAGCGCCTGATAGTAGCGCCCGTCGAAAAAGAACCGGCTGCCGTTGGTTTCGGCATCAGAGGATATGAACGGCGTCGCCTCTCCGTTGAAATAGAACCCGGCTGACGCATTGAACGGATCATTCCGCTTGTCCCACGTGACCTCCAAAGGCAGCGTGAACAGCGTATAGTTGACCTGCCCCAGCACGGTCGTCTGTTCAGCCCGGACGACAAAGACCTGCCCCTCATAGGTCAACTGCGGCGAGGCATAGCGTGTGAAACCCGCGCCAAATCCATAGAACCGCAACAGGTAATCCGGCTCGTCCAGCCGCGCCACAACGCCCGCAATCTCGAAATCCAGATCCGGAAAGAACGTGGCCGGCCGCCCGAACGTCGCCTCGAACACGATATTGCGGCCATAGGGATCGTTGATCCCAAGCCGATTGGCCTCCAGATCGAACTCCAGCGTCTCGGCCCCGCCCAAAAGGTTCCGGTGCTTCCAGTATGTCGTCACAGTGAACCCGTCGAGCGTCGACCACTCCGCCCCCACCCCGAACCGGTGCGGCAGCATCTCGGACACCTGGATCGTGTAATCCAGCGTATCCCCCGGCCCGATCTCCTCGGACGGGATCAGCGCGACCGACGACAGCGCCTCAACCCGGCGCAGGCGCGTGGCCGCATCCTCGATCTCCTTGGGCGAAAACACATGGCCCGCCGGGAACCCGGCAATCGCCAGAATCCGCTCGGTCCGCACATTGGTATTCCCGGTCACCACCACATTGCCGAACGTCAGCCGCGGCCCCGGGTCCAGCGTCACCGCCACGTCCAGCTCGTCCCCGTCATGGAGTGCCGTGATATCCTGCTCTCCCGGCTGCGCATTGGCGTGGCCCGCCTCACGCCAGGCATCCACGCCCGCCTGCACCGCATCCCCGATCACATCCGCCGACGCAACCTGCCCCCGCGCAAATGTGCCCGGCAGGATCGTCCCCGGCGGCAGCGGCGAAACATCCGTCTCGCCAAAGGTGAAAAGCGGACCGGGGTCCACAATGATCCGGATCGCCCTGATCTGCGACGGCGCATCCAGCGGCGCCAGAGCCGCCGCCTCCCGCCCGTCCAGCAGGATTGAAATCGTGCCCCCGTAATACCCCAGCGAATACAGCCCCGTCAGGATTCGCCGGTAATCCGACCGCGCCGCCGCGACATAGTCCTGCGCCGATCCCGGCGCCACATCGCCCAGCGTATTCGTCAGCGAATCCCTCGCGATCATGTCCTTGACCGTGCTGTCATTCCCCGTCACCTCGATGTTGACAGACTGCGCCAGAACGCCCTGCGACAGCAGGGTCCACAGGCCGGCGGCAAGGATCAGGCGCACAGCAGTCAAGACCACCTCGGATGATTCGGGCACAGGGCAGCACAGGCAGGAGCAAACTGCCACACCGTCACCCTAGTCTATGTATGGTCCGGTGCAATCACCCGTGCCACGACCGGCAGCGTCCCGCCACCCCTGCTGTCAATCCGCCACAGCCCCCGCAACTACCGCATTCGGCGCGCCGCCGCAGCACATCCTCTCGGCGTGTTTCACGAAAACGCGCGCCAAACCTCGTCCTTTAGACATCCCTGATTCTTCTTCCGGCACCAGATAACCCCGGGGCAGCTTCCCCATCGCCCGTAGGGTCGGAGCAACCCAACTCAGGCCCCCAAAATCCCACCCCCGAGCGAGGTCGCGCATCGCGCGGACGAGCGCCTCTCCCGCTTCCTTCCCCCGCCCAATTATCCTACGCTCCCCCTATGCCCTTCCTGATCGACGGTCTCCAATACGCCAACTGGTCCGAACGCATCTTCACCCAGATGCGCGACGGCGGCGTCGATGCTGTCCATGTCACCATCGCCTATCACGAAACCTTCCGCGAAACCGTCTACCGCCTGCAGGACTGGAACCAGCGGTTCCTCGACTTCCCCCACCTCATCCGCCGCGCCACCACCGCCGCCGACATCCGCGCCGCAAAGGCCGAAAACCGCACCGCCATCCTCTTCGGCCTCCAGACCGCAGCCCCCATCGAAGACGACCTCGGCCTGATCGAAATCCTGCACCAGCTGGGCGTCAGGATCATGCAGCTCACCTACAACAACCAGTCCCTCCTCGCGACCGGCTGCTACGAAGACAGCGACCCCGGCCTCACCCGCTTCGGCCGTCAGGCCGTGGCCGAGATGAACCGCACCGGCCTCGTCATCGACCTCAGCCACACCGCCGAACGCTCTACCCTCGACGCCATCGCCACATCAGCCCGCCCCGTCACCATCAGCCACGCCAATCCCGACTGGTGGCACCCCGCCCGCCGCAACAAATCCGAGGCCGTCCTCAGGGCGCTGACCGGGGCAGGGGGGATGCTCGGCCTGTCCCTCTACCCCCACCACCTCCGCGACGGCTCCGCCTGCACCCTGCAATCCTTCTGTGAAATGGCGGCCGAGGCCGCCTCCCGCTACGGCGCCGAACATATCGGCCTCGGCTCCGACCTCTGCCAGGACCAGCCCGACTCTGTCGTCGACTGGATGCGCATGGGCCGCTGGACCCGCGCCCGCGACTATGGCGAAGGCTCCGCCGCCGCCCCCGGCTTTCCCCCCATGCCCGACTGGTTCCGCGACAACCGCGATTTCGGCAACATCCGCGCGGGCCTCGCCGCCACAGGCTTCTCCGCGACCGAGGTTGACGGGATCATGGGCGACAACTGGCTCCGCTTCTACGACTCCGCCTTCACCCCCGCCTGATCCGGCCCGCGCCAACGAAAGCATGGCCGCGCGCGCCTTGCTCGGACAGCCGCCCGACAAGCCGTCACACGCTGCCTGTCCTTCTTCTGGTCCCAAATATCCCGGGGGGGCCGCAGGCGGGGGGCAGAGCCCCCCTCGACCTTTGTCAAGAA
>JBGSWJ010000511.1:0-3705 GCA_041752495.1 Rhodobacterales bacterium
CGCTCTTCTTCCTCGGCCTTTTCGCGGGCGGCTTCTTCGCGTTCGCGTTCTTCGCGCTCTTTCGCTTCCATTTCGGCGCGGCGGCGCTCGCGCTCTTCGGCGCGTTCACGTTCTTCGGCCTCGCGTTTAGCGGCCTCTTCGGCCTCGCGGACGCGGGACATGGCCAGCGCCTTCATCCGCCGTTCAAGTTCGGCGTCCGAGATCCCGGCAGGACGTTTGGACGGATCACCAGTGATGGCCCCGGAGGTTGCGGTCGGTGAAGCGGGCGCACCCGGTTTGGGCGGCGCAACGATGCGCTTCTTCTTGGTTTCCACCACGACGCTCTTGGTACGACCGTGGCTGAAGCTTTGCTTCACCTGACCCGGGCGGGCCATGGGCGGACGCAGACCAAGAGGTTTCTTGTCGTCGGTATCGTTCATGTAGCTACTATATCCTTCCCGGCGGTCCCCTGACCGCCGTCAATTTCGCGCAATCCGCGAAGCTTCGCGGCTTCCTCTACAACACGGTCGCTGAGTCCACCAGACGAGAGCGCGCCATGTATCACACTTTGACGTCCGAATGCCAAACCCAATTCAGCCGAAGTCAAACAGCCGAAGTATCGGGCCCCTGTCGGAGTCCAGAGTTTGGTCTTGCCACGTTCTGACCCATCGCTGGCCTGCAGAAGAACCCTGACGCCGCCCTTGTCAAGCGCGGTCTTGACCTTTTCGAACCCGCAGATCGCCAGACCCGCCTTGCGGGCGAGGGCGACCAGATCGACGACACGGCGGGCAAGCTGCCGCTCGACCTCGTCCGCCAGTCCCGGTGGGACGGTGACGGCCTTTTTGGCCGAGCGGGCGAACTGGCCCTTGCCGGCCTTGTCCAGAATGGCGCGGTCTGCGGTCACCCACATGCCGCGCCCCGGCAGTTTTTCAAGCACATCCGGATAGACCTGATTGTCCGGACCCACGACAAAGCGGATCAGGCCCGCCTTGGGCTGAACTTCGTCCGTGACGATGCACTTGCGTTCCGGGCCGTCCTGTTCGCTGTCGTGTCCGCCGCGGGTCATGGGTGTGCCAGAAGGACTGGAATCAGTCCTCCTGTTCCTCCTCTTCGGCATCGTCGCCTTTGTTCAGCTCGTCGGGATCGACCCAGCCGAGCATGACGCGGGCGGTCATGACGAGGTTCTGGGCCTCTTCGAGGCTGACGTCGAACTTTTCCAGCACGCCGTCATCCTTGACGCGGTTGCCGTCTACGGTCGTCCAGCCGCCGGCCAGTTCCCAGTCGGCACAGGTCGCGAAATCTTCGAGCGTCTTGACGCCATCAAGCGCGAGCGCCTCGATCATCTGCGGGGTCAGGCCGGGGAAGTTGACGAGGCTGTCTTCGACGCCTAGTTCGCGGGCGTGGTCAAGGGCGGCCTTGTTCTTGGCCTCAAGGTAATCGCGGGCACGGGCCTGAAGCTCGTGTGCTGTCGATTCGTCGACGCCATCGATGACAAGAAGCTCGTCCTGATCGACATAAGCGACTTCTTCGAGGTTGGTGAACCCTTCAGAAACCAGCAACTGGGCAAAGAATTCGTCCAGATCGAGCGTTTCCATGAACAGCTTGGTCCGGCTTTCGAATTCGGCCTGACGACGCTTGCTCTCTTCTTCCTCGGTCATGATGTCGATGTTCAGACCGGTCAGCATGGAGGCAAGGCGCACGTTCTGGCCACGACGGCCGATGGCGAGCGAAAGCTGTTCTTCGGGCACGACAACTTCGATGCGTTCGGCATCTTCGTCGAACACGACCTTGGAAACTTCGGCCGGTTGCAGGGCGTTCACAAGGAAGGTCGGGATGTCCTCGTTCCAGGGAATGATGTCGATCTTTTCGCCCTGAAGTTCGTTCACCACGGCCTGCACGCGGCTACCGCGCATACCGACGCAGGCGCCGACGGGATCGATCGAGTTGTCATATGAAATGACGGCGATCTTGGCGCGCGAACCGGGGTCGCGGGCGACAGCCTTGATCTCGATGATGCCTTCGTAGATTTCGGGCACTTCCATCTTGAAGAGTTCGGCCATGAATTCGGGCGCGGTGCGCGACAGGAAGATCTGCGGGCCGCGCTGTTCGCGGCGCACGTCCTTGATGTAGCAGCGGATGCGGTCGCCGGGGCGATAGGCTTCGCGGCCGATCTTTTCGTTGCGGCGCAGGATGGCTTCGCCGGCGCCCACGTCGACGATGACGTTTCCGTATTCCTCGCGCTTGACGGTGGCGTTGATGATCGTGCCGGCGCGGTTCTTGAATTCTTCGTACTGGCGGTCACGTTCGGCTTCGCGGACCTTCTGCAGGATGACCTGCTTGGCCGATTGCGCGGCGATGCGGCCGAGTTCGACGGGTGGGACTTCTTCGGAAATGATGTCGCCGACCTTGGGTTCGGCCAGATACTGGCGTGCCTGAGCGACTGTCAGCTGGGCCTGATAGTTTTCGACAGCGTCATCTTCAACCACGGTGCGGACGCGGGAAAACATCGCGCGGCCGGTCTTGCGGTCGATCTTGACGCGGATGTCCATTTCGGCACCGTAGCGGCTTTTCGCGGCGCGGGCGAGCGACTCTTCCATCGCTTCGACCACGAGGGCCGGGTCGATCATCTTTTCGCGCGCGACCGCCTCGGCGGTCTGCAAAAGCTCAAGCTGGTTGGCAGACGTGATGGCCATCAGTTCTTCTCCTCTGCGGCCCCTTCGGGGGCGTCATCCGTATCTTCTTCGTCATCACCGTCGATGATGGTCTCGACCTCATCGAACTGAGCCTCGTCAATAAGGCCCGCATCCTTGCGCCCGCGCAGCACGTCGCGGATCAGCTCGTCCGTCAGGACAAGCTTGGCGTCCGACAGCCAGTCGAATTTGAGCCCGATGGTCACGGGTTCCTTGGTGTCGTCGAGCTCGATCAGAACCTCGTCATCCTCGACACCGGCAAGGATGCCCTTGAACCGGCGGCGGCCGTCGATCAGTTCCTCGGTCTCGATCTTGGCCTCGAACCCCTGCCACTGATCGAAATCCTTGAGCCGGGTCAGCGGCCGGTCGATGCCGGGCGAGGAAACTTCGAGCGTATAGGCGTCAACGATCGGGTCTTCGACATCGAGAACGGCACTGACGGCGGTCGAGATATGCGCGCAATCGTCCACCTCGATCGTACCGTCGGGTTTCTGGGCCATGATCTGAAGCGTCGATTGCTTGCCCGTCATGAGCCGCACGCGCACGAGTTCGAAACCCATGTCTTCGATGACCGGGCCGATGATCTGGGCGATGCGGCGGTCGATGGCCGCTTTGGCGATGAGGTCTGACATGCTGTCCTGCAAGCACAAAAAAACGGGCGCGCGGCCCGTTGATCTTTCCCGGTGGAGCCTTGGGGGTGGAAGCCAAGACGCCGCTTTCGAGGGGGATATACGGAGCGCGGAGCCAAGTTGCAAGGGGCAACTGTGGCGGGCTTCTTTGTCTGTCAAATACCTCCGCCGGAGGCGCGCGCCAACCGCAGGTTGGCGTCACTACAATCGTGGCGCGGCACGCGCCTCCGCTGGATTACGGCCGGCCGGGGATCAGGCGAACCACCAGCGCTCGGCGATACGCCCGCCGTCAAGCGGCAGAGTTGCGCCCAGCGCACCGGCATGGCGAAGGCGGGCAGAGTGTGCATCCGTCCAGGGAACGTGTGCCGCCACGGTGACGGCGCCACGGGTGGCGGCGATGTCCTGCG
>JBGSWJ010000512.1:0-3902 GCA_041752495.1 Rhodobacterales bacterium
GCACCTGCACCGGCGCGCCTGCGTCGATCCAAGGCCCCGCCGATGGCGATGCCGCCACTCCCTTCCTGCTCGAACAGGTCCAAGCCGCCTACAACGACGGCGCACAGGCCGTCATCATCGCCTGCTTCGACGACACCGGCCTCGCGCAGGCCCGCGCCCTCGTCCCCATTCCCGTGCTGGGGATTGGAGAGGCCGCCTTCCACGCCGCCATGATGCTCGGCCACCACTATTCCGTGGTCACGACCCTTTCCATCTCGGTCCCCGTCATCGTCGCCAACATCCGCGATTACGGCGTCGGCTCCCACTGCATGAACGTCCGCGCATCCGAAGTCCCCGTGCTCGATCTCGAACGCCCCGGCTCTGACGCCCGCCACAAGATTTCCGCCGAAATCGCTGAAGCGATCTTTGAGGACAGTGCCGAAGCCATCGTCCTCGGCTGTGCCGGCATGGCCGACCTCGCCGCCGACCTTTCTGCCGAACACGGTCTCCCCGTCATCGACGGCGTCGCCGCCGCCTGCGGCTTCGCCCAAACCCTCGTCCGCCTCAAAGGGGGGCACTGATGGCCCGCAACCTCATCACCGCCGCCGCCCAGATGGGCCCTATCGCCAAGTCTGAGACCCGCGCCGATACCGTCGCCCGCCTTCTGTCCATGATGCGCGAGGCCAAGGGCAGGGGGGCCGACCTCGTCGTTTTCACCGAACTGGCGCTGACCACCTTCTTCCCCCGCTGGATGATCGAGGATGAGGCCGAACTCGACAGCTACTACGAAACGTCGATGCCCTCGGCGGCCACCCAGCCCCTCTTTGACGAGGCGAAAAAACTCGGCATCGGCTTCTACCTCGGCTACGCCGAACTCATCATCGACGGGGCCACGAAACACCGCTTCAACGCCTCCATCCTCGTCGACAAATCCGGCTCCATCGTCGGCAAATACCGCAAGGTCCACCTGCCCGGCTGGGCCGAACCCCTGCCCAACCGCGAATTCCAGCACCTCGAAAAGCGCTACTTTGAACCCGGCGACCTTGGCTTTCCCGTCTTCCGCACGATGGGCGGTATCATGGGCATGGCCATCTGCAACGACCGCCGCTGGCCCGAAACCTACCGCGTCATGGGGCTGCAAGGGGTCGACATGGTCCTGCTCGGCTACAACACCCCTTTCGGCCATCTGGGCCGTCAGGAAATCGACAGCCTGACCCTGTTCCACAACCACCTCTCCATGCAGGCCGGGGCCTATCAGAACGCCACTTGGGTCGTCGGCACCGCCAAATGCGGGAACGAGGAAGGGTAAAAGATGGGCGGTCAAAGCGTCATCATTGCCCCCTCGGGTGAAATCGTCGCCATGGCGACGACGGTCGAGGACGAGGTCATCACCGCCCGCTGCGACCTTGATATGGGGCGCATCTACAAGGAAACCATCTTCAACTTCGCCCAGCACCGCAGGCCCGAACATTACGGCCTGATCACGGAACGCACGGGTGCCATCCTGCCGCCGGAGTAACCCATGACCACGCTCATCAAGGGCGGCACCATCATCGCCGCCGACCGCACCTATCAATCCGACATCCTGATTGACGGCGACACGATCCGCGCCATCGGCACGGGCCTGACCGGCGACACCGTGATCGACGCCACCGGATGCTACATCATCCCCGGCGGGATCGATCCCCACACCCATCTCGAAATGCCCTTCATGGGCACATCTACCGCCGAAACATGGGAAAGCGGCACCTTTGCCGCCGCCTCGGGCGGCACCACGATGATCGTGGACCACGTCATCTCCACCCCCGACAGCCTGCTTGAGGCTTTGGGCCTCTGGGAAGAACGCGCCGCCCGTCAGGCCTCCATCGACTACGGCTTTCACATGTCGATCACCGGCTGGTCCGAAAAACTCTGGTCCGAAATGGCCACCGTCGTCGACCGGGGCGTCAACACGTTCAAACACTTCATGGCCTACAAAGGCGCGCTGATGGTGAACGACGACGAAATGTTCGCCTCCTTCACCCGCTGCAAGGAACTGGGTGCCATCCCCTTCGTCCATGCCGAAAACGGCGATATCGTCGCGGCCCTGCAGGCCAAACTCATGGCCGAGGGGAATACAGGCCCCGAGGCGCACGCCTACTCCCGCCCCGCATCCGTCGAAGGCGAGGCCACCAACCGCGCCATCATGATCGCCGATGCCGCAGGCGTCCCCGTCTACATCGTCCACACCTCAAGCGAGGACGCGCACGAGGCAATCCGCCGCGCCCGCCAGAACGGGCAGCGCGTCTGGGGCGAACCGCTTGTCCAGCACCTCTTGCTCGACGACGGCGAATACGCCCACCCCGACTGGAACCACGCCGCCCAGCGCGTCATGTCCCCCCCCTTCCGGGACAAGAAACATCAGGACAGCCTCTGGGCCGGTCTCGCCGCAGGCTCGCTCCATGTCGTCGCGACTGATCACTGCGCCTTCACCACTGCGCAGAAACAGGCCGGGCGCGGCAACTTCGTGAAAATCCCCAACGGCACCGGCGGGCTTGAGGATCGCCTCTCCCTCCTCTGGACCCACGGCGTGATGACAGGCCGCCTCACGATGAACGAATTCGTGGCCGTCACCTCGACCAACATCGCCCAGATCCTCAACATCTACCCCCGCAAGGGCGCGATCCTGCCCGGCTCTGACGCCGACATCGTCATCTGGGATCCCAAGGCCACCAAGACGATCACCGCCGCAACCCAGAAATCCGCCATAGATTACAACGTGTTCGAAGGCTTCACCGTCACCGGCCTCCCCCGCTACACCTTCTCACGCGGCACCATCGTCTGGGGCCCCGGCACCACCACCCCGCAACCGGGTCGTGGCCAGCACATCGCCCGCCCCGCCTTCCCGGCCATCTCCCGCGCCCTCTCTACATGGCGCGAACTCACCGATCCGCGCCCCGTCGCTCGCGATCCCGCGCTCATGCCCATCGGCGTCTGACCCAAAGGAACCCTGCCATGACCAAGAAAATCCTCTGCGCCTTCGGCACCGACATCGACTCCGTCGCAGGCTGGATCGGCTCCTACGGCGGCGGCGACAGCCCCTCTGACATCCAGCGCGGCATCTTTGCGACCGAGGTAGGCGTCCCCCGCCTCCTCCGCCTGTTCAAGAAATACGGGCTCAAGACCTCCTTCTTCATCCCCGGCCACACCATCGAAACCTTCCCCAAGGAAATGGAGATGATCGTCAAGGACGGTCACGAGGTTGGCGCCCACGGCTACCTCCACGAAAACCCCGTCGCCATGACGCCGTCCCAAGAGGAAGACGTGCTGGTGAAATCCATCGACCTCATCAAGGCGCTGACCGGCCAAAGCCCCCGTGGCTATGTCGCCCCCTGGTGGGAAATGTCCGCCTCGACCGCCGCCCTCCTCCTGAAACACGGCTTTCAGTACGACCACAGCCAGGGCTACCGCGATTTCCAGCCCTTCTATGCCCGCGTCGGCGACGAATGGAACACCATCGACTACTCGAAAACCGCCGCCGAATGGATGCACCCGCTCAAGCACGGCAAGGAAATCGATCTCGTCGATATCGCGGCCAACTGGTATGTCGATGACCTGCCGCCCATGATGTTCATGAAGAAAGCCCCGAACTCCCACGGCTTCGTCAATCCGCGCGATATCGAACAGATGTGGCGCGATCAGTTCGACTGGGTCTACCGTGAAATGGACTACGGCGTCTTCGCCTTCACTATCCACCCCGACGTTGCGGGCCGCCCGCAGGTGCTCTTGATGCTCGAACGCCTGATTGAATACATCTCCAGACATTCCGGCGTCGAATGGCACCCGTTTGAGGCCATCGCCGCCGACTTCCGCACCCGCTACCCCTTCGCCAGCGGCCAACGACCGGACGTCATCTGATGTGCAGCGCCTGCGGCTTTCCCGCC
>JBGSWJ010000513.1:0-2205 GCA_041752495.1 Rhodobacterales bacterium
CCAGACCATCCGGCCCGGCCCGAAGGTGTCCAGCACTGCGTCAAGCCAGGGCGCCAGCGTCTCGAATGTCGCCGTGCCTGGTGCGGCATAGGCCGCGATCCCCGACATCTTGACCGCGAGAACATTGTCCTGCGCCGCCACCTGCTTCAGCCCGCGCAGCCATTCGTCAAAAGCCCCCGCCGCAATATCCGGCGTCCCGCAATGGTCAAGCACCATCGGCGTCCCCGGACAGGCTTTGGCAAGCGCCGCCGCATTGGGCAGGGTCCGGCCCCAGAAGTTCATGTCAAACGGCTTGCCCGCCCGTCCGATCAGCCGGACATTCTCTCGGAACGATTCCGGGAAGGACACATCGTCAGGCACCACATGCAGGATGCGGCGGAACCCAACGACGCCCAGATCGGCACATTCCTCGACCCAGGCCGCAAACTCCGGGTCCGATTCCGGCCGGCAGGACACGATCTGCCCAAGCAAAGAGCCATCCTTGACCAGCCGCGCCACATAGCGCCCCTCGGCCTTGTAATCCGCATCATCGACGCCAACCTCCATGAAGATCGACCCGATAACCTCCCCGCCATAAAGCCCCCGCGCCATGGCCAGAGAGAAATCCCCCTCCTTCAATTGCGGCACGTCCTTGGTCCAGGAATACCCGAACCGGTCCCGCCAGATCAGATGCAGATGCGTGTCGATCAGTTCCATGCGCCTCTCCTCCCCGAAAAGCTCAGATATTCGCCCAACCCCCGTCGATCACATGCGCGACCCCGGTGGTATAGCTTGACTCGTCACTCGCCAGATACGTGACAAGCGCCGCGATCTCCTCGGGCTTGCCAATCCGCCCGATGGGCTGGCGCGCGATAAAGGCTTTCTTCGCCGCTTCATAGTCGCCCGTATCCCGCAGCCGCTGATCAAGCGACGGGCTTTCCACCGTGCCCGGACAGATCGCATTGGCCCGGATGCCTTGGCCCACGAAATCCGCCGCGATCGACTTGGTCAGCCCGATCACCCCGGCCTTCGTCGCCCCATAGACAAAGCGGTTCGGCGCCGCGATCACCGATCCGGCGACGGATGCCATGTTGATGATCGACCCACCCCCGTTGGCAATCATTCCCGGCAGAAACGCTTTGCACATCCGGTACATGGCCGTCATGTTCAGATCCATGCTGAAGGCCCACTGATCCTCGTCACAGTCCAGGATCGTGCCCGCCGCCACGAATCCCGCGCAGTTGAACAGCACATCCGGCGCCCCGACCCGCGCCACCGCCGCAGCAATCGAGGCGGGATCACGCACGTTCAGCACAAACGTCTCAAGTCCGTCCGCCGCCAGTTCTGCCAGGGCCGCCTCATTCACATCAGTGGCAAAGACCCGCGCCCCCTCCCGCGCCATCATCAGCGCCGAAGCCCGCCCGATCCCCTGCCCCGCCGCCGTCACCAGCGCCAGTTTCCCCTCAAGTCGTCCCATCTCTCACTCCCAAAGGGCCGCCTGCCCGGACCCCCGCTTCTTCTGGCCTCAGATGTCCCCGCCCAAAGGCTCCGGCCGGGGCCAACGGCGCATTGCCCGACATAACAGGCCGCCGCCGCATTCCGTCCCATTCCACCGCCGGACGCAACCCCCATCCGGCCCCACCGTCCGGGACCGTCCCGCAGCTTCTTTGTCTTCCAAATACCTCGGGGGGGCCGCAGGCCGGGGGCAGCGCCCCCTCCGCCCGTGTAACCCGCGCAGCCTAGCCGACCACCACCTCCGGCCGATGCCCGCCCAAAGCCTCGAACGCCATCTGCCGGCAGGTAAAGACGATCACCTGCTGATCCGCCGCCACCCGGTGCAGCGCCCTGAACATCTTCACGATCCGCGCATCATCCGTATGGACCAGCGCATCATCCAGAATCACCGGCACCGGCCGCCCCGCCCGCGCAAACAGCCGCGCAAAGGCCAGCCGCGTCAGAATCGCGATCTGCTCCTGCGTGCCGCCGCTCAGTCGGTCCACATCCATCGCCCCGCCATTGCGCATCAACTGCCCCGGCAACAGGCTTTCCGGATCAAAGGTCAGCGCCGCATCCTGCGCCAGTATCGCCAGAAGCGGTGCCAATTCCTTCTGCACCGGCTCGAAATAGGCCTCCTGCGCGGCCGCCCGCGTGGCCTCGATCACCTCCCCCAGCCGGATCAGCGCGGCCACTTCCGCCGCATAGCGCCCATCCCGCTCCCGCGCCGCC
>JBGSWJ010000514.1:0-13875 GCA_041752495.1 Rhodobacterales bacterium
CCGCGCCGCCGAGGCCGAGGGGAGGCCCGTCATCCTGCAGGCTGGCCCGGGGTGCCGGAGGCACACACCTCTGCCGGTGCTGGGCGCGATGTTCCGGACGCTGGCAGAGGGGGCCAGCGTGCCGGTCGTGGCGCATCTGGACCATGGTGAATCGCTGGCCGTTTGTCGGCAGGCGGTGGACTGCGGCTTTACCTCGGTCATGTATGACGGGTCGGCGCTGCCCCTGACCGAGAATATGGCGCGGACGGCCGAGATCGTGGTGATGGCCCATGCTGCCGATGTCTCGGTCGAGGCCGAGCTTGGGTTTGTGGGGTACAGCGGGGGGGCCGGGTCGCGGGGGACCGATCCGGAGGAAGTGGCCCTTTTCCTGCGCAGGACGGGGGTTGATGCGCTGGCGGTGTCGGTTGGGAACAGCCATCTCATGACGGCGCCGGGAGCCAGCATCGACATGGAGGCGCTGCGGCAAATCGGTCTTGCCTGTCCGGACCTGCCGCTTGTCCTGCATGGGGGGTCGGGGATTGCGGCGGCGGACCGGCGGGCGATTGCAGTCGAGACGACCGTCTGCAAGTTCAACATCGGGACCGAACTGCGCATGGCCTTTGGCGCGGCACTGCGCGCGTCGGTCAACCGTGATCCTGAACGGTTTGACCGGAATCAGATCCTTGCGGAAACGATTGAGCCCGTAATGCACGCGGCGCGCGGGGCCATTGCATCGCTTGCACGCGGGCCGATCGGGGCCTGAGGACAGGCTGAACTGCCGCCTGACCCGCGTGAAAACTCGACTTTTGCGTATCGGTCCTTGACCTGAATCATGCCGCCGCGCCCCGGGGGCGGATTAGCCTTTGGTCATCATGACAGGTGTGAACGCGCGGGTGCCTCAGGGCTGTGACAATTTTGATTTACACTTTAAGTGTAAATCTTGATTTACACTTCTGCTTTGCTAGAGTGCCTCCAACGACGATTCATTCTGTCCCCGAGGGAGCCGGGAAGAGGAGAGGTGGGGGCCGTGCTTGGAAACCAACAGCAGCAAGTGTTTCAGAGCGAGGCAAACTCTCTCGACGTGGGCGATACGCGCCGGGTAAGATCGCATCTGCCCGGGGACAGCGTTACCTCGCTTGCCCGTGAAGTGTTGGGTGTCGTCGCTAACCGCTCGGCGCGGGCGGATGATGCCGCGGACGGGGCCACTTTGGCCGAGATTGACGGCTTTTGCCGCGCCCTGATCTGTTCCGATGAAGGCGAAGCGCGCCAGATCATTGCCAGGACGCGGGAAGCCGGTGCGAGCCCCGAGGCGATCTATCTTGATCTGCTGGCACGGGCCGCGGGCCAATTGGGGGAATGGTGGAACGAAGGCGAGGCGTCGTTCACCGAGGTTTCCATCGGGACGAGCCGGATCCATTCGATCATGCGGTCGATGAATCCGCTGTTCGAAAAGACCAGCTGGCAGAGTGTGAAGTCAGCCTTCTTTGCCTCGGCCCCCGGAGAGACGCATACGCTGGGCGTCAAGATGGCGGCCGATCTTTTCCGCCGCGCCGGGTGGGAGATCACGCTGCAGATCGGGCTGTCGGAGGACGACCTGATCCGGGCGATCCTGGACGGCGGCCATCGGATTGTTGGTCTGTCGGCGGGTGGGGAACATTCGCTGGAGCAGCTTCGGGATCTTGTTGCCGCGATCCGTGACCGGGCTCCGGGTGCGCGAATCGTGATTTGCGGGCAGGTGGTAAGCCGGCACGAGGCCGAGGCCCGGGCGTTGGGCGCTGATGCGCTGGCGGCGGGGATTGACGATTCGTTTGCGGGAATCGACCGGCTTTGGCGCGAGATGCGGTCAGAGCAGATGGCCGGGTGACGGGGACCTGAGAGCGTAATCCGGACAATTCAGTTCGATTTCTGGGATCGTTCTGGCGAGCCCTGTGTTTGGATTGCCGCCGCACAATTAACTGCCAAGGCAATTTATTGGGCGGGCGTGCCCGGTTCTTTTGCAGGATATGCACCGGTCATTAGCGCAAGAGACACAATATCGACATGTTCCGGCCTTTCTCTGCGCCGTAATTCGGCCTTAACGGCCGCACCGATTCGCGCGACTCGACCTGCTGCTTGGCGCGTTATCGGGCGCGGGCGGAGGCGTTGTCGGGGTCCGGGTCAAGGCCCTCGTCCTGCGGATGATGAATCCGGAACTTGCCCGGCACTCCGTGCAAAGCCCGAGGATTTGCCGCGATATCGCCGAGATTGCCAAGCGACTTCTCATCAAACTGACATGACAACCACTGCTTAACCTGCGGGCCCCCACCCTTGTTCTGCGCGGCGATCAAAGCGCTGCGACGCGTGGGATATGCCTTGTGGGAGTGGCAAATCATGTTGTGGAACAAAGTCTTGGCCGGTCTTGTGACGGGTGGCGTTATCGCTTTGCTTGGCACGGGGACGGTGGCGCAGACCAGCGAAATGGTGGTCATCGGGAATGATCGGGGCGGGTCAGTCGGGGATCGGGCGTTCATTGTCGACCGGTTGCGCGCCTATAGTGCGCGGGTCGAGATTCGGGGAAGTATCTGCTATTCGGCCTGCACGATGTACCTTGGCGCGGGCAATGTCTGCGTCGACCCGGACACGACGTTCGGATTTCATGGGCCGCAGGACGTAGGCACGCAGATTACTGAACAACGTTTTGACCACTGGTCAACGATAATGGGGCGCTATTACAATGAACCACTGAGAAAATGGTTCATGGAGGATGCACGCTACACTGAGGGCATCCTCCGGGTTTCAGGCGAAGAACTGATCCGGATCGGTTACAATTCCTGCAGGTAATTCAACCTGATAGAAATAATCAGTTGGTCGAGTTAGTCGTTCCCGTGCTTACGGTACCACCGGAAGCATTCAAGACCGCGACCAACAAAAGACCACCAACGGCGGCTGCACCACCGGCGGGGAGGAACGCAAAGGGTACGCCGTTGCAGACTGCCTGAATGTCAGTCCCGCCGGGAATCACCGAGGCCGAAAGCACGCCGACTTCACCGCACACTCCGGATGCAGTTGCGATCTCAAGCGGTGTCTGGGCATGTGCGATGGCCGTTCCGGCGACCAGAAAGAGAGCGGAAAGCGATGCGATTTTCATTTGAAACGTACTCCCGGATGAACGGGACTGCTTTAGCACGAGGTGAGGCGGATGCAAAGTGGCATCGCACCACGACGCCCTTCGACAGCCGTTCGAACACTCTTCCATGGGTCAGTTTCGCGGAACCTTGGTCTGTGCCGCCCGCAATGGGCTGCGATGGCCAATGTCAGCCGGTCGCATGCGGTCCAGTCAGCCAAATGCCAACGACGGCACGGGTGCGGCGCGTTTCACGTACACGCCGCACTCGATACAACTGTCAACGCCAGAGGACGCTAAGGCCCTCAGAACTTGCCGGAAGCGAGCAAGGTGGCGGCGTCGGCTTCAGGCATCAGGTTTGACACATATTCGCAGGTCGCTGTGATGGTGTTCGCGTCGGAATAGGTGGCCGACTTGACCGGCGCTTCACCGCAGACGCCGCTTTCGGTCGCGATCTCAATGGCGTCTTCCGGGGTGTTTGCAAGGGCGGCGCCAGCTCCGAACAGGGTTGTGGCGGAAAGTGCAAGAGCAAGGTATTTCATCGCATTGTTCCTTTCGGTTGGGGTGGTGCCCTTCGTCGGAAGGGCGGTTGTGCAGGGCATTCCGGACCAGATCTTGGTTAATTTCTCTGGCGTGTTGAGGTTTTGGCTGTCACATCGGGCAAAATTTTGGCCCTGACGCGACCCTTCCGTGTTCGTTGATGAATTGAAACTAATCGGGGCGGTAGAAGAGCGAATTATCGGGTATTCACGGTGTGGAGCGGGCGAGAGTGGGCGGACCAGAGGGGGTCGCTGACCCTTATCTGTTCCGGTCATGCAACAATCCGTGGAGCCGATCCCCGGCGAGGCTTGCCTTGCGGCACCGGCGGGGGCCTTTAGCCTTGTCTGCCCGTGGTTCTGGGGTGCCCGGCTGCGGCGTTTTCGCATGCGTCGGACGATGCATGAGGGGCGCAGTGCGCCGGAAAATGCGCTTTGAGCCCTTGCAACGCTGTCGTTTTGAGCAGTTTCAGCCTAAGGAACAAGCAACATACGCAAACGTCATTGTACCTATCTGGATTTTCGTCGCTTGACCGCGAACAACTGATGAAGATAACCCGATGTCGGGTTCTTATGAAGGCAGGCCATGCAGAAGCCGATCGACGCAAGGCAACAGTTCGCCGTGCCTGTTTCACAGTCCGCTGTAGATGACGACGAGATTGACCTTCTCGAAATCGTTCGAACGCTGTGGCGCGGGAAGTTCATCATTTCACTGTGCGCACTGCTGGCCATATTTGCCGGCGGTTACTACGCTTACAGGGTGGCTATACCATCTTATCAGGCAACGGCGCAGATGGCGCTTGAGGTGCGGCAAGAGAATGTTGTCGATCTCGAGAGCGTTCTTTCCGGGGCGTCATCGGACCAGTCCAGTCTGAATACGGAAATGGAGGTTATCCGGTCGCGGGAACTGATATCGCGCCTTGTTGACCAGATGGATCTGATGGCGGATCCGGAATTCAATGCAACGCTTCGCCCGGAACCGCAGTTTTCCGTTTCAAAGCTGATCGGGCTCATTCGTCAGCAGCTCTCCTTCCTGCCGGAAGGCGAGGCATCTGGGGAAATCTCGGACGTCGAGATCCGCGACGGAGTCATTGCAAACGTCAGGGATGCGATCCAGACGCAGATCGGCCGTCAAAGCTATGTCTTTTCGATCATCGCGACGAGTGACGATCCGTTGAAGACGCAAACAATGGCCAACACGCTGGCCGAAATCTATCAGGCGGACCAGATTGCCGTTCAGGTCGAGGCGACCGAGAAGGCGGCGACTTGGCTGTCTGGCCGGGTGTCAGAGCTTCAGACCGATCTCGAAGCAAAGCAGCAGGCAATTACCGACCTGCGGACATCCAGCGCCCTTGTGAGCGCAGAGGCTCTGGCAGCGGTGAACGCGGAGTCGGTTGAGCTTCAGTCCCGTTTGCAGGCGGCGCGGTCGGAACTTGAGCGGAGAACAGACGCGCGCGATGCGATGCTGGCGGTTGTCGGCGGGTCGAACGCGGCCAAGGTTGCCGCCGCCGAGGATGTTCAGCTTGAGGCGATCAATGCAGCTGTCGAGCGTGGCGATTCTGACGCGCAGCTTCGCTTTGACAGGAGGTTTGAGCAGCTGCTTGCCCAGGCGAGAAGTGAGCCAGAGCGCATTGCGGCCCAGGTGAACGAGCTTCAGGTGCAGGCGGACCAGTTGGGACGTCAGTTTGAACAGCAGTCTGGCGATCTGGCCCGGTTGCAGCAACTTGAGCGCGAGACAGAGGCGACCCGCGTTCTTTATGAGACGTTCCTGACCCGGCTCAAGGAGACGACGGTCCAGCAGGGGATTCATCAGGCCGGGAGCCGGATACTTTCGGACGCGACTGTCGGCCAAATGGTCGCGCCCAGGAAGACCCGGATCCTTGCGCTGTCTCTGATCCTTGGCGTGATGCTGGGTTCCGCGATAGTGCTTTTGCGCGAGTTCATGCAGAATACGTTCCGGACGGCCGAGGATCTGGAGAAGACGACGGGGCAGACGGTCCTTGGCCAGATCCCGAAGTTCCCTGTCAGGGGACGGCCGGAGACGATTTCGTACCTCATGTCGAAGCCGACGTCGGCGGCAGCGGAATCTGTCAGAAACCTGCGAACGTCGCTACTTTTGTCGAACGTCGACAATCCGCCGCGTGTGATCATGTGCACCTCTTCAATCCCGGGCGAGGGCAAAACGACGCAATCCATTGCGCTGTCTCTTAACCTGGCGAGTCTGAAGAAGAAGGTGATCCTGATCGAGGGAGACATCCGGCAGCGGACGTTCACGGCCTACTTCCCAAACGCTCTTGAGAATGCGGGATTGCTTTCCGTCATTTCCGGCAAAACTCCGTTGGAGCAGGCCGTCTATCACCACCCAGAAATGAAGGTGGACATCCTGATGGGCGAACGGTCGTCCATCAATGCGGCGGATGTGTTTTCGTCGGAAGCGTTCCAGCATCTGGTCGAGAAGCTGCGGGATGAATATGACTATGTCATCATCGACACGCCTCCGGTTCTGGTTGTTCCGGATGCGCGGGTTATCGGGCAGCATGTGGATGCGATCACCTATAGCGTCAACTGGGACCGGACGACCAAGTCGCAGGTGATCGAGGGGCTGAAGCAGTTCAAGTCGGTCAATCTGCGGGTCACGGGGCTGGTCCTGTCGCAGATCGATCCGCGCGGGATGAAGCGCTATGGATATGGCGGCGAATACGGGGCCTATTCCCGATACGGGAAGGGATACTACGACGCCTGAACGACAAAGGCCGCCCCAGGGGGCGGCCTTTGTGCATGTGGCGTCATCTGTCGCCTACTGAACCGCAGCGACGCTCGCATTGAAGAGTTCGGGGAAGAACTGGTCGACGGTGCGGGCCCAGACGGTGATGGGCTGTTCCTGAATGAAGACCACGTCGTCGGGGCGCATTTCAAACTTTGTGGCAAGTGTCATCATGACGGCATTGCGCGCGTCCAGATGCCAAGCCGTGACAGCGCCGAATTCGGACGGGTTGCTTGAGGCGCGCAGGACATAGATTTGGGCGGGGTTACCGGTTTCGGTGTTGTAGCCGCCGTTGTCATACATCACGTCAGCCAGTGTCGCCTGTTGTTCAAAGGGCAGCGGCCAGCGGCTTTGCCGGATGAATTCACCGGCGAGGTAGACGTAGTCCCGGTCTTCGGCGCCAAGTTCGGTCCGGGCGAGGTAGTTGGATCGCTGTTCATCGAGTGAGGACCGGCGGATGCCGATTTCGGTCTGAAGTTCGCTGAGCGCCGTGGTCCTGTCAGTCCGGCGCAATGTGATTACGTCGATCTGGCTTTGGTAGTAAAGCAATGCGCGATCAAGGTCATAGCTGGTATCGACATAGATGGCATCGCCTTCCTGGATGGTAACGTCCTGAAGGTCGGCTCTGGTATAGAAGTCGGTCAGGGGGATCTGATAGAGTTCGCCGTCGCGGTAGATCCGGATGGATGCATATTGCGCATCGTCGACATTGATGCCGCCCGCCGCTGTCAGCGCCTCGCCCAAGTCAAGCGTGTTGAGGGTGATGGGGACGAGCGTCGGTTCATTGACGTTCCCGCCGACCGAGGCGCGTTTGGAGTTGAAGCCCGAAATTTCGACGCTGAAGGTGGGGTCAATCCCGGCTTCGATCAGGCGCTGAAAGATCGTGTCTTCGGCGGCTTCGAGTGTCAGGCCAGCGACCTGGACCGGCCCGACTTCGGGAATGGCAATCGCGCCGTCGTCGCGGACGGTGTATTCCTGCCGCAGGTTTTCGACCGGGGCGGGAGTATCTGTCAGCCCGTTTGTATCGCCGCCTACCCGGGTTGCGATCCGCAGGACGTCTCCGACGCCGATGGCATAGGGTCCGATCGTTGTGGCCGGGGGAACGCGCAGTTCCATAGGGCCGGGGGCTTCGGTCGGGATGAAGGGGGCTTCGGGCAGGGCGCCAAGGCCGCGCGGACTTCCTGCGCCGGCGGTTTCAGAGAAGGCCTGCGGCAGGGAACGGGGCGCGTAGGGGGCGCGGTTGGCCATCAGGACGCCTTCCGCCGTGATCGGAAGCACGCGGATATCGAGGTTCTGGCTGTAGGTATCAACCGAGGGGCTGACATAGACCACATCGCAGCCCGAAAGGCCGAGGGCAGATGTTGTCGTCAGGATCGCCAGAACCGAGCGCAACTTCATCGACATATTCTCCTTGTGGTCTGCAGAGACCTGCGCTGTCTGACCCTTCATTCGTTCAGCCTGTCGACGGTCAGATAGCCGGTTTCCTGACCAATCCACTGCCGTGACCGACGCACCACGCCATCACCGATCCAGAAGGTGTTTTCAATAGTTAGTCCCAGCGCATTGCAGGTTTCGTCAAAGCGGAGCGTTGCATAATTGCGGTCAAATACGTCGATTGTCTCGCTGGCCGGGGGGGGCATCGTGCAGAGAAAACTGCGGAAGACAGTCTGGTTTTCGCCGTCAAGATAGCTGTGGTGCAAGGAATACTCTCCGGTCGCGCCTGCCAGCGCAGCGCGCGTGCCGGAGACATCCGCGCTCATTAGATCAAAGCCAAGGCCACGGGTGCTGACCAGAACGCCATTATCAAGCGAGATAGAGATACCGTCAAAGGTCCGCCAGGCAATGACGCCATTGTTTGTGCCCGAGATGCGCAGCAACCCCCCTGCACCGAGATCGGGGATTTCGGCGAAAATGAGGGATTCTTCGATGCGGTCAATTTGCGTGCGGGAATATCTGTCTCTGGCGTTGCCGGTTGGCGCGCTACAGGATGCGAGAACGATCATTGCGACAATTGCGCAGGCAAGGGCCTTCATTCTCCGGACCTTTTCGATTGGTTGACCGGGTTCGGCAGGCCGCAAATGTAACAGGGCGCAATCGGCGTGGTTATGACAGATGATCCTGTAATGATGCGATTCTCCTTGGTCATGGCCAGTCATACACGATTCCCGGGCCGTCATAAGGGGCCGGGCGTGATATGGCTGGCCGGAACTGGCGGATCATCGCCCTGTCAGCCCGTAGGCAAGCAGCCCGACATATTCCTTGAGCGCTGTGTTCATCTTTTGCATGTCGACCACCGGTTCCCAGCCCAAATCGGACCAAAGCGGGCCAGAGCGGTAGTCGACCGGATAGGGGAGGATGCCGGGCCAGCCCGCGGCGTGAAAGCTTTGCACGGCCCGGGGCATGTGAAAGGCGCTGGTGACCAGCAGCCAGGTTTGGCCATCCTGCGGCTGGATCAGATTGTAGCTGAACCGGGCGTTTTCGGCGGTATTGCGAGAGGCGGATTCAAGGGTGATCCGGTGCGCGGGGATGCCGAGGCCAATAAGTGTTTCTTTTGCGGTTTCAGACGGCGCGTTGACGGTTTGGCCAATGTCGGAAAGTTCGCCGCTCCCGCCGGTATAGAGGACGATTGCATCGGGGAAAGCGCGAGCCAGGGCTGCGGCACCGGTCAGGCGTTCGGCGGCATCGTTCAGCGCCTGTTGGTTCCATAGTTCGGTCACCGAAAGACCTTCGGCACCGCCAAGGATGATGATCCCGGTCACCGACAGAGGGAGTGCGGGCGGCGTATAGCGGCCTTCGAGCGGGCGGAGCAGAAGGTCGCCCAGCGGGAGGATGGTGATGGCGAAAAACCCCAGCAAGCTGAGTGTTGCCGACCGGCGGGCCAGTGTCAGGCGGTTGCGGTAGAGGCCCCAGACGGTGAGGACGAGCCCGAGGAGCAGCCAGCTTTCGACGCGAAGTGTGGCCCAGACGAGTTTCGAGGCGATGAAGAAAAGGGTATCCATCGCGTGGACTGGCCCGGCGTCAGACTTGCCGAAGGCCGGTCACGTGGGCGCGGAACCAGTCGTAGGTTTCGGCGATCCCGTCCCGAAGGGCGACGCGCGCCGTCCAGCCCATGGCTGACAGGCGGGACACGTCCATGAGCTTGCGTGGGGTGCCATCGGGTTTGGTGGCGTCAAAGCCGACGCGGCCCTTGAAGCCCGTCACTTCGGCGATCAGGTGGGCCAGTTCCGCGATGGTCACGTCAACGCCGGTGCCCACGTTGATATGGCTGAGCATCGGCTGGGTGTTGGCGTCATAGGTTTCGCGGTCAAGGTCCATGACGAAAAGGCTCGCTTCGGCCATGTCATCGACGTGGAGGAATTCGCGCATGGGTTTGCCCGAACCCCAGATGATGACCTCGTCCTTGCCCTGTTCGACCGCTTCGTGAAAGCGACGCATCAGGGCGGGCATGACGTGGGAATGTTCGGGGTGGAAGTTGTCGCCGGGGCCGTAAAGGTTTGTCGGCATCACGGACCGGTAGTCCCGCCCGTGCTGCCGGTTGAAGCTCTCGCACAGCTTGATCCCGGCGATCTTGGCAATCGCATAGGGTTCGTTCGTGGGTTCCAGCGTGCCGGTCAGCAGCGCATCTTCGGCCATAGGCTGAGGCGCGAGGCGGGGATAGATGCAGGAGGAGCCAAGGAACAGGAGGCGCTGAACGCCAGCGGCATGGGCCTGCCCGATCACATTGGTCTGGATCAGCAGATTGTCGTGGATGAAGTCCGCCGGATAGGTGTTGTTGGCGATGATGCCGCCCACCTTGGCCGCCGCCAGCACCACCACGTCAGGCCGTTCATCGGTCATAAAGGCGCGCACGGCCGCCTGATCGGTCAGGTCAAGCTCTGCATGGGTCCGCGTGACAAGCGTCAGATCTTTTGCTGCCGGCTGCCGCGCCTCAAGCCGCCGGAGGATCGCCCCGCCGACCATGCCCCGATGTCCGGCAACATAGACTTTCATCGCCCCGCCCCTTCAGCCGTTTTCAAGCGACACGGGCATTTCAAGCCCATGCGTGCGCAGGATGGCATGGCGGCGCGCGGCGCGCAGGTCTTCGGCCACCATTTCGGCACACATGTCGCGGGCCGTGATGACGGGTTCCCAGCCCAGTTTCTGCTTGGCTTTGCCCGGGTTGCCCAGAAGCGTTTCCACCTCGGCCGGGCGGAAATAGCGGGGGTCGATGCGCATGATGACGTCGCCCGGCTTGACCGAGGGGGCAAGATCGCCGGTCACGCTTTCCACGATCGCCTTTTCCTCGACATCCTTGCCTTCGAAGCGGAGCGTGATCCCCAGATCCTCGGCCGCCCAGGCGATGAACTGGCGGACGCTGTACTGAACGCCGGTGGCAATGACGTAATCTTCGGGCGTGTCCTGCTGCAGCATCATCCACTGCATACGGACGTAATCCTTGGCGTGGCCCCAGTCCCGCAGACTGTCGATGTTGCCCATGTAGAGGCAGGGCTCGAGCCCTTGGGCGATGTTGGCAAGGCCCCGGGTGATCTTGCGCGTCACGAAGGTTTCGCCGCGGCGGGGGCTTTCGTGGTTGAAGAGGATGCCGTTGCAGGCAATCATCCCATAGGCTTCGCGGTAGTTCACGCAGATCCAGTAGGCATACATCTTGGCCACAGCATAGGGGCTGCGCGGGTGGAAGGGTGTTGTTTCAGTCTGCGGGATTTCGCGGACGAGACCGTAGAGTTCGGAGGTGGAGGCCTGATAGAAGCGGGTTTTCTTCTCGAGCCCCAGGAACCGGATCGCTTCGAGCAGGCGAAGGGTGCCGACGGCGTCGACATCGGCGGTGTATTCGGGGGCCTCGAAACTGACCGCGACATGGGACTGGGCGCCAAGGTTGTAAACCTCGTCGGGCTGCACCTCTTGCAGAATCCGCGTCAGGTTCGACGTGTCGGTCAGGTCGCCATAGTGCAGCGTCAGG
This sequence comes from Rhodobacterales bacterium, assembly GCA_041752495.1. Taxonomy (GTDB): domain Bacteria; phylum Pseudomonadota; class Alphaproteobacteria; order Rhodobacterales; family Rhodobacteraceae; genus JAPLPE01. The sequence goes on from JBGSWJ010000514.1 coordinate 11,340, forward strand.
CGCGGGTTCGGGTTGTGACGGTCCTGATAGATGTGGTCGATCCGCCCGGTATTGAACAGCGAGGCGCGACGTTTGATGCCGTGCACCTCGTAGCCTTTTTCCAGCAGGAACTCGGCAAGGTAGGAGCCGTCCTGGCCTGTGATACCGGTGATGAGGGCGGTCTTTGTCATGAGGTCTGGATCACTTCTGCAAATAATGGAGGATCGTGGAAAGGGTCCTGTTCTCATTCGCGGGAAAAGCATTGATCCGGACTGAACGCAAGCCGACAATCCGTCTTGCGGTTTTAGGAATCAGGATTTGAAACCGATATGCCGCAATACCCGGCATAACGGGAATTCGGACCGGAATGACCGAAGCCACGTCTTGTGACCGATGCAGGCCGGGTGAGCAGGGCCTGTCGCCAGGAATGCAGAACAAGTGCCGCCGCTGTCAGGGCAGAGATGGCGTCACCCGCATCTGAGTCGCTTGTTCAAAGGCATAGGCATAGGACAAAAGCCTGGCGTCCTGGCCGATCCTGCCGATGAAGGTAATGCCGACCGGGCGGCCGTCCGGGTTCAGGCCCATAGGGACGGTGATCGCGGGATAGCCTGCGGTGGCGTAGAACGGGGAATGGATGTTTTCAAAACTGATCAGGACATCCGCCCCCGCCGCAGTGAACGACGCCTCGAGCGCGTCAGTCGCGGCTTTGGTCAGATCGGGGCCAAAGGCCGCGTGATCCTCGGGGCTTAGCTGGGCCGAGATCTGGGCGAGCACGCCCCACAGGCTTTGGCCGAAAGGAATCCGGGTCGCAGGTTCAAGAGAGTTGTAGAGGAACAGGTCTTCCGGCGTTGCGATCTGGGGGTGGCGGGCGGTGATGTAGGGCAGTAGATCATAACGCACGCCGCTGCCGATCAGCATGACGAAGGCGTCCAAAGACTTGGTCGAATCTGTCAGCGTCACGGGGCGGGACCGGGCGCCGAGGATGGAAAGGATGCCGCCGGCTTCGGCCAGTTTCGACGAATAGATATGCTTGGCCGCAATGTCGTTGACCAGAACCCCCACCGTCACGCCGTCAAGAGAGGTGGCAGACAGCGCGGCCAGGTAATTCGTGTCGGTGTTGTCAATGACGGACAAGAGGATTGCGGCATCGGCCACATCCTTGGCGATCGGGCCGGGCGTATCGTTGTTGGCGACAAGGGGGATGACCCCGTCCGTGCTGACAAGGCCGTGGGTTGGCTTCATGCCCACCACGCCATTGATGGCGGCAGGCGCGATGAGCGAGCCGGAGGTTTCCGTGCCGACGCTGACCGCCGTGAGAGAGGCCGAGACGCCAACAGCCGATCCGGCGCTGGACCCGAAGACCGCAAAGTCGCCGTAGGGACTGCGGGTCTGGCCGCTGACTGCGCCGCTCCCGCCTTCGGGGGTGCCGCGCGACACCACGCCTGCAAATTCCGAAAGACTGGATTTGCCCAGAATGATGGCCCCGGCGGCACGGAGTTGCGCGACAAGGGCGGCATCATCTTCGGCCAGGTTGTCCAGAAGGATCGCGGCATTGGCCGTCGTGTGCATAGGTGCTGCGGTTTCGATATTGTCCTTAAGCGTGACGGGAATGCCATGCATCGGCCCAAGCACGGTCCCGGCGGCGCGAAGGGCATCGGCGGCCCGCGCCTCCTCGAGCGCGAGGGGGTTCAGTTCGATCATCGACCGCAGATCGCCGTCGAGCCGCGCAATCCGGTCGAGATAGTAAAGGGTAAGCTGTTCCGACGTAATATCGCCCGCGTCGAGTGCGGCCTGAAACTGCGCGATGCTGCCGGTCGGAAGGTTGAGGTCGATGGCCGCCCGTGTTTCGGCGGTGATGCTGTCGAGTTCGGCCTGAAACGGCGTGAAATCCAGTTCCCGCAGGCGCGGCACCTGCGTGACCCCGGCCTCTTGCGCCTGGACTGTCTGGACCATCGCCAGGAGGGCAATCGCAATACCTGTGGCCAGCGCGGTGGGGGTTCGCATCAACGTCTTCTCCTTGGCGGACATCGCCCTGACCTGCGGGCTTGCCCCCTTTGAACAGGTCAGGACTGTTTTCGTCCAGCCCCCCGGCGGATTGTGCCGGTCGGGAGAGCGCTTTTCCGCATCTGGAATGTGCCGGCGGCGAACTGGCTGTTCCCTGTTCCGGCCAAGGGTTAGAGGCGGCGCGGTGGCCGACTCTGACCTTTGCCAGATCCTCATTGCAAGCCGTCGGACCGACTTATGCGGCGAGGCCAACATCGGCTGTCGAAGCCCAGGCAAGACCTGGGCGGTAGCGGGCGGCGATGCGCCCGCCTTCCAGCGCGAAGAGGTGCAGCCAGCCGTCGTCGAACAGGTCCCGCACCCCCGCATGGCGGGCGAGGATATCGGTCATCGCAGCCTTCGGCGCTTCGATCAGGACGGACAGGCGCAGGGGTTCGTGCGCCGACCGCACGCCATCGTGCACGGTCTGCCAGGGCAGTCCGGGACGCAGCACGCCGCCGTTGCCCTGCACCACCCCGATCCCGCCCACGACGTTGTGGATCAGCTTGTTGCCGCC
>JBGSWJ010000515.1:0-2022 GCA_041752495.1 Rhodobacterales bacterium
CGGCCATCCGAAGACCCGGCCGCCCCGCGCAGCACGGCATAGATCCGGCTGCCATCGGCCTCGGCCTCGGCCAGCCGGCGCAGGACGACAATCGCCAGACCTTCCGATATCGCGATGCCATCGGCGCTTGCGTCAAACGTCCGGCAGCGGCCACGGGGCGACAGCGCCCGTGTCTTGGAAAACGCGACAAAGTCGAAAGGATTCTGAAAGCTGTCGACCCCGCCGACAATGACCATGTCGGAATTGCGCGTCTCGAGTTCGCGCACCCCCATGGTAACCGCCGCCAGAGAGGACCCGCAGGCGGCGTCGACGGTAAAGTTCACGCCGCCCAGATCAAAGCGGTTGGCAATCCGGCCCGCGATCACATTCATCAGGATACCGGGAAAACTGTCCTCGCTCCAGGCGGGCAGGCGTTCTGCCGCCAGATCCGAAAGCCTGCCTTCCACGCTCGGAAGCGCGGTCCGCACGGCATAACCCTGCCCCAGCGGGCCGGCCCCGCCGCCGACACCGATGATGACGGATGTCCGTTTGCGCAGGGCCGGATCGGGGATAACGCCGTCCGGATAGCCGGCATCCTCAAGCGCCCGCCGCACCGTCTCAAGCGCCAGAAGCTGCAGCGGTTCGATCTGCGGCATGGACGTGGGCGGGATCCCATAGCGCAGGGGATCGAACGCGATCTCGTCAATGAAGCCGCCCCATTTGGAATAGATCTTGTCCGGGGCATTGCGGTCGGGGTCGTAATACCGCCGCCAGTCCCAGCGGCGGGCCGGGATTTCCTCGATGGCATCCACCTTGTCGAGGATGTTCTGCCAATAGCGCCGGGCATCGGCGGCCCGGGGCAGGATCGCTCCGATCCCGGTAATCCCGATGGCGGCCCCGGGCCCTTCAACCGTCACCGGATCATCGGCCCCGCTCTCTGCGGCAAAGGCCGCAAGACGCGCCGTTGAATCCGCCGAAAGATGCTTGTGCAGGGTCTCGATCGACATGACCCGGTCCTGCAGACCGGCGACCTGCCCGGACATGTAGACACCCCGCTGCAACTGGTCCTCGGCCGCGACCGTCACAAAACGCGGCGCTGCCGGATCCGCAGCCCGGGCCGGATTGCGGTCGATCCCCTTGGCCGCAATGCGCGACCGCCCGATGTTGAAGGATTCAAGCCTCTCGCGCAGATCGGCCCCGCTCAGCCCCTCGCGCAGGAGCCGGGCCTTTTCGGCCGCGAATTCGGCCACGATCGGACTGTCCACCACACGGGTCATGTGCCCCGGCCCCGATTCCAGCAGGACCGTCCGGGCCGCCTGCAGGACAAGATCCTGATAGGATTGCTGAATCGCACCGGTGGTCACGGCTTCGGTCGTGAACAGATAGGCCGTCCCGGCCAGCACGCCGATCCGCGCACCCCGTCCCGCCAGCCGCGCCGCAAGGGCGGCCACCATCGCTGCGGAACAGGCATCATGGATACCGCCTGCAAACAGCAGTTCCACATCCATCGCCGTGTTCTGCGGGAAATGGTCGAACAGCACGTCAATGGCCTGCTGCCAGAGCACGAAACTGGTGCGCGGCCCGACATGGCCGCCACATTCATGCCCTTCAAAGATGAACCGGCGCGTTCCGCTTTCAAGGAACAGCTTCAGAAGCCCCGGAGAGGGGACATGCAGAAAGGTCGCGATGCCCTCTTTCTCAAGGGCAAGCGCCTGATCGGGCCGCCCGCCCGCGATCAGGGCAAAGCGCGGCCTGTGGGCAAGGATCACCTTCGTCTGTTCGATGCGCAGGTCATCCTCGACAAAGCCCAGGATCCCGATCCCCCAGGGCCGCTCCCCCAGAAGCGCCTTCGTTTCGGACACAAGGCTCTCTGCCTCGGCTTCCCGCATGAGAGCAAGGGCAAGGAAGGGCAGCGCGCCCGCGTCGGCCACGGCCAGCGCAAATTCCGCACGGTCCGAGACGCGCGTCATCGGCCCCTGAACGATGGGGAACCGGGTCCCCATGCTGCGGGCCAGCGGGCTGCCCTCGGCCAGCGGCCTCTGG
>JBGSWJ010000516.1:0-2572 GCA_041752495.1 Rhodobacterales bacterium
CCGGCGCCAGATCGGGCAGGGCAGGGGCCGCTGCCGTCCAGGTGACCCGCGTCCCCCAGCCCAGTTCCAGCGCCGCCCCGCGATGCAGCTTTGCCGGCAAAAGGTTCATCGCCGGACTGCCGATGAACCCCGCGACAAAGACATTGGCCGGCCTGTGATACACCTCGCGCGGGGTCCCCACCTGTTCGATCCGGCCCCCGTTCAGCACGACGATCCGGTCAGCCAGCGTCATCGCCTCGACCTGGTCATGCGTCACAAAGATCATCGTCGCCTGCAATTCCCGGTGCAGCCGCGCAATCTGGCTTCGCGTCTCCACCCGCAGCGCGGCATCCAGGTTCGACAGGGGTTCGTCGAACAGGAACACCTCCGGATTACGCACGATGGCCCGACCAATCGCCACCCGCTGCCTTTGCCCGCCCGACATCGCCTTGGGCCTGCGCGGCAGCAGTTCCGTGATCTGCAACATCGCCGCCGTCGCCCGCACCCTTTTGTCGACCTCCGCCGCCTTCAGCCCGGCGCGGCGCAGCCCATAGGCCATGTTGTCATAGGCCGACATATGCGGATACAGCGCATAGTTCTGAAACACCATCGCCACGCCGCGCAGCGCGGGGGCAAGCTCGGTCACATCCTTCCCGGCAATCTCGATGGCGCCGTAATCCACATCCTCCAGCCCCGCGATCATCCTGAGCAGCGTGGATTTCCCACAGCCCGAAGGCCCCACGAACACCACCAACTCGCGGTCGGCAATCGCCAGATCGACCCCCTTGATCACCTCAAGCTGGCCAAAAACCTTGCGCACGCCCGTCAAAGTTACCGCGCCCATGCCGCCCCTCTCACTTGATCCCCGACGCGTTCAGGCCCTGCCGGAAGAATTTCTGCGTCAGCAGGAACAGCAGGATCATCGGCAGCGCCGTGAACAGCGCCCCCGTCATCGCCAGCGCCCATTCCGCCGACCGCGCCGACTGGAACGTGAACAGGCCCAGCGAGAGCGGGAAATCCTCGCGGTTCTGCAGATAGATGAGCGGGCCAAAGAATTCGTTCCACGTATAGACGATGGCAAACAGCGCCACGATGACCAGCGCCGTCCGCACCTGCGGCAGCACGATCTGCCACCAGATCCGGAACTCTGACGCGCCATCCAGCCTTGCGGCATCCATCAACTCGCGCGGAACCTGAAGGAAGAACTGCCGCAGCATGAAGATGAAAAACGCATCCCCCAGAAAAAATGGCGCGATCAGCGGCACATATGTCCCCGCCAGCCCCAGCCGCGACCAGCCCAGATAGACCGGCAGGAACGTGACAATGGCGGGCATCAGCAGCGCACAGACCGTCAGCCCGAACACCAGATTCCGCCCCCGCCACCGCAGACAGCCAAAGGCATAGGCGGCCAGCGAACAGGAAAAGCAGACGCCAATCGCCACCATCCCCGCATAGAAGACCGAGTTGGTGAATTGCAGCAGGAACGGAAAATCCTCGCGCGTAAACAGCGCCGTTACATTCTCCCACCGGATCGGATCGGGGAACCAGCTTACCGGACTGGCAAAGATCTCGGCATTGTTCTTGAAGGCCGAAATCGTCATCCAGTAGAACGGCAGCAGGAATACCGCCGCGATCAGCAGCATCACCGCATGATACAGGATCATCCGCCCCGTCTTGCGCGGCGGTGTCCGGCGGCGGGTCAGATCGGCGCTCACCGGCTCTCCCCCTCGTAATAGACCCAGCCCCGCGCGGTGCGGAAAATCAGCAGCGTCAGCAGCAGCACGGCCATGAACAACACGGTGGCCAGTGCCGCCGCATAGCCCATGTTGAAATAGCGGAACGCCGCCCGATAGATCACGACCATATACATCAGGGTGGATTCCGCCGGCGCCCCCGTTGTCCCGCCAATGACCAGCGCCTGCGTAAACACCTGAAACGAATAGATGATCCCGATCACCAGATTGAACAGGATCATCGGCGTGATCAGCGGCAGCGTCACCCACCACAGTTTGTGCCACGCCTTCGGGCTTTCCAGATCGGCCGCCTCGGACACGTCCTTGGGGATGTTCTGTAACCCCCCCAGAAACACCAGCGTCTCAACCCCCAGCGGCCACAGCGACAGCATGATGATCGTCCACAACGCCACCTGCGGATCGCGCAGCCAGTCCGGCGCATCAAACCCCAGCGCCTCCAGCATGATGTTCACCGGCCCCGCGCCGGGCGTCAACAGCAGCATGAACACCACCGACCCCGCCACGGCAGGCATCAGGAACGGCAGATAGAACACCGTGCGATAGAACCCCGACAGCACCGTCACCCGGTTCAGAAGCAGCGCCAGCCCCAGCGCCAGCACCAGCTTCAGCGGCACCGAAATCGCCGCATAGACGGCCGTATTCCGCGCCGATGTCCAAAAGGCCGGGTCGGTCCACATCGCTTCATAGTTCTGCAGGCCCACATATTGCGGCAGGCCCACGATCTGAAACTTCGTCTGCGCGATGGCGAATGTCAGGACCAGCGGCAGCAGCGTAAAGATGAACAGCGACACCATCCACGGCAGCGCGAACAGCACGCCCGCCCGCGCCTCGCCGCGGCG
>JBGSWJ010000517.1:0-13894 GCA_041752495.1 Rhodobacterales bacterium
TGCCACGTGTCGGCGCGGGCTGCCCGCTCTGGCCGCTCTATCAGGCGTTCGGCCAGCCGGGCCGGGGCATCCGCACGACCGTGGCCCTGCCGGGCGAACGTGCGCCCCGCTTTCTGTGCCACGCCATCGCCATGCCAAAGGAAGAACCGTGTTTTGACGCCATCCCTCTGCTCGAATCAACGCTCCTCGTCCGCCCGGTCGAGTTAGCATCCGACTCCCATGCGGTGGGCCTTGCCTGCCGGGTCTGTCCGCGCACAGCCTGCCCGGCCCGCCGTGAACCATCGGTCATCGGCTGACCTGCGTCTTTGACAGGCGGACCCTTTCCCGCAATAGTCATCGCAGAAACACGAAAAGAAACGATGTGATGGCCAAAGGGAGGGTTGGATGGGCAAACGCGTCCTTCTGATCGAGGATGAGCCGAACATCATCGAAGCGATCAGCTTCATCCTGTCACGTGACGGATGGACAGTGCATACCCATGCCGACGGCGTCTCTGCCGCCGACCGCGTGCGCAGCCTGCCGCCTGACCTTGTCATCCTTGACGTGATGCTCCCCGGTCGCAGCGGGTTCGATATCCTCCGCGACCTGCGCAGCACGCCTGAAACTGCCGCGATCCCGGTCATGATGCTGACCGCGCGGGGTCAGACCAAGGACCGCGAACTCGCTATGAGTCTCGGGGCCACCCATTACATGACCAAACCCTTCTCGAATGCCGAAGTGCTGGCGTCGGTCCGCACCCTCGCCGGCGGCTAGGTGATGGCGACCCGTCCGCAACCGCTGTTCCTTGCCCGCGACTCCTATCGCCAGCGCCGCCTGCGCGATGCGGCGCGGCTTCTGCCGCTGCTCGGGGCACTCCTCTGGCTGATCCCGCTGTTCTGGGGGCGCGGGCCGAACGGGATCGGCACATCGACTGTCCTTCTCTATATCTTCGGCGTCTGGGTGCTGCTCATCCTCGCGTCTTTCGCCCTGTCCCGCCTGATCGCTCCCGATGCGGACGAGGCAGACGGAGAGGACGCCTCCTAGGATGCTGACCTTCAACATCCTTGTCTTTATCGCGCTGATCTATGTGGCGTTGCTTTTTGCGGTGGCCTATGTCGCCGAACGCCGGGCGCGGGCGGGGCAGGGGCGCTGGCTGCGGTCGCCCTTGGTCTATACGCTGTCCCTGTCGATCTATTGCACGGCCTGGACGTTCTATGGCGCGGTCGGCTATGCGGCCCGGTCGGGGCTTGAATACCTGACGATCTACCTTGGCCCCAGCCTTGTGATGATCGGCTGGTGGTGGGTGCTGCGCAAGCTTGTGCGGGTGGGCCGGATGCAGCGCATCACCTCGATCGCCGACCTGATTTCCTCCCGCTATGGTAAATCCAAGTCGCTGGGGGTAATCGTCACGTTGATCGCGATTGCGGGTGTAACGCCCTATATCGCCCTGCAACTTCAATCGATAACGCTTTCCTTTGCCACTTTCGCCCGCAACAACGGGCCCGGCTGGGCCTCGGTCGAGGTGAACTCAGTCGCGCTCTGGTCTGCCGGAGGGCTGGCCCTGTTCACCATCCTGTTCGGCACCCGAAACCTTGACGCCAACGAACGCCACCACGGCATCGTCACCGCGATCGCGCTTGAAGCCGTTGTGAAACTCACCGCCCTTGTTGCAGTCGGTGTCTTTGTCGTCTGGGGCATCGGCGGCGGGATCGGGGCGACGCTTGACCGGATAGACGCCTCTCCCATCGCCGATTGGGAGCCTTCGGGCGGCCGTGGGGTCGGCCTTACGCTTTTGTCTGCCGCAGCCTTCCTGACACTGCCGCGGATGTTTCAGGTGCTGGTCGTCGAAAACGACAATGACCGCAACCTTGCCACGGCAAGTTGGGCCTTCCCGCTCTACGTCCTGTTGATGAGCCTCTTCGTCGTGCCCATCGCCGTCGTGGGCCTTGACATCCTGCCCGCAGGATCCAACCCTGACCTGTTCGTCCTGACCCTGCCTTTGGCGCAGGGCCGTGACGGGCTGGCGGCGCTTTCTTTCCTTGGCGGCTTCTCCTCGGCCACCAGCATGGTGATCGTGGCGACCATCGCACTTTCGACAATGGTGTCGAACCACATCGTCGTGCCGCTTTGGCTTTGGGCGCAGGGCCAGACGGCCGCTGTCCCTGGCGATGTGCGCCGCGTCATCCTGCTGGCCCGCCGCCTGTCGATCGCCGGCGTGCTGACACTGGGTCTGGAATACTACCGCATGACGGGCGGGGGCACAGCGCTTTCCTCTATCGGCCTGATTGCTTTTGCCGGCGTGGCGCAAATGTTGCCTGCCCTCATCGGCGGCCTATTCTGGCGCGGGGCCACACGGAACGGGGCCATTGCGGGCCTTCTCACGGGTTTTGCCGTCTGGCTTTGGACCTTGTTCCTCCCTTCCTTTGGCCCCTTTACAGTCATTCCGCCCGCCGTCCTCACCGACGGCCCTTTCGGCATCGGCTGGCTCCGCCCAGAGGCGCTGTTCGGCGTGGCGGGCATGGACCCGCTCCTTCACTCTGTTTTCTGGTCGCTCCTTCTCAATACCGCAGCTTTCCTGGTCGGCTCGCTTGTCTCGTTCCCCACGCCGCTTGAACGCCTTCAGGGCGCGCAATTCGTCAATGTATTCGACCACTCCGCCGGGCACCGCACATGGTCGCGCAGCGCCGCCCAGGCTGAAGATCTCCTTATAATGGCCCAACGCATCATCGGCGGGCCCGAGGCGCAGGCCCTGTTCCAGCGTGCCGCCCATGCTCAGGGCAAATCGGGCTACCTACCTGACGTGACCCCGGATTTCGTCGCCCGGCTTGAACGCGAACTCTCTGGCTCGGTCGGGGCCGCCACCGCCCATGCGATGGTCAGCCAGTTGACCCAGGGTGCCGCTGTCACGGTCGAAGACCTGATCGCCGTCGCGGACGAAGCCGCGCAGATCATGGAGTATTCAAACCGCCTGCAGGCTAAATCCGAAGAACAGGACCGCACCGCCCGCCAACTGCGCGAAGCGAACGAAAAGCTGACCCGCCTGTCTGTGCAGAAGGACGCCTTCCTGAGCCAGATCAGCCACGAACTCCGCACACCCATGACCTCAATCCGCGCCTTTTCCGAAATCCTGCAAGAGGCCGAACTGACCGAGGCCGAGCGGCAGAAATACGCGGGCGTGATTCAGAAAGAGTCGATGCGCCTGACCCGCCTTCTGGACGATCTGCTTGATCTCAGCGTCCTTGAAAACGGGCAGGTCACCTTGAACCGCCGCGAAGGGGTTCTGCGCGATCTGCTGGATGCGGCGGTGGTTGCTGCGGGCCTCCGCCCCGGCGGCCTGCGAATCCAGCGCAACAGGGCCGACGAATTGGTGATCCTGATGACCGATTCCGATCGTCTGGGTCAGGTATTCATCAACGTGATCGCCAATGCGCAGAAATACTGCGATGCTGCCTATCCCGAACTGCGTATCGCGGTTGGCCGTGCGGGGCCCGCGCTGGTCGTGGATTTCATCGACAATGGCAGCGGGATCGCCCCGGAGAATCAGGACGTGATCTTTGAAAAATTCGCCCGCCTATCTGATCACGGCAAAGCCGGCGGCGCGGGCCTCGGCCTTGCCATCTGCCGTGAGATCATGGGCAAACTCGGCGGTTCCATCGCCTATCTGCCGGGGCAGGGCGGGACGGCGTTCCGCATAACCCTGCCCCAGGCCGAGGCGATGGCCGCGCAATAACCCTTCGTCGCAGTTGTCCGTAAACCTTCTGCTAATCCTGACTTCTTAATGTCCCCGTGGCGGGCCATGTGGGGGCCGTCACATCGTTCAGGGTGCGAAATGGCGTCTTCAGGCGGATCGGTCTTGCGGCGGATCGTGCAGTCTCCGACAGTGCCTTCGCCCGAACCGCTGACCCCGTCGCGCGCTTTGCGTCAGGCGATCACCCGCGCCGCCGCGCAATCCATCGGCCTTCAACTGTCTGTCTTGGGGATAAGCGAGGAAGTCGGACCGCTCGACGATATCCTCACCCGGGCCGAGGAGGGGCTGATGCTCCTTGCCCTTGGTTCCCAGGCCGGAATGACGGGGTTTCTGGGGATCGACTTGCAAACCCGCGCTGCCGTGATCGAAGTACAGACACTTGGTCGCGTCAGCAGCGCACCGGCCAAGCCCCGCTCTGTGACGGCGGCCGATACCGCTATGGCGGAACCCCTTGTTCAGCGGGTGCTGCACGAAATCGAACTGGAAACCACCGGAACTCTTTTGGATGGCTGGGTGGCTGGTCAACGCCTGTTTGGCCGATTCGCCGGTGTGAAAGAGGTTGGGCTGACCCTTGCCAATGGCGACTACCGCGTCGTCCGGCTGACGCTCGATCTGGGCGCGGGCGGCCGGCAGGGGCTTTTCGTTCTCGTGTTACCCTTGCCGCGCCCGGACACACCCATGCCGATGCAACCTGATGCCGGTGCGGAATTTACGCGCAAACTTTCGGAAAACATACTAGCTGCCCCGGCTGAAGTGCGGGCAGTACTGCACCGATTGCGAATGCCGCTACACACGGTCGAAGGTTTTCAGCTTGGACAGACGATCCAGCTTTCTGGCGCGACCGTGGCCGGTGTCAAGGTCGAGGCACCGGATGGCCGCCTTCTTGCCTTGGCGCGGCTGGGGCAAATGTCGGGCATGCGTGCCGTTCGACTCGGTCCGCCGGCCCGTCACGAAATGACGGAGGTTCTGCCGCTCTCGTCGGTATCGGCCTGATCAGCCCTGCGCCAGTGCTTCCAGTCGTGTCCGGATGTTGGACAGGTCGTAGCCTGCCCGTGCCGTTGCCGCGATGATGTCGTCGGTCGGAATCTTGCCGGCATGTCCCAGCGACCAGACGATTGAACACCGCGTCCCCGAGGCACAATAGGCCAAGACAGGTCCTTCGGCTGCCTGGACCGCCGCCATTTGCGCGGCAATCAGATCGGCGGTCATTGTCTGATGGGTGACGGGCAGGACTACGAACTTGAGCCCCGCCGCCTCGGCCGCAGCGCGCATCACATGCGACGACAGTTCCATCGGAATCTCAGCATCCGGGCGGTTGTCGATCAGGGTGACGAAACCGGCCGCCACGATCGCTGGAATATCCTCGGGCTCGATCTGCGGCGAAACGGAATAGGCGGGGGTGATCTGTCTGATATCCATGACTCTATCCTAGACCGCCGGTTCCAGCACGTCGAGCCTGCTTCGCACTGCAGGCGCGGTCCACATACCCGCCAGCATCGCGACCATGAACACAAGCCCGCTGACCCCGCCCCATGTTATCGAAACGATGGCCGGGCCGGGGCACAGCCCGGCAAGTCCCCATCCCGCCCCGAATAACACTGATCCCAAAACCAGATTGCGCCCCAGTTTCGACTCTGGCTGCGGCGGAAACGCCCCGCCCAGCACGGGCACACGCCGTGCTGCAGCCACGCGCCATGCCACGGCCATCGGGATGATCGCTCCGCCCATCACAAAGGCCAGCGTCGGATCCCAGTCGCCAAAGATATCCAGCCAGCCAATGACCCTTGTCGTGTCTGTCATCCCTGACAACCACAACCCGATCCCGAAAACTGCCCCCGCTGCCGCTGCATACAGATTGCGCATCACACCCACCCCAGCAGATGGCGGAACAGCACGACCGTCAGGCCCCCCGCCAGAATGTAGAACACGGTCGCCACGATCCCCCGCAGAGACAGCCGCGATATCCCGCAGACTCCGTGGCCCGAGGTGCAGCCGTTCGCCAGCCGGGTGCCGACGCCCACAAGAAGCCCAGCCACCAGAAGAATCAGGATGTTGCCCGTTGCGTGGGTCTCCGACCCTCCGGCCAGCCAGACGATCACTGCCGGAACGCCGATCAAACCCGCCAGGAATGACAGTTTCTCGTCCCTGCTCGATCCGGCGGTTCCATCAACAAGCTCGCCCAGGATGCCAGACGCCCCCATGATCTTGCCGTTCACCAAAAGGAACATCGCGGCCGCAAGTCCGATCAAGGCGCCTCCAAGCAGTCCCCATAACCATTCAACATGCATTTTCGTTTCTCTCCGGAAACAGACGATCCAATCTTGCCAAGCATGAGAGATTTCGCAAACATCGCAAGATTGAAATCTTAGTAGCGAGAGACAGGTTTTGTTGATGATGGCGACTCATGAGAAAATGCATCCCCCCGTGCTCGATCCGCGGGCGATGGATGAAGCGGCAGAACACGCAGCTGAAGTTCTGAAATCTCTTTCAAATCCCGCCCGCCTGCGCCTTCTTTGCGCACTTGTCCCCGACGAGAGAAGTGTTGGAGAGCTTGAAGAGGCGCTTGGCAAAAGCCAGTCATATGTTTCGGGTCAGTTGGCTCGGATGCGTGCCGAAGGTCTTGTCGCGGCCAACCGTGATGGCAGAACGGTCCGGTATCGGTTGGCGGATCCGCGTTTGAAGCCGCTGCTTGAGACGCTGTATGCCGTCTTCTGTCTTCCAGAGATGCAGGAATCGAACACCGAGGCCTGAATTCGCGCGCAGTCTGGCGTTCGAAATTGCATTTTTCTGGCAGATCGGCATCAGTTGCTGTGGGCAGACTTTCAGGCAAGGGGCGGATGTGACGGTCGGGCTGGCTCTGGATGTGCGGGACGGCATTGCGTCGCTAAGTCTGGATGCACCACCCGTGAACGCCCTGGGTGCTGCCGTGCGGCGCCAGTTGATGGAGCGGTTCGCCGAGCTCATCGCGGACCCTGCAGTTCGTGCCATCTGCCTGACTTCTCAAGGCGGCCATTTCTCGGCCGGAGCCGATATCCGGGAATTTGGCGGGACGCCACAGGTGCCGCTTCTGGGTGATCTTTGCCGGGCGATCGAGAATTCGCCAAAACCAGTCATCGTTGGCCTTCAGGGTCCCGCACTTGGCGGCGGCGCCGAGATAGCGTTGGCCGCACATTACAGATTGGCCCTGCCACAGGCCGCGCTGGGTCTGCCAGAGGTCACACTGGGCCTGATCCCGGGCGCAGGGGGCACGCAACGTTTGCCCCGGATTGTCGGGCCTGCGGTCGCATTGTCAATGATGATTGACGGTCGCCCAGTGCCCGCCAAAGCGGCAGAGGCTACGGGCCTGATCGACGGGATAGTAGACGATGACCTTGCGCAGTCGGTTCGTTCGTTTGCGCAGGGTCTCTTGGCGCACGGGCTTGGTCCGCGTCCCACTGCATCACGGCGGGACATGATGGCTGACGGGGCGGGCTGGCTCGCTGCAATCAATGCCGCCCGAACAGAACATGCTGCTTCGCCCCTCATCGCAGTCCGCCATGTCATCGATTCGGTTGAAGCCGCTCTTCTTTTGCCGTTCGATCTGGGACTTGCATTTGAACGAGACAGTTTTGAAACCTGTCTGGCCCACCCGCAATCACGCGCGCTGCGACACATGTTTCTGGCAGAACGGCAGGTTTCTCAGGTTCTGGTTGGCAAGGATGATCAGGGTCGCCGCAAACTCGCTCCGCAGGGTGCAACTCTGGCGGCACAGTTGTTGCGCGCTCAACTGACTGCGTGTGAGGTCTTGCGGCGTCTTGGCGCCACTGAAGCGCTGATTGACGCCGCACATGTGGATCAGGGGTTCGATGCCGGGCCCTATGGCGGCACGGCGGGTGGCGCGGGTGCAGAAGGTGCGGCGCTGTGGCGCCGGATCAACGCGGCGGTCATGGCTGAAGGCGGCCGACAGATCGGTGCAGGCACTGCCCGTACCGCCGCCGAAATCGATGCCGTGGCCGTGCTTGGTCTTGGATATCCGCGCCTGACCGGTGGGCCGATGAAGGCGGCCGAAATCATGGGGCTCTTGCCGCTGCGCAACGACATGACAAACTGGCGGGCCGATACACTCATCTGGGATGCGCCGGCGTTCCTGACAGAAGCCATCCGCTTTGCCGGAGGGTTCGATGCCGTTCCCGCGGCTATTTCAGAATGACGCCAACCACGACTAGCATCAGGCCCAGGAACGACAGAAACAGCGCTCCGATGTTCAGCGGCAGGATGCTATTCAGCCGGGTCCGCAGCGCCGAATCGTCGAGACCCTGACGGCGGGCCCTTGTAACGGCCACAATGCTCCAGACAATCCCGGCAAAGCCTGCAAGCGTGATCGCCGCGCCCATCCAGACCAAGAGTTCCATGTCACGCACCTTTGCCAGACGTGCCCCCCTACCGCGGTCCGCAGGGCGATTCAACCCGGGACCAAGGCTTGCAGGGCAGGGGGCCAGCGTCTAGGGAAGTGGGAACAGCCAGAGAAGCAGGAGGCAGGAATGAACGCAAACGTTGTCGATATCCAGAGCAACGCGGCAGGTGAGGAAATCCGTCAGTTCATCGAACGCTATGAACATCTCGAAGCCGAAAAGAAGGATATCGCGGAACAGATGAAAGAGGTCATGGCAGAGGCCAAGGGCCGAGGGTATGACACGAAGGTGCTGCGCAAGCTGGTGGCGCTTCGCAAGCGCGACAAGAACGATCTGGACGAGGAAGAAGCGATGCTCGAGCTTTACAAAGCTGCGCTTGGAATGAGCTGATCTGACCATGGCTGGCTCGACCATGGCATGGCTGATCCTTGTCCTTGCTGGCCTTTTCGAAGTCGTTTGGGCTGTAGGACTGAAGTATACTGAAGGCTTCAGTCGTCTTTGGCCGACGGTTGGCACCTTGGCGGCAATGGCCTGCAGTCTGGGCCTTCTGGGGCTGGCACTGCGCAGCCTGCCTTTGGGCACAGCCTATGCCGTATGGACGGGTGTCGGCACACTTGGCACTGTAATTCTTGGCATTTGGCTGTTCGGTGAAACTGCCGAACCGCTACGGCTGATCTGCATCGGTCTCATCGTTGCAGGGATCATCGGGCTGAAGCTCGTCACCCACTAGTGGAGGTTCTGGTGTCGAACAAGGCGTCCGTCAGGCTGCAACGAACCGAACGCCGGGCATTGATGTAATCCGGGCCACGTCGGCTTCGTAATCCCGCGTCATGCTGTCGACCATCGCGGCATCCCAGCCCGGCAGATCAACTTCTTCCTCGATCGCTTCGGGGATGGCGTATTTGTCAAGGAAGGCCCCGATGACCCGCCGTACCTGCGCCTCGTTTTGACCGGGATGGGCTTCCATGTAGTTCAAGAAGCGCTGCAGCCCCTCGGGCAACATGACCGTCGCCAAGAGGTCATACTCCCCATCCATGGCGCGGTCGACGCCAACACCTGCCAGAAGGCGCAAGAGCGTGCCCCAAATCAGCGTGGTATCTTCGTTGCACCATACGGTCAGCGGCACGTCGGGGACAGTTTCCCTGATGTCGTCGACCACATTTGACCAGCGGATATCGCGTGGGTTCATGCCGCCCAGAAAGCTTGTGAAATCCATACCCCTGACCTGATCCCAGACCGCCGGGACAAAGGTTGCGGGGTTGCGCAGGGCCAGAAAGATTTCGATCCGGTCGCCCGGAAACAGGGACTGTAGTGCGCTGACCTTGCTGCGGGCGATACCATAGAAACGGCCATCCTCGAAGATGCGAGAGGGCTGGCACAGGAAAGTCGAGTTGCTGAGCACGATTCGCCGGGCATCCTGTTCATCCATGATCGCGTCAAGCAGCACGTCGCGCGTATCGG
The DNA here is from genome assembly GCA_041752495.1 of Rhodobacterales bacterium. GTDB lineage: Bacteria > Pseudomonadota > Alphaproteobacteria > Rhodobacterales > Rhodobacteraceae > JAPLPE01. The sequence goes on from JBGSWJ010000517.1 coordinate 9,580, forward strand.
GCGTCGGAATGGCATCGCCAAGGCTGAGTATCGTTTCCCTCAAAAGTTTGCGATAGCGACCCGGTCCGGGAACAAGCACGCCGTCGCTACGCAAGGCGTCGACATTGCGCATCATGGACCGGAGCAGTCGTTCGCCATCGGTACAGTTCGCGCCGATATGATAGACGATCTGCAACTGGTCCACCGTCCGCTCCCGCCTGTTCTTTTGTGCGGGAACCTACAGGGGGATTTCTGGACAGGCAAACCCGTTTCCTGTAACGACCGCTCTATGTCCGAGCAAACTGGTCAGATTTCATCGGAGCCCCGGTTTCGGTTTCGAATAGATGGTTGGTCGTTGGGTGCGGTCCTGATTGCAGCGCTGGTGTTGATGCCGGTCGCGGCGGTTATATGGCTTGCCTTCCACCCGACACAAAACATCTGGCCCCATCTCATGTCGACCACGCTGCCCCGCTACGTGGGAACTACTCTGTTGATGATGACATGTGTAGGGCTGCTTACAGCGGCGATGGGCACGGGGGCAGCCTGGCTGGTTGTCATGTACCGCTTTCCCGGACATCGATGGCTGGAGTGGGCATTGCTTATGCCTTTGGCGGTGCCGGCCTATGTCGGGGCCTATGCCCTTGTCGATTTCCTGGAATATGCCGGTCCTGTGCAAACCGGCCTACGCGAAATCTTCGGTTGGTCGAGTGCACGGGATTACTGGTTCCCCCCGATCCGCACCGAAGGCGCGGCAATACTCGTCCTGAGTGCAGCGTTCTATCCTTACGTCTATCTCCTGGCCCGAGCAGCTTTCCGAGAGCAATCGGGCGCGGGGTACGAAGTGGCCCGCGCGCTGGGCGCCGGTCCATTTGCGCGGTTCTTCCGGGTTGGACTGCCGCTTGCCCGTCCGGCAATCGCGGCCGGTGTTGCAGTCGTGATGATGGAAACGGTCAATGATTTCGGGGCGATGGACTATTTCGCCGTTCAAACTCTGACGACCGGCATCTTTTCGGTCTGGCTACAGGCCGGCAATCTGGGGGGGGCTGCGCAGCTCGCGACATGCGTTCTTGCCCTCATCGTCGTGCTGGTCACGCTTGAGAAACTGTCGCGACGCAAAAGCCGCCATTTTGGCAACGCGCGTGGCATGCGACCTGTAACACCCTTTGTACTGACAGGGGCCGGGGCGGTTGCTGTTACTTTGGCCTGTGTCATCCCTTTTGCTCTGGGTTTTGTGCTGCCAGTCACGGTTCTTCTCAGCCACGCCTTCAATGCATCGCAATGGGCCGAACCAGGCCTTGCAATTGCATTCACCCACACAATCATCATCGGAGGGATTGCTGCCTTGCTGACGGTTTTGGCCGGGCTTTTTATGGTCTATGGCACCCGGCTCTCGGGCCACCGCCTGCCCGGCTTTCTTATGCCGGTCACGTCGATCGGCTATGCGGCGCCGGGTGCTGTTCTGGGCATAGGTATCCTTATCCCTCTCGCCGCATTCGACAACAGCCTTGCTGATGGGATAGAGGCAATGACCGGAATGGACCCGGGGCTGATCCTGACGGGCAGCGCGGCGGCCTTAGTTCTGGCATACATCGTTCGATTCTTTGCCATCGCGCAGGGTACCGCCGATGCGGCCTTGGGCCGCGTGTCGCCCAGCTTGCCAATGGCCGCGCGATCCCTCGGACGGACGGCGGGGCAGACCCTACGTTCGGTCCACATTCCGCTGATCCGAGCCTCGGTTGGGTCAGCACTTCTTTTGGTTTTTGTCGACTGCGTCAAGGAACTACCTGCCACGCTCGTTCTGCGGCCGTTCAACTATGACACGCTGGCCACCCGTGTTTATGCCAAGGCGCGGCTTGAGGACATTACGGGGGCCGCGCCTGCTGCGTTGACGATCACTCTGGTCGGGCTGATCGCGGTGGCCTTTCTTGCGCGTGCAAACCGCTGATCGATGACGGTCAGCTCTGGCCTGTCGCAAAGATCTCCGCCTTCGGGACTTCCTTCGGGCCGGGATCAAATGCTAGGTGACAGAGGGCGGGTCACGACCGTCTGGAGAACTGAATGAATATTCAAGCCCGTATCTTGTCATCCTACAAGCTTGCCCATCCGCCGAGAATAGATCTTGACTTGAAAGAGCGCCGTCCGGTCGATCCGGAAGCCATGCTGCAACTAAGCGCCATGACGGGCAGCATGATCCGGTTCGGAAAGGATGTGGTTGTCGAGAGTAAGGGCTTCATCAAGACGCGCGCGACCGGGAGCCGCGTTCTGATCGGCAGCAACACCACCTTGGACAGGTGCCGCTTTACCATCCAAGGAGAGAACTCGGCTATCGTCATCGGGCCTTCATGCCGCATCCGGGCGCTGCAGATCGCGGTTCGTGACAGCAACAGCTTGTTCGTCATCGGGGCAGGGACGACTTGGGAACATGGCACCGTTCTATGCAACAGCGGCTGCAGCATTATCATCGGCAATGAATGCATGTTTTCAACTCATATCGCTTTGCGCAACCGGGACGGGCACGGAATATTCGATGCGACGACCCGCGAACTGATAAATCCGCCGCGGGATGTCATCATTGGCAGTCACGTCTGGCTTGGTTCAGGCGTGCGGGTGAACAAGGGGGCCGTTATTGGCGGGGGAACGGTTGTCGGACAGGCGTCGGTGGTTTCGGGACGGCTCAAGGGGAGCTCCATCTATGCGGGCGTTCCGGCCCGGATGGTGCGGAGCAACGTGATATGGTCCCGGACAATGAACCCTGACGATATCCCTGAGATCTATTCTACGGTCAGCAAGGATATCACAGATTCGCCGGACCCGACTTCCATCTGAAATCGGGTCCTTCTTGCGGGGTGCCGATATGTCTTTTTCTTATGTGCTCTCGGCCGAGTGTTCTTCATTGGAAAAGTTGCGCACTGGGTATTCTTGAGATCGGTGGCTTTTTTCAAGCGACATCGAAATCAGTGCATGTCAGGACAGGATGGTCTTTGCCTAGTGCGGCGACGAAGGCGATCTGTGTCGCATTGAGGACGTCTGTTGGGACGGCGTGCCAGTGGGCGCGACTTTCCCAGCGGATGACGAGGCACAAATTGGTGGGATTGGGGGCGTTGCGCCAGATCTCTTTGCCAAGAAAGCCAGCCTGGCGCGACAGGGTGGCGGTCCAGATGGCGGCATCTTGGGCGATGAATGCGGGCTGTTCGGAGGTTGGAATGTCGAACGAAAGGAATTCGATGACCATGTGAAGCGGACCCGGCGTGAGTGGAAGGGGACTCTGAACGCTAGCGGTGACAGGCTGTGGCATGGCGTCAGCGTCCGAAGGAAGCGCGATGACCGTGATGAACGTTGTGCACATGCGCGTCAAGCCGGGCCACGAGTACGATTTTATCAACATTCATGAGGAGATGCCGTCCAGCGAGATTACGGGCCTCAAGCACTTCTGGCTGATTCGCTCGGGCGAGCGGAGCCTTATCGTTGTCGGCGATTGGGAGAGTCCCGAGGCTATACCAGCGGCCCGGCCAGCGATGATCGCCAATCAGGGCCGCTTGCGACCGATACCTGAGAATTTGGGCGACGGGCGTGGTGACCGAGCCTTGGTCAGGGCAAGTGGCGCTCTACTCGCACGCCTGAGTGCGCGGCGCACATTTGCTGAGTCCTGCCCGCCACAGGTTACCCCCTGCATTTGGTAGGTCATACTTTCCTCTGTGCAACAATTCGGCTGCTTCCTATAGTCTGGTGGGTGACGATAACGGCACCCCCCGGAATTGAGACGAGGTCAGGACCATGCGTTGCCCGTTTTGCGGAAACGTCGATACCCAGGTGAAGGATTCCCGGCCGGCCGAGGATCATGTGGCGATCCGGCGGCGACGGTTCTGTCCTGCATGCGGGGGGCGGTTCACGACCTATGAGCGCGTGCAGTTGCGCGATCTGGTGGTCATCAAGTCGAACGGGCGACGCGAGGATTTTGACCGGGGCAAGCTGGAACGGTCGATCCGTATTGCTTTGCAGAAGCGCCCGGTCGAGCCGGAGCGGATGGATCAGATGATTTCGGGCATCGTGCGGCGGCTTGAAAGCCTGGGCGAGACGGATATCCACAGCCATCAGATCGGCGAAATCGTGATGGAGTCCCTGGCCCGGATCGATACAGTGGCCTACGTACGTTTTGCCAGCGTTTACATGAACTTCCAGGCCGTAGGCGACTTTGATAAGTTCATGGCAGAGCTGCGGCCCAACGCTAAATCAGATCAGTGAGCGCGGCTGACGACCGGCGATTCATGGCATTGGCCATGTCGCTGGGGCGACGGGGCATGGGGCGAGTCTGGCCCAATCCTGCCGTAGGCTGCGT
>JBGSWJ010000518.1:0-13639 GCA_041752495.1 Rhodobacterales bacterium
CCGGATGTGGCGCCTGTTGAACCGATCAAGCCGCGCAAACCCCGGACCAAGGCGCAAGAGCCGACGGCAGTGACACCTGAGAAGCCCGCGTCGGCCCCTGAAGTTCGATCAGCAGAGCCGGCGCCGGAAACGCGAACCCCGGCAAAACCGCACAAGAAGCCGCGTGCACCAGCCGGGTCAACTTCACCTGCGCGCGACGAGACCCCGGGCTGGCACCCGGACAACAAACCGGGCAAGTCCAAGCCACGCGCAAAGGAAGGCAAGCCTGCCAAACGCGCCCAGAATGCCGCCGACACCTCGCGCCGCTTTACGCCGCCCGCAGGCAGTACCCCTGCCCGCGCCGGGGACAGCCCCGGCTTTGCCCCCTACAAGAAGCGCACCCCGGGGGGCGCAAAGCCCAAGGGCAAGCAGGGAGGCTTTGGCAAGCCGTTTGCACCCAAGCCCGGCAAACCCGGCGGCAAGGGAAGCTGACCGTCAGGCGCAGGGGCCGGCATCATCAGAGCAACTATGCGGGCGGGGCAGGCGAAGGCCGCCGCTTAACCCGTAGATCGGATGCACCCAAGGGTGGCCAGATCCGCTTCCTCGCTTGACTTTGGGCGATCCGGGAACGCTCATCAGGCAAGCCCCGGAGGACCCATGAAGACCGAATTTGACCGCGAACTTGAAGAGCGCCTTGTCCGCTATGCTGCTGTTGATACGCAAAGCGACGAGAATTCAACGACCTCTCCCAGCACGGCGATCCAGTTGAACCTGTCCCGCATGCTGGCCGCCGAGTTGACCGAGATCGGGGCGGCGGATGTCATGGTGACTGACTATGGCGCGGTGCTGGCGACAATACCGGCCACCGTCACGGGGGCGGCTCCGGTCATCGGCCTGTTGGCCCATGTCGATACCGCGCCGCAGTATCATGCGGTTGGCGTCAAGCCGGTGGTTCACCGGGGGTACAATGGCGGGGCGATTTCCTTTGCCGATGCGCCGCAACTGGTCCTTTCGCCTGAGAACTCGGCCTATCTGGCGGAAAAGGTCGGCGATGACATCATTACCGCCAGTGGCACGACTCTTTTGGGGGCGGATGACAAGGCGGGTGTGGCCATCATCATGACAGCGGCGCGGCGGCTTTTGTCGGACACATCGATTCCGCATGGGACGATCCGCGTCGCCTTTACGCCGGACGAGGAGATCGGGCGGGGCGTGGACAAGCGGCTGCCAAAGGATCTGGGCGCGGATTTTGCCTATACTTTTGACGGCGGCAAGGCTGGCGAGATCGAGTACGAGAGCTTTTCGGCGGACGCGGCCACGGTCAAGGTGACCGGCGTTTCGGTCCATCCGGGCTATGCCACGGGCAAGTTGGTGAATGCTTTGCATCTGGCGGCCAAGATCGTGTCAACCCTGCCGCAGGCAACCATGACGCCCGAGGTCACAAGCGGGCGAGACGGCTTCATCCACCTGTATCAATTGAACGGCACAGCCGCTGAGGCCGAACTGAAGTTCATTCTGCGTGATTTTGAGCGTGACGGGCTTGCGGCCAAGGGCGATCTGGTGCGACAGGTCTGCGCCGCAGTCCAGGCGACCGAGCCACGCGCCGAAATCACCTGCGAGATCAAGGCGCAGTACCGCAACATGCGCTATTGGCTCGAGAAAGACATGAAGCCTGTTGAATTGGCGCGGGCTGCCTGCCGGGCCGAAGGGATGGAGCCGCTGTCGGTGCCGATCCGTGGCGGAACGGATGGATCGCGCCTGACCGAGATGGGCGTGCCGACGCCCAACATCTTTACCGGCATGCAAGAGATTCACGGGCCCCGCGAATGGATCAGCGTGCAGGACATGGCAGCGGCGACGCGCGTCTGCCTGCGGCTGGCACGGATGGCGGCAGGGGATCACGGCTGAACCATCGGGGAGGTCGGCCTGACTCCGAGAAGGCCCGTGCGATAAGCACGTCTGGCCCTTGTCAGGCCCTTGCCATCACAGGCGCAATGACCGGAGGTATCACGCCTTCCACAGCCATCGCCAGCCGCATAAGCCTGCGGTCGCCTCCCCTTGCGCCCGTCAGCATGATCCCGACGGGTAAACCTCCTTCGCCCGTGCCGCCAAAAAGGGACACAGACGGCAGGCCGGTCAGGTTCGTGGGCGCGGTCCAATACAGTTCCTCGATCCCGGCATCGCCCACGACATCGGGGTCTTCGGCGGGGGAAACCCAAGGGCAGGTGGGCGTTAACAGAGCGTCGATCCCGTTCAGTGCAGCCTCTGTCGCCGAGGTAAGGGCGCGGCGATGGGCCAGCGCCTCAAGATGGGCGATGGCGGTGACTGCTGGGCCCGCCTCGATCTGCGACAGCGTCTGGGCGGCATAATCCGCGGGATAGGCAAGACGCCGTTCCTTGTGGATGATCGCGGCTTCGGGCAGCAGGATGTCGAACACGGTCTGCACCATGCCTTCCAGTTCCGGGATGTGGATGTCGTGAAACGTCACGCCGGCCTGTTTCAGAATGTCGACCGCGGCGTCAAAGGCCGCACGTACGCCTGGCCGCAGGAACGGAGCATCCGCTTGGTCGCGCAGGATGCCCATCCGGCATCCGGCCAAGGGCAGCGGTTCTGTCGCGCCGCGCTGGCCTGTCAGCGCGTCGAACAACGTCAGCGCATCGGCGGCCGTGCGAGCCATCGGTCCGACGTGATCGAGCGTCCATGACAGCGGAAAGACGCCTTCCATCGGGATGCTGCCAAAGCTGGGCTTCAGGCCCACGATTCCGCAATAGGATGCGGGGATCCGGATCGACCCGCCGGTATCTGTCCCGACGGCGGCAAATGCCATCCCCGCCGCCACCGCCGCTGCACTTCCCCCCGATGACCCGCCGGCCGTGCAGTGGGTATCCCACGGATTGTTCGTCTGCCCCACGACCGGATTGACCGCGCCATAGGCGAATTCCAACATGTTGGTCTTGCCGATGATGACCGCCCCCGCGGCCTCGAGCCGGTCGACAAGCCGCGCATTGCGGGCAGGCAGGGTGCCGAACACCGGAGAGGAGCCATAGCCGGTTGGCACGCCCCCCATGTCAATCAGGTCCTTCAACGCGACCGGGATCCCGTGAAGCGGGCCGCGATCCATTCCGGCGGCAATCTCCTCGGCCGCGCGGTGGGCAGCTTTCAACGCGGCGGTGCCGATGACTGTCGTAAAGGCGTTCACCTGTCCGTCCAGCCGGGCGATTCTGGCCAGACAGGCTTTGACCGCTGCGACAGGAGAGGTGGCGCCGCTGCGATACATCGCACCGAGGTCGGCGATGGAATGGAATTCAAGCGGCAGGGTCATGCGCGGAGCCCTTTTGCGCGCATCTGGCCCGGATTGGGCGGCAGGGCCAACACTGTCCGCATTCCGGTAAAGAAGATGTCGATTTTCAGGATTTTCGTTCGGCGCATGGTTCGCCTCTTCTGAATTGGCATAGGGCAGGATAAACGCATATCTCCTGAGTTTGTTTGTAAATGCATAATCCGACAAGGTGCCGCCCGCGACGGGATAAAGCACTGGCTTGTTCCCCGCGCGGCAACGCCAGCTGCACGAATGGGGGCGGCATAGTACGAGGTGATGGGCGTCCTGGACGGCACTTACCCACTCCCCCGATCACTTCAACCCCGGGGTATGGACGGCGACATGGGTCCGGACGCGGGCGATGGCCTGACGAGGGGGCATCGTCTTGGTCAGGCGGATATCGCATTTCGCTACCGGATTTGCGGTAAGGCCAGCTTGTGCCCCGGCCCGCCTTGGCCGACGTAGTTACCGGATTTCGGTGCGGCAAGAGAAGGGACTGAAACTGACGGCGTCAGGTGATGGGGCGGCGGACGTTTCAGGCCGCTGACAAAACGACATCAACAATTAGGATATTGGCCCGGCAAACGTCCGACTTCTCGTCCCCGTGGCAAGGGTGCAAGGGGCGACCGTTCGCCTTTCAGGCGCAGTTGGTTTATGGCTTTCGATCCTTTAAGCTGGCCTTCGATCACTTTCACTTCGGGGCTCTCCCTTGATTAAACCGAAAGCCGAAGCTGCCCGCCAAGACCCGGTGACGGGCCTCTTGTCAGAACCACGCCGTCGCAAGATCCTTGAATGGATTCAGGAAGAAGGCTCGGCCCGCGTTCGGGAACTGGCGCTTGCGTTTCAAGTGTCCGAGGCCACGATCCGGCAGGATCTTGAGCGGCTGGAACAAGAAGGTCAGATTACCCGCGAACATGGTGGCGCTTTTCTGAATACGGTCCCGACCCAGGTCGGCACGATGACGCTTCACCATCAGGAAAACATGGAGCAGAAGCGCAGGATCGGCGCGCTTGCCGCCGATCTTGTCAAGGATGGCGAGACAATCATCCTTGACGCGGGCACGACAACGACTGAGATCGCACTGCGGTTGGTCAGCCGCAAGAACCTGACGGTTATCACCAATGCGTTGAACATCGCCATCATCCTTGGTGCCGTTCCGGGCAATGCCGTGCATATGCCGGGCGGGCAGTTCAAGGCGCCGACCCTTTCCTTGTCCGGTGACAAGTCGGTGGAATACTTCCGTAACATTTTTGCCGGGAAACTGTTCTTGGCAACGGCTGGTGTCGCACTGGATGCCGGATTGACCTACCCTTCCTTTGCGGATCTTCAATTGAAGGAAGCGATGATCAAGGCGGCATCACGGGTCTATCTCGTCGCGGATTCGACCAAGATCAACAAGTCGAGCTTTACCCGGCTGGGGTCACTTGGGATGATCCACGCCTTTATCACTGATAGCGGCATCGCCGAAGCCGATGCCAATGCGTTTCGCGGTCACGGCATCGAGATGCTGATTGCCTGACCCCCAAACCAGGCGCGACACCTATAACTTGTAGGCGCTGCGGGCGAGGCCGTTGGCCAGAAGGGGGGCAAGGTCGTGGGCTTCGCCTTCGTCGAGGCGGTGGGTGGTCACCAGTTCGGCAAGGAATGCGCAGTCGGTCCGCCGCGACAGATCGTGCCGCGCCGGGATCGAGCACAGGGCGCGGGTATCGTCGTTGAAACCTGCGGTATTCATGAATCCCGCAGTCTCGGTCACCGTCTGCCGGAATCTGCGAATGCCTTCGAAACTGTCGTGAAACCACCAGGGTGGGCCAAGGCGCAGGGACGGATAAGCCCCGGCGAGAGGGGCGAGTTCGCGGGAATAGGTCGTTTCATCCAGTGTAAAGAGGATGAGTGTCAGGCGCGGGTCCATCCCCACGGCATCGAGAAGGGGTTTCAATCCGGCTGTGAAGCTTACCGGCTGGGGAATATCGAACCCCCGGTCGCGGCCATGACGGGCGTGGACGGCGGGAGAGTGGTTTCGGAATGCACCGGGGTGGAGTTGCATGACCAGCCCGTCCTCGACCGACATGCGGGCGAATTCGGTCAGCATCTGCGCGCGGAAGGTTTCGTGCTGTTCGGATGTCGCCCGGCCCGAAAGGACCGCCTGATAGAGGCGCGCCGCGTCTGCATCCCGCAAGTTTGCGGTCTGGGGCGTTGGGTGGCCGTGGTCGGTGGCGGTGGCGCCAAGCTGTCGGAATACGGCGCGGCGGGTGCGGTGCGCGGAGAGATATCCTTCCCAACTGCCAATATCGCAGCGCGTCAGTTCCCCCAGCGCCTCGACATTGGCGCGGAAACCTTCAAAGTCCGGGTCCGCCACGGCGTCTGGACGATAGGTGGGGACCACGCGGCCGGCCCAGCCTGATTCACGCGCAGCCTTGTGCCAGCGCAGGTCGTCGAGGGCGCCGTCTGTGGTGGCGATGACCTCGATCTTGAAACGGTCATAGAGTGCCCTTGGCCGGTATGAAGGTGTTGCGAGGCATTCGGCCACCCGATCATAGGCTGCGTCCGCCGTTGCCGGGGAAAGGCGCGATCCAATGCCGAAAACCTGTTCCAGCGCATGATCGAGCCAGAGCCGCGACGGCGTGCCGCGGAACAGATGGTAATGGGCTGCAAAGGTTCGCCAGATTGTGCGGGGGTCGGTTTCCGCGTCCGGACCAATTCCCAGCGAGGCAAAGGGCACGCCCTGCGACACGAGCATCCGGCACAGGTAATGGTCGGGAATGACAAACAGTGCGGCCGGGTCGCTGAACGCCGGGTTTTCGCCCCACCAGCGCGGGTCTGTATGGCCATGCGGGGAAACGATGGGCAAGTGCTCGACCTTGGCAAAAAGGCTTTGGGCGATCGCACGGGTGGCAGGGTCGGCAGGAAACAGGCGATCGGGGTGAAGGGTCATTTCAGCCTCTCATTCTGGGGGCGGTGCGGCGCGATCCATTCTGCGACACTGCGCAGCTTTGACCATTCTGCAGCGCTTGGTCGAGTCAGGCCCCGTCTTCTCTGACACAGCCTTTGCATCAATCACTCCCGGGTGGCGACCAGAACCTCGATCCCATGGCGTTCGAACGCCTGCACATCGGTTTCAGAGATGCCGTCGTCGGTGATGAAAGCATGGATCAAGGAGAGTTCGCCCAATCGGGTAAAGGAGGTACGGCTGATCCTGGAACTGACGGCCACAAGGATCACCGTGCCGCCCCGTTGGTCATCTCTTCCTTGAGCAGGATGTCAGCAATACTGGGTTAGGTGAGGCCATCATCCAAGGGAACACCGGCCGTCGTAAAGAAGAGTTCTTGTGCAACTATATTGGGAGAGTGTTCGGCTGCCTTGTCGCCCGAGAGCAAGAGTGTCAGCATCCTGAATTGGCCACGGGCAGGTGGACCACGTTGCCGGGGGCCGCGCGAAGGATCGTGGCGGCTTTGAGTGCATTGGTCATGACGTTGAGGTTTCGGCGACCTGTCAACCGGGTGGTGACGATGGTCGTCGTGGTTCCGACGTCAAGAATGATGGTTTCGCCATCTGTCACCAGCGATGCCGCATGTTTCCCGACAAGATGTTTCCGCTCCAAGTTTTCCTGATGGGGGAGCACCATGGCCCCGAGCTTCGCAGGGACCGGGTTCAGGGATGCAACACCGGGTTCACGGGTGATAGAGCCTTGAGCCTTGTGAAGTTCAAGATGCTTCGTGACGGTCGCCTTGGACACCCCGAAGGCGGTGGCCAGGTCGCAGATGCGCGCAGCGCCCCCCCTCTTGCATCCATACAAGGATACGTCGCCGCCGGGGTTCGGCCGGAAGGACTGTCAGGCTCTTGTCCGGTTCGGCCAAATTGGGCGGAGTGGTGCTCTCCGGAGAGGCAAAGGTCTGCGGCCTGGTCTTCTGGGTTGCCGGAAGATTGCCGGAAGTTGCGCAGCACCATGGCCCTTCTTTGCCGCCTGCTCCTGTTGGAGCGCGATACGTGCCTGCAAACGGCTTTGCGCCTGATCGATAGTGACCGCGACGATGATGACAACGCCCTTGATCACGGTCTGCCAGAACGACGACACGCCCATCAGGATGAGCCCGTCCGAGAGGATGCCGATGACAAAGGCCCTGACGATAAGTGCCCCCCACGCGTCCACGCCCCCCGGACATTGACGTGCCGCCCAGCACCGCCGCTGCAATCGCGTTGAGTTCAAACGTCTCTCCTGTGGCAGGGGGAGCGGCCAGCAACCGGCTGGCGATGATGACGCCGACAAGAGCCGCGCAAAAGCTGGAATAGGCAAAAACGAACAGCTTGATCCGGTTGACCCGCACCCCGCACAGCGGTGCCGCCCGCTCATTGCCGCCTACGGCATAGTTATGCCGGCCAAGCGGGGAGCGCCAAGTGATATAGGCCGCCGCCACCGCCACGATGATGAGAAGCCGGATCAGCACTGGCAGCCCAAGGATGGACCCCACCGAAAGGTCGCTCCCGCTCGAAACGATGACCAGCGTCATCTCGATGGCCAGAAAGGCGTTGAGCGCCACATGCTTGGTCATGATGACGGCATCGTCGAGCGTGAGGAAGTTCGGCGTGAAGGCCTAGAAATGGGCCAGCACGAGGATCAGCGCCACAAACGTCTGCTAGCGCAGGGCAAGTAGCAGAGCGGATTGGCGTATCATGCCGGGGACTTTCGGGATTGTGCCGGAGAGGAGGCGGCGACGATGCGGGCAGGATCGGTTCCGGCCGGGAATTCGCCGGTCAGCCGCCCTTCGGCCATGACAAGGATGCGGTCGGACAGTGCCATCACCTCGTCAAGGTCCGAGGTGACAAACAGGACGCCAAGCCCGCCCCCGGCCAATGTGCGCATGGTGCGAAACACTTCGGCCTTGGCTCGGATGCCGCGGCTCGGCTCGTCCATGAGAAGGACCTTCGGCCAGGTCATCAGCGCCTTGCCGATGACGACCTTTTGCTGGTTCCCGCCCGAGAGCGAGGCGACAGGGTTTTCGAGGTTTGTGATCTTGACCGACAACCGGCAGACGAACTCGGCCGCCCGTGCCCCTTCGGCGCGCAGTTTCAGATGGCCATACCGCGCCATCTGCGCCAGCGCCGAAAGCGTGAGGTTCTCGCGGATGGCCATCATCTGGACGAGTCCAACGCGTTTGCGGTCCTCGGGGATCAGGGCGATGTCCCGCCCGATCCTGGCGGCCACGTCCGCATCTGCAAGCGGCACGCCGTCAAGTGTAACCTGCCCGCGAGCCGCCGGATGCTGTCCCATCACGCACTCAAGGAGCTCGGCCCGCCCCGCACCCATCAGCCCGCAAAGCCCGACGATCTCGCCCCGGCAAAGCGACAGCGAGACGTGATCGACCGCCAGCCGCCACCCGGCCGCGGCAGCGCGACCGGCTCGGCATTCAGAACCTCGGGCCCCGGAACCATGCCGCCGCCTTGGCAATAGTCCTTGGACGCGGCCCCGATCATCGCCCGCACGATCCACGGCAGATCAACCCCTTCCATCGGACGCCATCCGGTGATCGTCCCGTCGCAAAGCACCGTGATATGATCCCCGATCCTGAGAAGCTCCTCGAGCCTATGGCTGATATAGGCGATCCCCACGTCTTGCGATTTCAGCTCCCCAATCGTGCGAAAGAGGATGTCGACCTCGGCCGCAGACAGCGCGCTCGTCGGTTCGTCCAGGATGAGAATGCGCGCATCCTGCGCCAGCACCTTGGCAATCTAGTCGATCTGCTGCTGCCCCACCCGCAGATCGCCCAGCGTCGCGTCCGGGTCGATGTCCTGTTCAAGCCGCGCCATCAAGGCCTGCGTGCGCGCCCTCTGGGTGACATGATCGATCTGGATTCCCGCCTTCAGGGGTTCGCGCGCGACAAAGATGTTCTCGGCGACCGTCATGTTCGGAAACCGGTTCAGTTCCTGAGATACGATCCCGATGCCCGCCGCCACCGCGTCGGCCTTGTCGCGGAACCGGACCTCGCGGCCCTCCATCTCTATCCGGCCCTCGCTCAGCGTTTCGACCCCGGCGATCACTTTCATGTGCGTGGACTTGCCCGCACCATTCTCGCTCACAGGAACGTTGACCGCCCCATCTGAAGGTCGAAATCCACGCCCTTCATCTCGCGTGTCCCCGGATTGTCCTTGACCCCGCCCCGGACGCTGAGGCCGATGGTCGGGTTTGCAATCAGGCCGTCGGTCACGGCACCACCTGAACCGACACGGCAGTCACGACAAAGGCATCGGTCGCAACCCAGAGCGGCATAGCGCCCAAGAAGCCCAGCTTCGTGCCTACAACCTCGCTCTCGGGCAGAGTGATCACTTGCGTCGCAAGGTCGTTCAGCGCCCGTCCAAGGGCTGCAAATTCGATCTGGTCGCGAAAATCCCTGAAGTCATGGAATGGCGCGACATCGCGCAGCGCGGTTCCGGTGGTGGCTGGCCCGACCTGAAGCGTCAGGTCTGCTGTACCGTTGCCATCGGTATCAGGCTCGAGCTTCCGCGCCCGGCTTTCAAGGTTTGCGGCAACGACAACGCCTTCGCCGCTTACCGCGAGATACCATGCGGCTCTTTGGCCTGCACCACGGTGGGCCCCCATCGCCATCGTGCCGTTGCCCGAAATCATACCCTTGATGCCGGGATTAGCCTGAAGGATGGTTTCCATGACGGTAAAGGCCTCGGTCTGCGACCAGTTGGCCGTCTGCCGTGCCACCATCACAATGTCGGGATACTGGTCGATGAGGAAGCTCGGGATGCCGGCATCTTTGGCCCGCTGCACCGCAGCGACCGATGCATTGGCACCCGCATTGTCAAGGATGATGGCCACGACACCCTTCGCGATCGCGGTGTCGAAAAACTCGGACTGCTTGTTGGCGTCGTCATCGTGAACCATGACCAGCGGTTCATAGCCCAGTTCCGTGGTCCGCGCCGCGGCACCGTCGGCCTCGGCCTAGTAGAAGGGGTTGTCTGGGGTTGGCGTCATGATGGCGATGACGCCCTTGGACTGGGCGAGGGTCAGCGTGGGGAGGATGCCTGAGACAACAGCAGCCAGCCCCCCCGCCAACATGTTGGCTGTTAAGAATCAAATCATCCCTCCCTTTCGGATGCGCCCGAACCAACGCGATTCCTGCCATATGGCGCTCCAAATATGCGTGCATTATGTTAAATGATTTCGTGTAATCTCGAAAAGCACAGGTCTGGCTGTAGCAGAGCGCCAGGCCCCGCAGAGTTCCTGTCCGAGGCTTGCTTTTCACTACTACACGCGTCATATGCGATAACAAACGCAAGTAATCGAAAGTCATGGGAGAGACGGAATGGCGCTCACGATCCATCAGAAGGTGACACTCGGGGTGATCATCGGCAGCCGCGCCTTCTTTTCGCCCGCGCCTTGCAAGGCCGCGCGGGACGAGGTTCTGGCCCAACTCGCCCGCCTCGGGATCGACGCGGTGACGCTGCCTTATGATGCCACTGCCAACGGCGCGGTGCAGTCTATCGCGGACGCCGAACTCTATGCCGCCCACTTCCGCGCCCTTGCAGACCGGATAGACGGTCTGGTCATCTGCCTCCCGAACTTCGGCGACGAAATCGCCATCGCAGAACTGGTGAGCCGCGCACGTCTGAATGTCCCGATCCTTCTGCAGGCTTCTAACGACGAGGTGGACAAGGTCGATGTCCATTCCCGCCGAGACGCCTTTTGCGGCAAGATCAGCGTCACCAACAACTTCTGGCAATACCGCGTCCCGTTTACTGAAACCACTTCGCACACTTGCGACGTGTCGGGTGAGGAATTCGGTGCCGACCTCGAACGCTTTGCCAGAGTCTGCCGCACCGTCCGCGGCATCCGCGGCGCCCGAATAGGCTCCATCGGCGCCCGCACTGGCGCCTTTCAGACAATGCGGTATTCCGAAAAGCTGTTGCAGGACGCGGGCGTGACCGTTGTAACCGTTGACCTGTCTGAAATGATGGGGGCCGCCGCAGCCGTCGCCTCTGACGACAACGACCTGGCCGCGACACTACAAAAGATCAAGGGATATGGCCGCATCCCCGCCCATATCCAACCCGCACAGATCGAGAAACAGGCCCGCTGGACCCTTGCCGTCAACCGCTGGATCGAAGCGAACGGTTGTGACGCGAGCGCGATCCAGTGCTGGCGCAGCTTGCAGGACAATTTTGGCTGCGCGACCTGCGTCACCATGTCGATGATGGGCGAAGAGCTGATGCCCTCTGCCTGCGAGGTGGACGTGATGGGTGCGCTTTCGATGTACGCACTTGCGCTTGCCTCGGGCGCACCGCCTGCGCTGCTCGATTGGAACAACAACTATGGGCGCGAGGCCGATCTTTGCGTTTGCACCCATTGTGGCAACTATCCCAAATCCTTCATCGGGGATGAACCCGAGATCGGCGAGCTTGACGTGCTGGGCGAAAGCATAGGCCGGTCGAAATGCTTTGGCGCCGTCAAGGGCAAGGTCAAGCCCGGCCCGATGACTTTCTTCCGCCTCTCGTCGGATGATCGCGCCGGGACTCTCAAATCCTATGTGGGTGAGGGCGAGTTCACCGACCACGCTTTTGCGATGGATGGCGGCATCGCCGTGACCCGGGTCGAAAACCTCCGCCGCCTTTTGCGCTTCGTGACGCAGAATGGGTTTGAACATCACGTTGCGATGGTGCGCGGCCATCATGCCGCCGTCGTGGATGAGGCGATGACCCGCTATCTGCGTCTGCCTCTTTATCGCCACGGGGTTGAACCAGAGCCCATGCTGACCCGGTTCTGACCCATGCCCGATAGCCTGATGCCCGACACCCTTGCCAACGACATCGCCACGCAGGTCCGCGCCCGCGCCCTCTGGATGCGTCGCACCGCCTTTGCGATGGTGCACAGGGCGCAACTTGGCCACCCTGGCGGGGATTTCAGCGCGGCTGACATCCTTGCCACGCTTTACACTGCCGTCCTCCGCTTTGATCCTGGCCGCCCCGATTGGTCGGATCGCGACCGCTTTGTCATGTCCAAGGGTCATGCGACAGGCGTCCTCTACACCGCGCTCGCCGCCGCTGGGTATTTCGACACCAGCCTCCTCGACAGCTATATGCGCCACCACTCCCGCCTCAACGGCCACCCGAACCGCAACTATCTGCCGGGTGTTGAGGCAAACACTGGCCCTCTTGGCCACGGATTCCCCATCGCGGTCGGCATTGCGCTTGCGGGCAAGCTCGCCGGCCGTGACTACCGCACTTTCGTCCTGACGGGCGACGGCGAACAGCAGGAAGGGTCGAACTGGGAAGGCGCAATGGTCGCTACCCACAAGGGCCTTTCCCGCCTCACCCTCATCATCGACCGCAACCGCCTGCAGCAAGGCCAGTCGACTGAGGAAACTTCTTCGCTTGACCCGCTGGACGACAAGTACCGAGCCTTTGGGTTTGAAGTTCATGTCATCGACGGCCACGACATCGGCGCACTTCTTTCTGTCCTCGGCGCGCCGCCGGGCGAACGGCCGCGCTGTGTGATCGCCAACACGGTCAAGGGCAAGGGCGTTTCCTTTATGGAAGGCCAGGCCAAATGGCACCATGGCGTCCCCGACGACGCGCAATTCGCCCAGGCGATGAAGGAGCTTATGTAATGGCCCAAGCCGCAATCGCCCCTGCTGGTTATCGCGACTGCCGCGATGCCTGGGCCCGCACGATCGAGGATCTGGCTGCCGCTGATCCCCGTATCGTTGCCGTGGTCAACGATTCCATCGGCTCGTCCAAACTGGGCGGCTTCCAGAAGAAATTCCCTGACCGCCTGATCAACGTGGGCATCGCCGAACAGGTGATGGTGGGTGTCGGCGCGGGCCTTGCGAATGGCGGCTTCATCCCATTCGTCTCTGCCGCGTCCTGCTTCATCACCGGTCGTGCCCTTGAACAGGTCAAAGCCGATGTCGCCTATTCCAACTACAACGTGAAGCTCATCGGCCAGTCCTCTGGCATTGCCTATGGCGAACTTGGAGCGACCCATCACTCGATCGAAGATTTCGCGTGGCTCCGCCCGCTGGGCATCCCTATCCTCGTCCCCTCGGATTCCTGGGAAACTGCCGAGGCGATCCGATGGGCGGCTGCACATGACGGCCCAGCCTATATTCGCCTCAGCCGCATGCCTGTCCCAGACCTTGATATCCCAGACCGGGAGTTTTGCATGGGCCGGGCCGAACTTGTGCGGCAGGGCAATGAACTCACCATCATCGCCATTGGCACGGCTGTTCACCGGGCCGCCGCCGCCGCCGATCTCCTCGCTGCAGAGGGCATCGCTGCCCGCGTGCTGAACCACGCGACACTCCTCCCTGTCGACGAGGAGGCGCTGGCCGCCGCCGCCGC
>JBGSWJ010000519.1:0-6397 GCA_041752495.1 Rhodobacterales bacterium
CAGCGCTGCCCGCAGGCGGCAGGTTGTCGCCGGGTCCCGCAATCGTGATCCCGATGCACATGAGGTTGCCGCCGGGCGCAAGGAAGGACCGCACCCGGGCAGCCACCCGGCCCCCGGCGGGAACCTGCAGGGCGGGCAGCGGGAAGTAGGACTGATGCCAGCAGGTTTCGCGGGTCGCAGTGCCGGTACCCAGGACAAGACCCGGCGCCATGTCGAGTTCGAAATGGCCGATGAAGCCGTGGAACGATCCGGCGGCGGGATAGTCGAAACTGACCTCGGTCGAAAAGAAATAGTCGCGTTCGGTCCCTTTCAGGAAATCGAAGGCGGCGATTTCGCGGGTGCAGACGATCGCGTTGTGATCGGCCGAGACGATATAGCGCCGGGGCGAGGCGGATTCAGCCGCCAGCACCTCGGAGAAGTCGAGACCATAGACCGGCGCCTCCCAGAAGCCGTGGCCGCGTTCCTGGTAGAGCTTGCGGCTGTCGATGGCCGACAGGAAGATCCGCGCGGCATGGGGGATGACCTGGCCGCCGGGGCGCAGATTGCGGTCGCGGACCTGCACGAAGGCGGCGTAATGGCGCCATTCCTCCAGGAAATACATCCCGGCGAATTCGCCCATGATGACGTCGACCGGCCCCTCTGCATCAAAGGCCGCGCCATCGCCCTGCACGATGCGGACGGCGTCCAGACCGTTCCTTGCCGCGATGCGGGCCGCCCAGGCGGCCATATCCGTCACTTCAAGACCAAAGACTTCGGCCGCGCCCCGGCGGGCCGCCATCATCGCCAGGATGCCCGACCCCGTACCGACATCGACAACCCGGTCGCCGGGACGGACGATGGCATCGATCGCATCCTGAAAGGCCAGGGTGCGGACATGGTCAATGAGCATGCCCCGCTGGCTTTTCCAGCCGGCAAAGATGTCCTGGTAATCGACGGGCGGCATGGTTTCGTCCTGCCGTTCCAGCAGGCCCTGCGCCAGCATGTCCTCGACCAGGGCGGCAGAGAGGCCCTTTTCGGCCAGATCCGCGCGTTCCTGGGCCACGCGCAGCTGCGTGAGAATCCTGCGCCCCTGCGCACTCAGCCCGACCTTGCCTGTCACGCCCGTCCCCTTTGTCATTCTGCTCTGTCCGCGCCCGGTCATGCAGAGCCACCGGCGGACTGTCAAGAACGGGCAGGGCAGGGGGGCAAGACAGGGGGGGCAGGCGTTGACTGTCCCGGCCCGGCCTGTTCATAGCAGGGCGCGGGATCGGAACGGGAGAGACGGCATGGCAGAGCGGCCCCTGCGCATCGCGGCCCATCTGGGGGTCAAGGACGAGGCGGCCCTGATCGGCCCCTGCATCGCCCATCTGCGCGCCATCGGGGTCGCGGAATTCGTGGTGCATGATGTCGCCTCGACGGATGGCACGCGCGCGATCCTGCGCGCCCATGAAGGGCCCGGTTTCCGGGTGATCGACCTGCCCGACACCGTCTCGGACGAAGGCATGTCGGAAAGCTTTCTGGCGGCGGTCAAGGCCGCGCGGGCCGACTGGGTGCTGATGCTGGATGCCGATGAATTTCCGCTGCCGCGCGGCGGCGACCTGCGCCGGGTTCTGGCCGCGCGGTCCGAGGATGTGGTGGCCATGCCGCGCTACAATGTGGCGCTGGGGCCCCGGGGTCTCTGCATGGCGCTGCCGCCCGCACCGGGGGACGAGGCCCGGATCACCATGTATGCCCGGCCCGATCCGCTCTACCGTCGGCGGATGAACGAAGACCCGATGCTGGTCTGGCTGGGCTTTGTCCCTCAGGCCAAGGTCGCGATCCGGCCCGGACGGGTGGCAGGCTTTGCGCTCGGCATGCATGATGCGCTGCCTCATGAGGGCGAGACCCTGACCAAGGGCCGCGCCGAAGAGATCGTGGTGGCCCATGTGGCGATTTCGGACTATCCGCGCTTTTCCCGCAAGGTAGCCAATATCCGCGCCATGTTCGAACGCCATGACGGCACCCTGCCCAAGGGCTTTGGCTGGCACTGGCACCGCTGGGCAAAACTCGATGCGGCGGGCGAACTGCGCGGCGAATACGACCGCTCCCTCTTGTCCGAAGCGGCTTTTGCCGCCCTGCGCGCCGAAGGCACACTCCGCACGGCGGCCGAGATTCTGGGATAGGGCTCAGCGCGGGTCCGCGCGGCGTTCCCAGGCCTCAAGGAAGGGGCGAAAGGCCGCCTGCAGCATCGCCTCGCCTTCGGTCAGGTCCGGGGCCAGGCAGAAGGCCCGCAGAAGCGCGTCATCCTCCATCACCGCATTGCGGACGAAATGCGGGGCGGGCGTGCAGTAATGGATCACCCGCCGGTCGCGCACCTGTTCCTCGCCCTCGGCGATCAGGCGCGCCCCTTCCTGCCCGGTAAGCATCGGCAGGCCGGCCTCGCCGATACCCATGTTGTAGCGTTCGTCCAGGCTGAGCAGCGGAATCCGCGACCGCACGATGGTCAGGCAGTTGGCGATCTGCCAGACGTAGTGGCCGGGATAGTGTTCGGCGACAAAGACGAAATCGGCCCCCAGATCGCGGTGCAGGATATTGGCGATGCGGCGCGGGCAGACAATGAACCCGCCATTGATATAGGGCGGCCCGGTCCGCGGTTCGAGAAAACTCCAGCCATAGCCGGAATAGGTGACAGGGTCCCCCCCGTGCACCAGCCCCGCCCGGGCCATGATCGCGTCCAGGTCCACCGGGGGGGGCTGCCAGGCGGGCTTGGCCGCAAAGATGTCGCGGGCCACCACTTCTGTGACAAGCGGGCCAAGCGGGCCGGTGACGACCGTATCGGCATCCATGTAGATGACGGCATCGGCGTCAAAGGGGGCCACGAACTGCTGCAGGATGGTGGCGTTATAGGCATAGGCAGGCCTGCGGAGGGCGGCGGCCTCGGCGGTGTAGCGGTCCCAGAGGGCCGGCGAGGCCACGCGGAATTCGACAGGAAAGTCACGGCTCCAGGCCAGTTCGGGGGCATCGGGGGTCAGGTCGCCATCCCGCCCGAAGGTGATCACCGCCTTCCACGGCCCCGGCAGCGCGGCCCGGGCGGCGATCGAGGAGACAAGGAAAAACAGCATGTTGGCAAACCTGCGGTTGGGGCTTGCCGGGATGTGGATTTCCGTCGAAAGGGCCATGGGCCTGCCGCTCCTGCTTGGGACAAGTGGGTGTGACTAAGCCTGCGGGGCAAGCTCGGTCAAGCATCCGCAGACATGCTGTCCGGACAGCATGTCGTTGAAAAGACGGGGGGCAGGGATTAGACCGGACCCGAAGGCAGCGGAAGGCAGACAGGATGGCAGACGGGCATGGATGAGGCGCAGGAGGCGCGGCAGCGGCACGGGCTGCCCTGGGACAGAGTGGCGCTGACACCGCTTGACGACAGCGACATCGATGCCGTGCAGGGCTGGCAGAACGATCCGGCGGTGCGCGACCTGACCATGGGATTCCGCCTGCCCGTGCAGAAGGAAACCGTGCGCGACTGGATCGCGGGCCTGCGCGGCCCCGGCCAACAGAACCGCATCGTCTATGCGATCCGCCATGACGGTGCTGCAGCGGGCCTGATCCACCTTTACGACATCGCGCCCTTCCAGCGGCGCGCCACGCTGGGCGTCCTGATCGGCAACCCGGCGCTCCGCGGGCAGGGAATCGGGCGTGTGGCAACCCTCCTGATCCTGGATTTCGCCTTTCGCGGGCTTGATCTGCGCAAGGTCGGTCTCGAGGTGCTGGCCGGCAACACGGCGGCGATCCGCCTTTACGAAGGGCTGGGCTTTGTCCGCGAGGGACTGAAGCGGCAGGAGTATTTTGCCGACGGGCACTGCTGGGACAGCCTTGTCTTCGGGCTCTTGCGCGCGGAATTCACTACCGTCCTGCCGCCCGGGGCACGCCGGCTCTGCCTGCAGCTGTCCGCCGGCGGATGAGGCACACTGCAGGACAGACCTGACGGCACCCGGTGCAGGATGCTGGCCAATCGGGACGTCAGCATGTAGAAAGATGTCAAATGGCGACACGGACCTGTCACAGGGCCCTGTCCCATCCCCGGGGCGCCGCAGCCCCCACCGAGCCGTACAACGCCATGTCCACAAACGACCGCAATCCGAGTGACCCGCCCGCCCCCAAGGATGACACCGTCCTTGTGCTCGAGGATCTGAAGAACCTGCGCAAGGACGACAACCTTGAGCGGCTTGTACGACAGGCCTCGGCGGCCGAACGGCTGGCCGCCGCCCAGGAACGCCGGGCAGCAGCCGCACGGCAGCAGCGGCTCTCGATTGACGACGAAGAAGATGACGACGGCGATGTCAGGCCCTATACGGGCCCGGTTAGTCCCCCGGCCAAGCTGGCAAGGGCCCGGGGCCGCCACTGGGCCGTCCTGCTGAGTTTTCTGCTGATCGGGGTGGTCCCGGTCGCGATCTCGGGCTGGTATCTCTGGGAACGCGCCGTTGACCGCTATGTCTCGACAGCGGCCTTCTCGGTCCGGACCGAAGAGGCGGGCTCGGCCTTCGAACTTCTGGGCGGCATGGTCAATCTGGGATCGTCAAGCTCGTCCGACACCGACATCCTCTATGCCTTCATCCAGAGCCAGGAACTGGTGCAGACGGTCGATGACAGGGTCGACCTGCGGGCGCTCTGGGCCAAGGGCGACCCCGAACGCGACCCTGTCTTTGCCTACCATCCCCCCGGCACGATCGAGGACATGGTCGACTACTGGAACCGGGCGGTGAAGGTCTACAACGATACCGGCACAGGGCTCATGCAGATCAAGGTGCTGGCCTACACGCCCGAAGATGCGCAGATGCTGGCCGAAGTGATCTATGAAGAGAGCTCGACCATGATCAACCGGCTCTCGGATGTCGCGCGCGAGGATGTGACGCGCTATGCGCGGGTCGAACTGGAAGAGGCGGTCGAACAGCTCAAGACCGCGCGCGAGGCGGTGACGCTGTTCCGCAACCGCAACCAGATCGTCGATCCCTCGAGCGACATGCAAAGCCAGATCGGGATCCTGAGTTCGCTGCAATCCCAACTGGCCTCGACCCTGATCGATCTCGACATCCTGCGGCAGACGACCGCCGACGGGGATCCGCGGATCGTGCAGGCCGAACGGCGCGTCGATGTCATCAATGCGCGCATCGCCGACGAACGGGCCAAGTTCGGGATCGGCGCTTCGTCCGGGGCGACGGAAGAAGGCGACAGATTTGCCGAAATCGTGGGCGAGTATCAGCGCCTGACGGTCGACCTGCAGTTTGCAGAACAGACCTATGCCGCCGCCCGCGCCGCCTTTGACGCGGCCGTATCGCAATCCCGCCGGCAAAGCCGGTATCTTGCCGCACATATCCGTCCGACACTTGCCGAAAAGGCGGAATATCCCGACCGCATTCCGCTCCTGGCACTTGTCGCGCTGTTTTCCTTCCTGGCCTGGGCGCTGATCGTCCTTGTGGCCTATGCGCTGAAGGACCGCCGCTGACACAGGGCGGCCGCGAGGGCTGATGATCGTTCTTGAGAATCTGACCAAGACCTATTTCCTGTACGGACACCGCAAGACCGTGCTGAACAACGTCACCGCGATGTTTCCCACACGGACATCGGTCGCCCTTCTGGGGCGCAACGGGGCGGGCAAGACAACGCTCCTGCGGATGATCGCGGGCACGACAGCCGTGACATCAGGGCGCATCCTGTCGGATGGCAGCATTTCCTTTCCCGTGGGCTTTTCCGGATCCTTCCACCCCGAGATGACCGGGGCACAGAACATCCGTTTCGTGGCGCGGGCCTATGGTGTCGATACCGATTCCCTGATCGCCTATGTCGAGGATTTCGCGGAACTCGGCAGCCATTTCTATCTGCCGATCCGCAGCTATTCCTCGGGCATGAAATCCCGACTGTCCTTCGGCCTGTCCATGGGGCTCAAGTTCGATACCTATCTCATCGACGAGATCACGGCCGTGGGCGATGCCGCCTTCAAGAAGAAAAGCGAACGGGTCTTTCTTGAACGGATGAGCACCTCAAGCGCAATCTTCGTCAGCCATTCGATGCAATCCGCGCGCACCATGTGCAATGCGGGGGCGGTTCTGGAGAACGGCAACCTCTACTATTACGACAGGCTGAACGACGCCATCGCGCATCATTCGCGCAACATGGCGGCGGCCTGATCCCGGGGCCCTCAGCGCCGCAGCAGCCGCCGGACAAGCCTGTTCAGACCCCGCAGGGGGGCAGTCAGCCGCCAGGACAGGGAACTGAAGACTTCGTTCAGGATCCGGGCCTCCTGCGCCTTGAGATTGGCTTTGGCCTGCGCCGCAAACTGGCTTTCGCGTTCGGCCGCCAGCCGGGTCACCCGCGCCAGTTCGCGGACGCGTTCGGCCAGTTCGGCAGCGCGCCTGTCACGTTCGGCCGTCATGTCCCTGACCCG
>JBGSWJ010000520.1:0-4884 GCA_041752495.1 Rhodobacterales bacterium
GGCTTGGCCGCCGCCAGCGCCGCCGCTTCCTCGGCTTCTTCGTCCCATTCGATGGGCTCGGGTTGCCGCACCAGCGCAAGCTTGAGCACCTCGGACACATGCTTGACCGGGATGATGTTCAGCCCCGCCTTCACGTTATCCGGGATTTCCGGCAGATCGCGGGTGTTTTCCTCCGGGATCAGGACCGTGGTGATCCCGCCGCGGAGCGCCGCAAGCAGCTTTTCCTTGAGCCCGCCGATGGGCATTGCATTACCCCGAAGTGACACCTCGCCCGTCATGGCGATGTCGCGCCGGACGGGGATCTGCGTCAGGACCGACACGATGGAGGTGACCATCGCCAGACCGGCCGAAGGGCCGTCCTTGGGCGTGGCCCCATCGGGGACGTGGACGTGGATGTCGACCTTGTCGAACTTGGTCGGCTTGACCCCCAGCTGGGGGCTGACCGACCGGACATAGGAACTGGCCGCTTCGATGGATTCCTTCATCACATCGCCCAGTTTCCCGGTCGTCTTCATCCGGCCCTTGCCCGGCAGGCGCAGTGCTTCGATAGACAGAAGCTCTCCACCCACTGAAGTCCAGGCCAGCCCGGTCACGACACCGATCTGATCCTCGGTTTCAGCCAGACCAAAACGGAACCGCTTCACGCCCAGAAAATCCTCGATATTGGCGTCGGTGACGACGACCTTCTTCTCGGTCTTCTTGGCGATCTTGGTCACGGCCTTGCGGGCGACCTTGGCGATTTCCCGTTCCAGATTCCGCACCCCGGCCTCGCGGGTATAGGTGCGGATCATCTCGGTGATGGCAGAATCGGCCAGTTCGAATTCAGCCGGCTTCAGCCCGTGGTTCTTCATCACCTTCGGCAAAAGGTGCTGCTTGGCGATCTCGCGCTTCTCGTCTTCGGTGTAGCCGGCAAGAGAGATGATCTCCATCCGGTCGAGGAGCGGCCCTGGCATGTTGTACGAGTTGGCCGTCGTGATGAACATCACGTTGGACAGGTCGTACTCCACCTCAAGGTAGTGATCGACAAAGGTCGAGTTCTGTTCCGGATCGAGCACCTCAAGCATTGCTGACGCCGGGTCGCCCCGGAAATCCTGGCCCATCTTGTCGATTTCATCGAGCAGGATGAGCGGATTGGTCGTCTTGGCCTTTTTCAGCGCCTGGATGATCTTGCCCGGCATAGAGCCGATATAAGTCCGCCGGTGGCCCCGAATCTCGGATTCATCCCGCACGCCACCCAGCGAAATGCGGATGAATTCGCGGCCCGTCGCCTTGGCGATGGATTTGCCAAGGCTGGTCTTGCCCACGCCCGGGGGGCCGACGAGGCACATGATCGGCCCCTTCAGCTTTACGCTGCGCGATTGCACGGCAAGGTATTCGACGATGCGTTCCTTGACCTTTTCCAGACCATAGTGGTCGGCGTTCAGCACGGCCTCGGCGTGGGGCAGATCGCGCTTGGTCTTGGACTTCACGCCCCAGGGCACGCCCAGAAGCCAGTCAAGGTAATTGCGCACGACGGTCGCCTCGGCGCTCATCGGGCTCATCGACTTGAGCTTTTTCAGTTCGGCATCGGCCTTCTCGCGGGCTTCCTTCGACAGTTTGGTCGCCTGAATCCGTGCCTCAAGTTCGGCCACTTCGTTCTGGCCTTCCTCGCCGTCGCCAAGCTCGCGCTGAATGGCCTTCATCTGCTCATTCAGGTAATATTCGCGCTGGGTCCGCTCCATCTGGGATTTGACGCGGGTCTTGATCTTTTTCTCGACCTGCAGAACCGACATTTCGCCCTGCATCAGGCCGTAGACCTTCTCAAGCCGCTCAGCCACGCTGAGTGTCTCAAGCAGATCCTGCTTCTGCTTCACTTCGATCCCAAGGTGCCCTGCAACCAGATCGGCCAGCTTGGCCGGTTCCGTCGTGTCGGTCACGGCGGCCAGCGCCTCTTCGGGGATGTTCTTCTTGATCTTGCTGTAGCGTTCGAATTCCTGCGCGACAGACCGCACCAGCGCGCGGACGATGTCCGCGTCTCCGGTCGTCTCTTCAAGGACTTCGGCCTGAGCTTCAAAAAAGCGTTCGTTCTTGACGAATTCGACAATGCGCACACGTGCCTTGCCTTCGACCAGCACCTTCACTGTGCCATCGGGCAGCTTCAACAGTTGCAGCACATTGGCAAGAACGCCCGCCTTGTAGATACCGTCCGTGGCGGGATCATCGACACCCGGGTCGATCTGGCTGGACAGCAGGATCTGCTTGTCCTCTGCCATCACATCCTCAAGCGCCCGCACCGACTTTTCACGGCCTACAAACAGCGGCACGATCATGTGGGGAAAAACCACGATGTCGCGCAGCGGCAGCACCGGGTAGGTAGGGCTGAGACTTTTCGTCATGCTCGTTTCCTTGTTATTGGCAAGAGAGCGGGGTCCCGTTCGCGGCAACCCGTGGCCCTCTCCTCTTGGGTCAAGGCACTACATCTGGTGCAGTGCGGGGGTCGTTTCAATGGGCCGACTCCCTGAGGGCAGAATGCGCCCGGCGGAAGAGGCCCGCAAGTCCCTAGTTCTGCGCTTGTCCGGCGTCCGCCATGTGCGCGACGGGAGGCTTGAAAGCCGCCTTGAGCGCCAGTGTGACAAGCTTGTGCGCCTGCCCGTACCAATGCGGATCGGGGCCATAACGCAAGCCAAGCCGGTCCACATCCATCGGCGTCAGTGCCCGCTGCGATGCAGGCAAAGCGCGCTTGCCCCAGATGATCGGGTCCTGCGCAATCGCGGGATCATAGGTCCAGCCGACCCGCTGGCAAAGCCGCCGGAACAATTCAAAGACGACATGCTGGGTCGGATGATTGATCCCGTAGACAGGCATCTGATCGCGGTATGTTTCGCGGATATAGTCGGAAATGGTGATGTCGCAGTTCGCCTTTTCCTTCTCGGCCATCTTCATCAGCGACAGTTCGATCCGCGCGGCGTTCCGCATGTCGATGGCACCGCTGCAATAATCGTTGAAGACGTTCAGATCGCGCCGCCCTTCCTGTCCCCAGGCCAGAAGATCGGCCCCCTTGACCACCGATTTCCCCTTGGACGCCACGATTTCCAGCGAGGCGAGCCCGTCGATATAGACATAGGGAACAAAGACCACCTCGCCCCGGCTCGACGCGCGGACATCTTCGACGTTGAAGGTCGTTGTCGGATTCTCGATCGCCTGGCTGACGACAAGATCGGCCGAGCCAAGCGCGGCCCTCACGCCCGCCTCGTCATAGTCGCCCCAATAGGGCGTGATCGTCTGAAAGCTTGCCTTCAGCCCGGGGAACATGTCGCGGCAGATGCCCCGCATGGCGTTGATCTGGCAATTCCCCAGAAAGAATACGTTCATGCGTCTCACTAACGAAAAGGGTTTCGGAAAGTCGCCCCACCTATACGCCCACCATCCGGTCAAAAGAATGGCAGACTGCGGGCAGTGTCAGGGAGGATGGCAACCCAGCCGTGTGGCCCTTGACGGAAAGCGGCCTCAAGTCCGGGCCGTGGAATGTTCCATTGCTTCCACGCAACGATGGAACAGCCCGACCCGACTAAAGGGGCGCGATATCCCCTTCCGCCCTTTGCCGATCAAAGTCGCTCACAAACGCCTCAAACCGCCCTTCGGCAATCGCCGTCCGCATGCCGGCCATCAGCTCCTGAAAGTAATGCAGGTTGTGCCAGGTCAGCAGCATCCCCGAAATCATCTCCTGCGCCTTGAACACATGGTGCAGGTAGGCGCGGGAATAGCCCCGGCAGGCGGGGCAGGTGCAATCCTCGTCCAGCGGACGGGGGTCGTCCTGATGGCGGGCGTTCTTGATGTTGACCTGGCCCCGCCGCGTCCACGCTTGCCCGGTCCGGCCCGACCGGGACGGCAGGACGCAATCCATCATGTCGATCCCGCGCGCGACCGCGCCCACGATATCATCCGGCTTGCCCACACCCATCAGGTAACGCGGCTTGTCCGCAGGCAGCATGCCGGGCGCATAGTCGAGCACGCCGAACATCGCCTCCTGCCCTTCGCCCACGGCAAGGCCGCCCACGGCATAGCCGTCAAACCCGATGGCCTTCAGCGCCTCGGCCGACTCGGCCCGCAACTCCTGCGTGACGCCGCCCTGCATGATCCCGAACAGCGCATGGCCCGGCCTGTCGCCAAAGGCATCGCGTGATCGCTGTGCCCAGCGCATCGACATGCGCATCGACTTGGCCACCGTCGCATCGTCGGCGGGCAGCGCGGGGCATTCGTCAAAACACATCACGATGTCGGACCCCAGCAATCGCTGGATCTCCATGCTCCGTTCGGGCGTCAGCATGTGCTTGCTGCCGTCGATATGGGACGAAAACCGCACCCCGTCCTCTGTCAGCTTGCGCAAGGAGGCAAGGCTCATCACCTGAAACCCGCCCGAATCCGTCAGGATCGGCTTGTCCCAGTTCATGAACCTGTGCAGCCCGCCAAGACGGGCGATCCGCTCTGCCGTGGGGCGCAGCATCAGGTGATAGGTGTTGCCAAGCAGGATGTCCGCGCCTGTGGCCGCGACGCTTTCGGGCAGCATCGCCTTTACCGTCGCGGCGGTCCCCACCGGCATGAAGGCAGGCGTCCGGATCTCTCCGCGCGGGGTATGGATCACGCCGGTCCGGGCCTTGCCGTCAGTCGCGTGCAAGCTGAATGAAAATCTGGTGCTCATGGGGCTGGCCTCATAGACCGTCCCGGGGCATCTGACCAGACCACCCCGTCAGGCCCGCCCGGGGGCCAGTATTGCCGCCGTCACGGCCTGCCGCAATGCTGCCAGCGTCCAGGCGCTGCGGGGCGCGGCACCGGTTTCCTTCATCATCAGCGCGGCCCCCAGCGCCAGTGCCCAGACGGCATCGCAGGCGGCATCCTCGGGCAGAG
>JBGSWJ010000521.1:0-4348 GCA_041752495.1 Rhodobacterales bacterium
GCCGAACTCGAATCCGGCCCCATCCGCACCCGCGTGGGCCTCCGCCCCGAAGGCCGCGCCCCCATGCGGGAAAACACAGCCCTTTACGACGGCGACATACCCGCAGGCACGATCACCTCCGGCGGCTTCGGCCCATCGGTCAACGCCCCCGTCGCCATGGGCTATGTCCCTGCAACCCACGCCGCCCCCGGCACCCCCCTGACCGGAGAGGTGCGCGGCAAACGCCTGCCCCTCGCCGTCGCCCCCCTTCCCCTTTTTCCCACTTCCTACAAACGCTGAGGACCCTGCGATGAAATTTACCGAAGACCACGAATGGCTCCGCGTCGAAGGCGATGACACCATTGTCGTCGGCATCACCGAACATGCCGCCACCCAGCTTGGCGATGTCGTCTTTGTCGAACTGCCCGAGATCGAGGCCATGGTCGCCGAAGGCGACGAAGTCGTCGTCATCGAAAGCGTCAAGGCCGCCTCCGACATCCTCGCCCCAGTCGATGGGGAGATCATCGAGGTCAACAGCAAGCTGACCGACAACCCCGGCCTTGTGAACGACGACCCGCTCGGCGCGGGCTGGTTCTTCAAGATCAAAGTCGATGATGTGTCGGTCGTCGACGACTTCATGGACGAGGACGAATACCAGGACCTCATCGGCTGACGCCACCGGCCCGTTCAGTCTATCAACGTCCGCCGCAGCGCACCCCAAAATCCTTCCAAGGATTTTGCCAAAACTCTTCAAAGAGTTTTGGCCCCCGCTGCAACCCGGGTGTCCTCCAAGGAAAGACAGCGCCATGACCTTCTCGCCCACCGACTACAATCCCTACGATTTCGCCAATCGCCGCCACATCGGCCCCTCGCCTTCGGAAATGGACGCGATGCTCAAGGCCGTAGGTGTGGCCAGCCTTGACGAGCTGATCGACCAGACCGTCCCGGCCTCAATCCGGCAGGACAAGCCACTCGACTGGGCCCCGCTGGCAGAACACGAGCTCCTGGCCAAGATGCGCGAAGTCGGCGCAAAAAACCGCGTCATGACCTCGCTCATCGGCCAAGGCTACTACGGCACGGTCACGCCCCCGGCGATCCAGCGCAACATCCTCGAAAACCCGGCCTGGTACACGGCCTACACCCCCTATCAGCCCGAAATCGCCCAGGGCCGCCTCGAAGCGCTCCTGAACTACCAGACCATGATCGCCGACCTCACCGGCCTACCCGTCGCCAATGCCTCTCTTCTGGACGAGGCAACCGCCGCCGCCGAGGCCATGACCATGGCCGAACGCACTGCCAAGTCCAAAGCGCGCGCCTTCTTCGTCGACCAGAATTGCCACCCCCAGACCATCGCCGTCATCCGCACCCGCGCCCTGCCACTCGGGATCGAGGTGATCGTGGACGCGCCCGAGGCACTTGACCCGCCAAAGGTCTTCGGCGCAATTTTCCAATACCCCGGCACCTTCGGGCACATCCGCGACTTCACCACCGAAATCGAGGCGCTTCACGCCTCCAAGGCCATCGCCATCGTGGCGACCGACCTCCTTGCGCTGACCATGCTCAAGGAGCCCGGCGCCATGGGCGCCGATATCTCCATCGGCTCCTCCCAGCGGTTCGGGGTGCCCATGGGCTACGGCGGGCCACATGCTGCCTTCATGTCCTGCAAGGACGACCTCAAACGCGCCATGCCCGGCCGCATCGTCGGCGTCTCGATCGACTCGCGCGGGAACAAGGCCTATCGCCTCTCGCTCCAGACCCGCGAACAGCACATCCGCCGGGAAAAGGCCACGTCCAACGTCTGCACCGCACAGGCGCTCCTCGCCGTCATGGCCTCCTTCTACGCCGTCTTTCACGGCCCCCGT
This sequence comes from Rhodobacterales bacterium, assembly GCA_041752495.1. Taxonomy (GTDB): domain Bacteria; phylum Pseudomonadota; class Alphaproteobacteria; order Rhodobacterales; family Rhodobacteraceae; genus JAPLPE01. The sequence goes on from JBGSWJ010000521.1 coordinate 1,842, forward strand.
GGCCTGCGGGCCATTGCCGAACGCGTCCATTTCCATACTGTCCGGCTCGCCAAGGCGCTGCGCGTGGCGGGGGCCAAGGTCGCGCCCAAAGCCTTCTTCGACACCATCACGGTCGAAGTCGGCGTGGGCCAGGCCGGCATCCTCGCCGCCGCCCGTGCCGAAGGCGTCAATCTCCGCAAGATCGGCAATGACCGCGTCGGCATCACCCTGGACGAGACGACCGACGAACAGGTCCTCCATCGCGTCCTGCGCGCCTTTGGCATCCATGTGGCGCCCCCCCACCGCGCCGACCTCGGCTTCCCCGAGACGATGTTGCGCACCTCCGACTACCTGACCCACCCGGTCTTTCACATGAACCGCGCCGAATCCGAGATGATGCGCTACATGCGCCGCCTCTCCGACCGCGACTTGGCACTTGACCGCGCGATGATCCCGCTCGGCTCCTGCACGATGAAGCTGAATGCGGCGGCCGAGATGATGCCCATCACCTGGCCCGAATTCGGCACGCTCCACCCCTTTGCCCCCCCCGATCAGGCGCTCGGGTACAAAGAGGCCATCGACGACCTCGCCGCAAAACTTTGCACCATCACCGGCTATGACGCCATGTCGATGCAGCCGAACTCAGGCGCGCAGGGCGAATATGCAGGCCTCCTGACCATTCAGGCCTACCACCGTGCGCGTGGCGACCATGACCGCACCGTCTGCCTGATCCCCGTTTCGGCCCACGGCACAAATCCTGCCTCGGCCCAGATGGCCGGGATGCAGGTCGTCGTGGTCAAATCCGCGCCCAACGGCGACGTCGACCTTGACGACTTCCGCGACAAGGCGGCGGCCGCAGGCAGCAAACTCGCTGCCTGCATGATCACCTACCCCTCGACGCACGGCGTGTTCGAAGAAACCGTGCGCGAAATCTGCGCCATCACCCACGCTCACGGCGGCCAGGTCTATCTCGACGGGGCCAACATGAACGCCATGGTCGGCCTCGTGAAACCGGGCGAGATCGGCTCGGACGTGAGCCACGTCAATCTGCACAAGACCTTCGCCATCCCCCATGGCGGCGGCGGCCCGGGCATGGGCCCCATCGGCGTCAAGGCCCATCTCGCCCCCTACCTCCCCGGCCACCCGGAAACGGGGGGTCCCTCAGGCGAACGCCTGAAAGACTCTGATGCAGGCCCGGTCTCCGCCGCCCCCTACGGCTCGGCCTCGATCCTGCTCATCTCCTGGGCCTATTGCCTGATGATGGGCGGTCGCGGTCTGACGCAGGCCACCCGAGTGGCGATCCTGAACGCCAACTACATCGCCGCCCGCCTGCGCGGAAGCTATGACGTCCTCTTCATGGGCAACCGGGGACGCGTGGCCCATGAATGCATCCTCGATACCCGCCCCTTCGCCGAATGGGGCGTCACCGTCGACGACATCGCCAAACGCCTGATCGACAACGGCTTCCATGCCCCCACGATGAGCTGGCCCGTGGCCGGCACCCTCATGGTCGAACCCACCGAATCCGAGACCAAAGCCGAAATCGACCGCTTCATCACCGCCCTCCTCGCCATCCGCGAAGAAATCCGCGCCGTCGAACAGGGCGAGATCACTGCCGAGGACTCGCCTCTCCGCCATGCCCCGCACACGGTCGAGGATCTGGTGGCCGACTGGACACGGGCCTACCCCCGTGAACAGGGCTGCTTCCCGCCCGGCGCCTTCCGGGTTGACAAATACTGGCCTCCCGTGGGCCGGGTCGACAATGTCTATGGCGACCGCAACCTGATCTGCATCTGCCCGCCGGTCGAAAGCTACATGGAGGCGGCGGAATAACGTTCAGGCGTGGAGGGGGTGCCGCGCCCCCAAGGTATTTCAGAGACAAAGAAACCCGGGACTTGCCCTTTTGGCTTCTTTGTCTCTGAAATACCTCCGCCGGAGGCACGAGCCCCTGACGGGCCGCAGGCCCGGCGGGGGAGAAAAACAATGGCGCGCCTCGCGCGCCTCCGCCGGATTACGGCTGGCCAGACAGGCCGATCATGTCCCGGATTTCCGTCTCGACCGAATCGAGGATCGCGTTGATCGCAGCCCCGGCACGGTCCGGGTCGGCCACGATAATCCCGTCGGCCAGATCGCGGTGCATCGGAAAACTCGCCAGACCAAAGGCCGGGCGCGAAAACGGGCTTTCCGCGCTCCGCTCCATCATCTCGTCCAGCCGCCGCAGGATCTGCCCGAACATCGGGTTCCCCGTCGCGTCATAGATCGCACCGTGAAAGGCCCAGTCGGCTTCGCGGTAACTCTCGCCCCGCGCGATGATGCCCAGCAGGTCATCGCACAGCATCCCGATCTCGGCCCGCTGCGCCGGGGTCGCCGCGACCGCCGCCTTGCGCACCGCATCATTCTCAAGGCTCCGCCGCACCTCAAGAAGCCGCAGCAAAGCCGCCCCCTCAAGCTGCACCATCACCGGCACTGCACCTGCCGAAGTCTGCACCCGCGCCGACAGATAGGTCCCGTCACCGCGCCGCCGCCGG
>JBGSWJ010000522.1:0-2835 GCA_041752495.1 Rhodobacterales bacterium
ATGCCGCCCGCGCCGGGGGTCACCCTGCAGCCCGACTTCTCTTCGTCCGACAAGCCCGGTGTTGCCGATGTCCTCGTCACGCCGGTGCGTGAGGGCGGTCAGGATGACTGGTCCCGCTTCGAGGGGGCATCGGCCGCCATCGGTTATTTCATCCGGATGGTCCACGAAGGCCGGATGTCGAAGGACGACGGCTGGGAGGGCATCTGCGGCTACAATGCCGCGATGCTCCGACCGCAGTGGCCCGTGGAGCGGCTCAAGCGCGAGTCCGAACGTCTCTGGGCCATCCATGTCGAAAAGCACGGGCCCCCGCTGATCCGCCTCGACAGCGCAGCCCCCGTGCCGAACGAACAGCCCACATTCACCCTTGGTGCGTTGCTTGACGACAAGAGCCCGATGCCTGCCGACATCATCGCGCCGCGCGTGCTGACCCCGGGTGGCATGCTGGTGCTGGGTGGCGCGCCCAAGATCGGCAAGAGCGACCTGCTGATCTCCTGGCTCGTGCACATGGCGGCGGGCGTGCCCTTCCTTGGCTTCGCGCCGCCCCGTCCGCTGCGGATTTTCTACCTTCAGTTAGAGATCCAGTATGATTATCTGCGAGAACGCCTGCAGCAGATCACTCTGCCGCCAAAGCTGCTGGCTGCCGCGCGCGACAACCTCGTCGCCACTCCGAAGCTGAAGATGCTGCTTGATGTCGAGGGCAGCGTGGGCGTCGCCCATGCCATCCGGGCGGCGTTTACGGCTGAGCCCGTTGACATCATCTGCATCGATCCGATCCGCAACCTCTTCGACGGCGGTCCTGATGGCGGCGGCGAAAACGACAACGGCGCGATGATGTTCTTCCTGAAGGATCGGGTCGAGGTCCTGCGCGATCACATCAACCCGGACTGTGGCGTCATCCTCGTCCACCACACGAAGAAACTCAGCAAGCTGCAGGTGAAGGATGATCCCTTTCTGGCGCTATCCGGGGCCAGCGCGCTGCGCGGCTTCTACACCTCCGGCCTGATCCTGCATCGCCCCGATGAGGACGCATCCGAGCGCAAGCTGGAGATCGAACTGCGCAATGGCCCTGCTTTGCCGTCAAAACTGATCGACAAGGTGCGCGGCCAATGGGTCGAGATCAACCCGATGAACGAACGGCTGGTCCGCGCCGAGGTGGGCGCGAAATACGATGCCGAGCGGGATCGGAAACACGACGTGATCTTGAGTTTGCTATTCGATGAGGCGGGCGAGGGGCGCGTCTACACATCAACGCAGTTCGGTGCGGGCTTCGAAAACCAGCATGGTCTTGGCAGCGAATTCACCATTCGGCAGCGGATCAACGTGCTGGCGACCAAAGGCTTCGTGAAATTCCGCCGCGATATGGTCGAACACGGCTTCCCCGCGACCAAGTCACACTTTGGCTATCTCTGCGTCGAAGGCATGCGGTTCGGCCGCGATTGCGTGATTGACGCCGAGACTGGAGAGGTCCTGGGCGAGGGCGAAATGGTCCTGCCGACGCACTTCAAATGCCCCCATTCCGGTCGTGCCAGGGAGGTCGAGAACCCTGCTGTCTGGGTCTATCCGGAGGGGGTCGATGAGTGACTTTGTCATATGACAGAGGCCACTGTCATCCTCATGCCTCTGTCATGAATTCAACGAAATCAACAACTTGATGATGACGATGACAGTGGCCTCTGTCATGCCACTCTGTCATCAAAAACAGGAGAAAATGAAATGAAACCAGACGTTTGCAAGGATTTGATGAGAGAGGGTGTGACTGCCTATACTAAGTATGAGGGGGGCGGACGCCGTCCTGCCCCCTCATACAACGATAGTATCCGCGCGACGCCTGTATCCGATGCTCTGGATGGTCGCGACAAGAGGTCCGCCAAATCGCGTCCCCCGCGCGTCGTGCACAAGATCAATTTCCGTGTGCTGCCGCTTCCGGGAACCGTGCTGATGCACGAGGGCCAGCGCTATGTCGCGATCGGATCGGATCTGCACACACGCCGCGATAGCCAGATCGTTCCAATCATTTTCTGGAAAAGCCACTGCGCCGAATGCGGACAGGCGTTCGACTGCTGGAGTGGCATGCGATCGGGAACGCTGAACCGCCGCTGCCCTGAGCATCATGCGCCCGGCAAGGCTGTCGCTGCATCCAACCGCAAGCGTGTGGCGAGGCACATCAGCAAACACGCAAAGCGCAAGAAATCTTGAGCATCCATCCGACGACGGCAATCCGCTCCGCCAAGAACATGATCGCCGTCGTCTTCCACCCTGAGCCACCCCACCAGAAAAGGAGACCACCCATGGCTGACAAGACTCTGATCACCGCCGTTTGCGGCGTAAGGGGTGAATCGCGGCCCGCCATCCCACCTTGCCGCACCATCCTTGCGCTCGACCTTGGCACCACAACTGGCTGGGCGCTGCATGGTGCCGATGGCCTGATAACCAGCGGCACCGTGTCCTTCCGCCCCGGCCGCTTCGACGGTGGCGGCATGCGCTACCTGCGGTTCAGCAACTGGCTTGGTGAGTTGGACCGTCTGTCCGGGCCCATTGCTACCATCTGGTTCGAGGAGGTCCGTCGTCACGCAGGCACTGACGCCGCCCACGTCTATGGCGGGCTGATGGCCACGCTGACCGCATGGGCCGAATTGCGGGGCGTGCCTTACGAGGGCGTGCCGGTCGGCACGATCAAGCGCCACGCCACCGGCAAGGGCTATGAAGACAAGGAAGCGATGATCGCCGCAGCCCGGGCCCGTGGCTTCAGCCCCGCCGACGACAACGAGGCCGATGCCATCGCGATCCTGTTCTGGGCGCTCGAGACCAAGGGGGGCCTGCAATGACCGGGATGCG
>JBGSWJ010000523.1:0-70938 GCA_041752495.1 Rhodobacterales bacterium
GTCAAGCGCATCTGCAGGGCCGAGGCGGTAGCCGAGGGCGCCGGGGGTATCGGGCGAGGTGATCGCGTTGCGAAGACGGCTCAGGCGGGTGGCATCGGTGTTGCTGAGACGGAGGGTGGTTTCGGCGTCCTGTCCGCCCAGCGCGGCAAGGCGGCGAAGCCAGTCTGGGGCAAGGGACGCGGCCTGTTCGACGTGGACGAGGACTGCGATGAGGTGAGCAGCAACGCCGGGGAGGAGGCGGAGAAGTGCCCCTGAGGCTGACATGGCGGCAAGGGCGGGAGCCGGATCTGGCGCGGCAAGGAGCTTGCGCATTTCGGCTCCGATGCGTTCGCGGGACAGGCGATCAAGTCCGTCGAGGTTTTCGGCGCAGGCGGCGAGACCGTCTGCGTCAATGCCGTTTTCAGGGGCACTGAACCATGCAGTAAAGCGAAAGAAGCGGAGGATGCGCAGGTAGTCTTCGCGGATGCGTTGATGGGGATCGCCGATGAAGCGGACGTGGCCGGAAAGAAGGTCTGGCAGACCGCCGACGGGGTCAGTCACAGTGCCATCCGGGGCCGCGTAGAGGGCGTTCATGGTGAAGTCGCGGCGTTGGGCGTCGTCGGTGAGCGCGGTCGAGAAGGTGACCTTTGCATGACGGCCATCGGTTTCGACATCGTTGCGGAAGGTGGTGACTTCGAATTTCTCGGTGCCGGCAAGGATCGTGACTGTACCGTGTTCGATGCCTGTCGGGATGGCACGAAAACCGGCTCTTTGGGCCAGATCAGAGACTGTTTCAGGGAGCGCATCGGTGGCGATGTCGACATCCGTCGCCCCTGCACCGATGATCGCATTGCGGACGGCGCCCCCGACGAACCAAGCCTGATGGCCGGCGTCAGTGATCACCTTGCAGACCTGCGTCGCCGGGCCGGACAGGAGCCAGTCGGCGCTGATCTTCATCTTGCGACCCGGTCGGCGAGGGCGCGGAGGATGCGGCCTGTGGCGCCCCAGATGTAATAGGGACCGTAGGGGATCGTGTAGTAGTAGCGGCGGCGGCCTTGCCAGCGGCGCGCCTCAATCCGGAAGCGAGCGGGGTCGGTGACGTGGGACAGGGGCACGCGAAAGACTTCGGCTACTTCGCCCGCTTCGGGCACTTCGTGGAAGGGGTCGCGGACAAGGCCGACCACGGGATGGACGAGGAAACCCGTGACGGTTTCATGAGGGGGGAGTTCGCCAAGAACCTGCACTTGGTCCGGTGGCAGGCCGATTTCCTCTTGCGCCTCGCGCAGGGCAGCGGCGCGGGGATCCAGGTCGTCGGGGTCCTGTTTGCCGCCGGGAAACGAGATTTGGCCGGGGTGATGTTTCAGACGGGCCGAGCGTTTGGTGAGGATGACCTGCGCGACGGGCGTTGACACATCGACGGCGATCAGCACGCCGGCAGGACGAAGGACGCGCCCCTCGGGAAGGGGCACGTCTGGATTGAGGTCAAAGTCGGACGAGTCGTTGCCCGGCAGGGACAGCGCCTTGCGCAGGGCCTGTTCGGCTTCAGACGGGTTCACCTGCGGCACCTTTAGCTTCGAACCCGAGCGTCAGGGGATCGAATTCATAATGGGCGCCGCAGAACTGGCAATCCGCCGTCACGATACCTTCGGGCGTGGTCATGTGACGGATATCCTTGGCCGAATAGATCGACAGACTGGTCCTGACCCGGTCGGCGGAACAGGTGCAGCCAAAGACCACGGGCTGGGGGTCAAAGACGCGCGGACCCTCTTCGTGGAACAGGCGCACGAGAAGCTCGGTCGGCTGGACCTGCGGGCCGATGAGTTCGAGTTCTTCGACCGTGTCGAGCAGGACATTCACGCGGTTCCAGTTTTCGCCCTCGTCGCCATCAAGGATGTCGGCCGGGTTCAGCAACCCGCCTTCGCCGGTGGCAGCGTCTTTGGCGACGAAGGGTGAGGCCTTGGGCATGTGTTGCAGCATCACACCGCCTGCGCGCCAGCGTTCCGCTTCACCGGGCATGGTGGAGCGGCCGAAGGTGAGCGAAAAGCGGGTCGGAAGCTGTTCGGACTGGGCAAAATAGGTCTCTGCACAGGCGGAAAGGGAGTTTCCGGCGATAGGGGTGATGCCCTGGTAGGGGGTGTTTCCGGCGCCCTGATCGATCAGGATCGCAAAGTAGCCTTCGCCGATCTGGCTGAACGGATCGGCGTCGAGATCAAGGCGTTCGGAATCGTAGCTGGCCCAGGCGCGGATGCGGGCAGGTTCGCCTTCTTCCGTCGGGCCGTAGTAGTCGGTCGCGATGATGCGCGCCGGACCGTTGCCACGGACCTGCAGGGACAGTTTCCACCGTTCCTTGACCGTCTGGCCGATGAGAGCGGTCAGAACCGCCATTTCGGCCACCAGGGATTCAATCACCTCGGGATAGTCGTGCTGACGAAGGACGTTATCGAGCACACCGTCAAGACGTGCCACGCGGCCGCGGATATCGGACCGGTCGAGCTGAAACGGAAGGACGGTGTCGTCCCAGGCAATACGCGCGCCGAGGGTCATGGCAGTTTCCTTAACTGGACGGGAAGGGCATAACGCGTCCATATAGGTACGGCAAGCAAAGGTCCAAGGGGGCGAGGTATGATCCGGCGGTATGGCGAGGCTGTGAAAAACGGGCAGCACTACAAGGCGCGGCCCGGGGTTTATGCCATTCTGCCGCGCGGGAACGACCTTTTGCTGACCTTTCAGGCCGAGCCTTTGCCCGAGGTGCAGTTGCCCGGCGGCGGGATCGACAAGGGCGAAGACCCCGTGAGGGCACTGCATCGCGAGGTTTATGAAGAGACGGGATGGCACATCACGGCGCCACGTCGGTTGGGGGCGTTCAAGCGGTTCACCTATATGCCAGAATATGACCTGTGGGCCGAAAAGATCTGTCACATCTATCTTGCGCGACCCACACTGCGGATGGGTCCGCCACCCGAAGAGCTTCATACCGCGATATGGTGCGCCGCCGATGAGGCGGTTTCCCTGATTGCCAATGCGGGCGAGCGGGATTTTCTGAGGCGGCTTTTGTAGGCCCCGCGGCTAGATCGAGCGCTTTTCCACGACGACGCCGAAAAGGGTTGTCAGGATGCTTGTCCCGACCATGAGCGTCACCCAGTTGACGATGACATCGACGATCACGCCCACCGGTCCCTGAAAGATCGCGGCGGTAACAAAGGCCACGCCTAGGTTGAGGCCCACCAGAATGGCCGAAGCCGACAGGATCGCGTTGGACATCGGTGCCGTGGCGGCCCAGGCGTCAGAGATCGTCAGGACGCGGCCAAGGGCCGTTGCCGGGAGGACGATGGCAAGGCGCAGCCAGACGAAGCTTAGGAACGTACCAAGAAGGAACCCTGCCAGAAGGCCGACAACCGGCTGATCGCCGCCAAGCGTCTGCGCCGCGAGGCCGATCAGGATTGCAGCGGGGATCATGGCGAGGAGGGTGAGGAGCCCGACCTGGATCGAACGGCCGGCATAGCGCCAGATGGGCCGGCCCGCGATGCCGGGCAGGAGGCCGGGATATTCCTCGAGCAGGATCAGTCGGTGCCATGCGACAGCCACCCAGGCTGAGACAAAGACGAATCCAAGGAAAAGGATGAGGATCGCCAGCGACAGGGCCGTGGACGGCGTGCCGCCAGCGGCGACGGCAATCAGATCCTCGCTGGACGCGCCGAGGGAGACCATAAGGGTGATGGCAAAGACGGCGACAAGGATGATCGGACCCACAGAGACCTTGAGCGCATCCGGCAGGTTCCGGAAAAGCAACGCAAAACTGTGCTTTATGATCTGCCATCCCATGCGCGCTCTCTCCTTATCTTCCGTGAGGAAATGTGGTCGCATGAGGCGTTGCGCAAGGTCAACGGCGGTTGCTTGCCCTGACAAGCGAAAGGGATTAACCCGGCGTCTGGAAATCCTGACTGAGAGGCCCCCATGACCGGCAAGAACGCCCCCAAGAAAGTTGTCCTCGCCTACTCGGGCGGTCTTGATACGTCGATCATCCTCAAGTGGTTGCAGAACGAATATGGCTGCGAGGTGATCACCTTTACCGCCGATCTTGGACAGGGCGAAGAGCTTGAGCCGGCGCGGGCCAAGGCGGTGCTGCTGGGTGTGAAGGCCGAGAATATCCACATCGAGGATGTGCGTGAGGAGTTCGTGAAGGACTTCGTGTTCCCGATGTTCCGGGCGAATGCACTGTATGAGGGGCTTTACCTGCTGGGCACGTCGATTGCGCGGCCGTTGATCGCCAAGCGTCTTGTCGAGATTGCGGCTGAGACAGGGGCCGATGCCGTGGCGCATGGGGCGACAGGCAAGGGCAACGATCAGGTGCGGTTCGAACTCTCGGCCCTGGCGCTGAACCCGCATCTGCGGGTGATTGCGCCGTGGCGGGAATGGACGCTGCAAAGCCGGACGCAGCTTTTGGCCTATGCCGAGGAAAACCAGATTCCCATTGCCAAGGACAAGCGGGGCGAGGCGCCGTTTTCGGTGGATGCGAACCTGCTGCATACCTCGTCCGAGGGGAAGGTTCTGGAGAACCCGGCAGAGGAGTTCCCGGAATATGTTCTGCAGCGGGTTGTTCCCGTGGAGCAGGCCCCCGATCAGGCCGAGATGGTCGAAGTGACATTTGAAAAGGGTGACGCGGTTGCCGTGAATGGCGAACGGCTGTCACCTGCGATGCTGTTGACGCGGCTGAACGAGCTGGGCGCACGGCATGGGGTGGGCGTTCTTGATCTGGTCGAGAACCGGTTCGTGGGGATGAAATCGCGGGGCGTTTACGAGACGCCGGGCGGGACCATCCTGCTTGAGGCGCATCGGGGGATCGAGCAGATCACGCTGGATGCCGGGGCGGGGCATCTGAAGGATTCGATCATGCCGCGCTATGCCGAGCTGATCTATAACGGGTTCTGGTTCAGCCCCGAGCGGGAGATGCTGCAGGCGCTGATCGACAAGAGTCAGGAGCATGTGACCGGGACTGTGCGGGTCAAGCTTTACAAGGGTTCGGCCCGGACGGTGGCGCGGTGGTCGGACCATTCGCTGTATTCCGAAAAGCATGTGACGTTCGAAGAGGACGCAGGCGCCTATGACCAGAAGGACGCGGCTGGGTTCATCCGGCTGAACGCGCTGCGGCTGAAGCTTATCGCGACGCGGAACGCGCGGGTGAAGGGCTGATATTTTCAGGTCAAGGGTGCTGACCAGAGTCTTGGTCTGCACCCTTTCTTTGTAACAGCCCCTTTGAGCCGGAAAGCGCCATCAGCTTTTCTTTTTGGCGTCCTGCATGTCGAGAGCCACATGGAGCGCCTCGGCTGACCATCCTGCCGCCAGCGCCTCGTGGACCACTGCGGCCTGAGATTTGGGCGCCATGCCGCCGATGGGCGGGTCGCGGTCAAGGTTGGTGGGGAAGGGGTAGCCTTCGGCGCTGGCTGCGATTGCGGCGGCGATCTGAGTATCGGAGAGGGTGCCGTTCGCCTTGGCCTGTTTCAGTGCCGGGTAAAGGGCCTTGACCATTCGGGTCCGATCCACGGTTTCCATTGCTCGGCCATAGGCAGAAGAGACCTGGAACAAATTGACCATGCGTTTCACGTCGGCAGAGCGGTTCGTCCCTGCGGCGTGGAGGAGCGCGGGCGAGAAGAAGAGCATGTCGCCTTTTTCAAGCGGAAGCTGGACATGATGTTCGGCGAAATGGGTGCGGAAGGCAGGAAGCCCCATGGCGAGGTAGCCGGCGTCATAGAGCTGGCTGTAGGGCAAGAGGAGCGTCGGGCCGGTTTCGATGGGCGCGTCGACATGGGCGATTGCGCCCTGAAGCGTCAGGACCGGAGAGAGAAGCTGAACATGGAGCGGGTAGCGTTCGATGTCGGCGGCGCTTTGGAAGCCAAGATGGTAGTCGCGATGCGCAGATTGGGCGGCACCGCCGGGGTTCACGACGTTGAGCTGTGCCGTCATCTGGTAATTGGGGCCAAGCCAGGCCTCGGACACGAGGGCAAGGAACGGATTGCCGTAGTAGCGGGCGAAATTCTCGGGATCAGCGAGGCAGTGTTTTTCAAGGCTGTTCCAGATCCGTTCGTTCGCGCCGGGCTTGGCGAAATGGTCTCCTCCGCCTGAACCGAGCCTGTTCTGTTCGTCGATCAGGGCGCGGAACATGCCTGAGGCGCGGTCGATCATGGCGTGATCGGGTTCGGCGCCTTTCAGGACAAGGACCCCGGGGCCGTTCAGAAGCGCATCAGCCCATTCGGCCATGAGATGCTGGCGTTCGGTGGAGTCCTGGATACGGGGGCGCAGGGCGTTGCAGTCGTAGATCAGGATGTTGGACAGCACATCGGCGGCGAGGGGGTAGTCGGTGATGTCGATCTTGCGGCTGGTCAGGGCGGCCAGATCAGAAACCTGACAATCGGCGGCCTTGAGATAGATGCGGGCCGCGCGGGCTGCGGCTTTGTTCGTGATGAGCATGATGGTCCTCCCCGGATGGGAAAGAGCTTGGACCCTGACACTGTGGACGGCAAGCGCCGCGTTGATGGGTTTTCGTCAGAGCCGGAAGGCGGCCAGCCGGTCGTAATGCGGCAGGGCAAGATCGGCGAGGCGCTGATATTCCGGGGGCAGTTCGGGCAGCGGGCCTTCGGCGGAGTCGAAGCCTGTGGACTGGTGGATGGCGCCATACCAATGGGGGGCCCAGATGCCGTCATAAGGCTTGGGTCCCGGGGGCCAGTGGAGCATCCGGTCGGTAAAGGCGATGCCCAGCGCATTGCAGAGGCGGGTCAGCATCGTTTGCGGGTTTGCGCGGATGTCGGCGCTGTCAATGACAAGCGGAGGACGGCCGAGCCAATCGGTGACTTCGTCGAACATCCGGGATTGCTGGACAAAGCCGATATCGGCAAGGGTCGGGCCTTCACGCTTTTTGGCGTAGGAGGCGACGACACGCGTCGGGTGGCGGATGAGGAAGACGTTTTCACAGGCGCGCATAAAGTTTCGGGGGAAACCGTCGACCATGTGGAGGGGCATGTGTTTCTGATAGAACAGAGCCTGTTCCGGCGGAATTGGGCCCTGGCAGGCGGCGGCGACGCTGAGGGGATCGGCATCATGGGCGGCAATGATCTGATCGCGCATCGGGTGGTTGATGCCGGTGGATCGGAGGTAGGCGGCATAAAAGGGTTCATCCCAGACCGCGCAATCGCCACGGGCGGCGAAGGAATACATCATGGCGGTCGACAGGTTCCGGGGGCCGGACCACATGGCGATACGCATGGCTTAGCGCCCTTTGTGCGGGGTGGTCGGGATCATGCGGCGACGAGGTCCTTGTAGAGGGCACGCAGGCGTTCGGTCATCGGGCCCATTTGGCCTGTACCGATGGTGCGGCCGTCGATCATGCCGACCGGTGTTTGTGCGCCGAATGTGCCGGTGAGAAAGGCTTCGTCGGCGGAATAGGTATCGACGAGCGAAAAGTTGCGTTCAAAGACCGGGATGCCGTTGGCGCGGCAAAGGTCGATCACCTTTTGGCGCGTGATGCCGTTCATGCAGTAGTCGCCGGTCGAAGTCCAAACCTGGCCCTTGCGGACGATGAAGAAGTTGCAGGCGTTCGTTGTATTCACAAAGCCATGCACGTCCAACATCAACGCCTCGTCCGCGCCGGCCTTTTCGGCGGCGATGCAGGCGAGGATACAGTTGAGTTTTGAATGGCTGTTGAGTTTCGGGTCCTGCGTCATTGGCAGGCCGCGCATATGGGGCACGGTGGCAAGCCGGATGGGGCGGGGGATCTTTGGCCGCGAATGTTCCATGATGATGACCATGGTGGGGCCGGAGCGGGATAGCGACGGGTGCTGGAACGGGCGCACCTTTGTTCCCCGGGTGACCATGAGGCGGGCATGAGCATCGGTGGTCATGCCATTGGCCCTTTGTGTGTCTAGCAAGGCGGAAATGACCTGATCCCGGGTCATGGCGATATCAAGGTCGATGGCCTTTGCGGCCTCGAACAGGCGGTCGATATGTTCGTCCACAAAGGCCCAGCGGTTGTTGTAGAGTCGGATCCCCTCCCAGACACCATCGCCGAGCATGAAGCCCGAGTCATAGACACTGACCATGGCCTGCGCCTTGGGGACGATGCGGCCGTTGACGTAGATCAGGATCGCCTCGTTCCGGGCGTCCTCTTCGGCCTGATGGGTGGTGACATGGTCGGTCATGGGTGGCTTTCTTTACGGGCGGAAGGCGGTGACTTCGGACAGGTCGGGGATGACATCTGCGGCGCCCGGACGGGTGACCATGAGCGCGCCTGCGCGGGTGGCAAGTTGGATCGCCTGCGCCATCGGCTGACCCCGGTCGAGTGCGGCAAGGACGTAGCCGGTAAAGGTATCGCCGGCACCGGTTGTATCGACGGGCGTGACAGGGATGGCGTCGAAATGGTGGCGCTGGCGGGCGGCATTATCGAACCAGTCGGACCCGTCGGCACCAAGCGTAACGATGACGTCGCGGACGGGAAGATCGGCGGGGCCGAGGCTGGTGGCGGTATGGAGTTGATCGGCTTCGACTTCGTTCAGGATGAGGAAATCGGTGAAGGGGAGGACCGCCTGAACTGAGGCGGCACTGAACGGCGCGGCGGCATAGGCGACGGTCAGGCCCATATCGCGGGCGAGTTTCGCGGCTTCGGGTTGGAGGTTGGTTTCGTTCTGAAGGAGGAAGCGGTCGCCGGTCCGGGCTTCGAAAAGGGCGGCGCGGATCGTGTCGAGGGGAATCGCATGGTTTGCGCCCTGAAACAGGACGATGTTGTTTTCGCCGTGCGCGTCCACGTAGATGATCGCGTGGCCGGTGGGCACCGGAACCTGAGCGATATGGCGGGTGTCGACGCCATATTCGAGCAGGCGGTCAACGGCCCAGCGGCCATCGGAGCCCACGGCACCAATATGCATCACGCGGCCACCGGCGCGGGCGATCGCGACCGACATGTTCGTGCCCTTGCCGCCAAGACCAGTGGTCAGGGCGGTGGCGGCAAGCGTTTCCTTTGGCGTGGGAATATGCGGGACGGCGTAGACGTGGTCAGCATTGATGGAGCCGAGATTCCAGATGGTCATGGTCTGGCCCTTTCTAGAGAATTCAATATTTTGTTGTAATACATTTTGTATTTACCAAGATGTAGGGCCCATCCCCGGCTTCGGTCATCTGCCTGACAGTTGTGAGGGTGACGGCGCGGTTCGTCAACGGGGGCTGTTTTCGGCTTTCACCGGGTCGCTGGGGCCAATAGGGTAGTCGGGTGTTGATCCGGGGGGATGCATGGACGCGAGCGACGGCGCCACGCCGATGATGGCGCAGTATCTGGAGATCAAGGCGGCGCATCCGGATGCGCTGTTGTTCTACCGGATGGGCGATTTCTATGAGATGTTCTTTGATGATGCCGTCGCCGCGAGTGCGGCGCTTGATATTGCGCTGACCAAACGGGGCAAGCATCTGGGCGAGGATATCCAGATGTGCGGCGTCCCGGTCCATGCGGCCGAGGGGTACCTTTTGACCTTGATCCGCAAGGGATTTCGGGTTGCGATTGCCGAGCAACTGGAAGATCCGGCGGAGGCCAAAAAGCGGGGTTACAAGGCGGTTGTCCGGCGGGATGTGGTGCGGCTGGTCACGCCAGGGACATTGACCGAGGATTCGCTGCTGGATGCGCGTCGGCACAACTTTCTGGCGGCCTTTGCCGAGGTGCGCGAGGAGGGGGCGCTGGCATGGGTCGACATATCGACCGGGGCGTTTTCGGTGATGGTTTGCCCGTTGGCGCGGTTGGGGCCGGAACTGGCGAGGCTGGCACCGAAAGAGGTGCTGATCGCGGATGGCTTTGACCGGATTCATGGTGAAATAGTGTCTGATTCTGGGGCTGCGCTGACCCCGCTCAGTCGCGTGGCTTTTGACAGCACCAATGGCGAACGGCGGCTGTGCGCGTTGTTCGGCGTCGCGTCGCTGGACGCATTCGGAACGTTCGCGCGGGCCGAGATCAGCGCGATGGCGGCGGTGGCCGAGTATCTGGAGATCACGCAGAAGGGAAAGCTTCCGCTGTTGCGGCCGCCGGTGCAGGAGGGCGCGGGCGAGGCGATGCAGATCGACGGAACAACGCGGCGGTCGCTGGAATTGACCCACGCGATGGGGGGAGGACGGGCGGGTTCGCTGCTGCACGCCATTGACCGCACCGTGACGCCGGGTGGCGCGCGGTTGCTGGAGCGGCGGTTGTCATCGCCGTCCTGTGCGCTGCCGGTGATCCTGGGACGGCAGGCAGCTGTGGGCTGGATGATCGACGGTGCCGGTCTGGCGCGGGATTTGCGGGATCATCTGCGGGGGGCGCACGATCTGGACCGGGCGCTGTCACGGCTTGCGCTGGATCGCGGTGGACCGCGGGATATGGCGGCGGTCAGGAACACGATCGAGGTTGCGGGGCGGATTGCGCGGACGTTGCAGGCGGTCGAGCTGCCGGAATTGTTGGCCGAAGCTGCGGCAGGGTTGGTAGGGCACGATGCGCTGCATGACCTGCTTGACCGGGCAATGGTGGCCGAGCCGCCGCTGCTGTCGCGGGACGGGGGTTTTGTCGCTGCGGGATATGAGCCGGAACTGGACGATGCGCGGCGGCTGCGCGATGAGGGGCGGTCTGTCATTGCCGGGTTGCAGGCGGAATATGCCGTGCAGACGGGCGTGCAGAGCCTGAAGATCAAGCACAACAATGTGCTGGGCTACTTCATCGAAACGACAGATACCCATGCGGCGCGGATGCTGGCACCGCCCCTTTCCGAAACGTTCATCCACCGACAGACGACCGCCAATCAGGTGCGGTTTACCACGGTCGAGTTGAGTGCACTTGAGACGCGGATCCTGAATGCCGGTGGGCATGCTCTTGAGATTGAAAAGCGGGTCTATGAAAGCCTGAGAGGCGCGATTGTGGATCAGGCCGGGCCGCTGGGCGTTCTGTCCCGGGCGCTGGCCGAGATTGATCTGGCGGCGGCGCTGGCCGACTTGGCGCGGGGTGAGAACTGGGTCCGTCCGGTAATTGATGCAAGCCGGGCGTTCCGGACCGAAGGGGGGCGGCATCCGGTGGTGGAACAGGCCCTGCGGCGCGAGGGCGTGCCGTTCGTGGCGAATGATTGCGACCTGACGGATACGCCGATCTGGCTGTTGACCGGGCCCAACATGGCGGGGAAATCGACGTTCCTGCGGCAGAACGCCTTGATCGCCGTACTGGCCCAGATGGGCGCCTATGTGCCGGCGGCGCGGGCCGAGATCGGGATCGTGAGCCAGATATTCAGCCGGGTCGGAGCCTCGGACGATCTGGCGCGGGGGCGGTCGACCTTTATGGTCGAGATGGTCGAAACGGCGGCGATCCTGAATCAGGCGGACGACCGGGCGCTGGTCATTCTGGACGAGATCGGGCGAGGGACGGCGACCTATGACGGGCTGTCGATTGCCTGGGCAACGCTGGAGCATCTGCAGGCGGTGAACCGGTGCCGCGCGATCTTTGCCACCCATTACCATGAGATGGCCGCTTTGGCGCATAAGCTGGACGGGGTCGACAATGCGACGGTCACTGTCAAGGAATGGGATGGGGACGTCATCTTTCTGCACGAAGTGCGGAAAGGGACGGCTGATCGCAGTTACGGGGTGCAGGTCGCAAGGTTGGCGGGCCTGCCCGCGACGGTTGTCGAGCGGGCGCGGGTTGTGCTGGATGCACTGGAGAAGGGCGAGCGGGAAGGCGGCGGCAGACGGCAGGCGTTGATTGATGATCTGCCGTTGTTTGCCGCCGTGCAGCGGCCCGCGCCGGTTCCCGTCAGAGCGTCAGAGGTTGAGGCGCGGTTGCGGGATGTGTTGCCGGACGAGTTGACGCCCAAGGAAGCGCTTACATTGGTCTATGAGTTGAGGGCGCTTTTGCCAGACCGGTGAGAGAGGTGGGTTTCACCCACCCTACGTGTAGGGCAGGTGAGATCCCCGCGTCTGTCAGTTCGCAGGCATCGAGGACACGCCGACCTGGGCGGGGCGCAGGAGGCGGTCGTGAAGGAAGAATCCTTCGGTCATGACCTGGATGAGCTCGCCGGATTTGGTGCCGGGCACGGGGGCGTTGAACATGGCCTGATGAATGGCAGGGTCGAATTTGTCGCCGATCTGGGGCGAGATGGTCTTCATCCCGTGTTTGGCAAAGACCGAAGACAGTTCGTTGAGCGTCAGTTCGACGCCTTCAATCAGGGCGGCGGATACAGCGCGCTGATCGTCGCTGGCGCTGTCGAGCGCGCGGCGCAGGGCGTCGTAGACGGGCAGAAGATCGCGGGCGAGTTTGGAACCGCCGTAGTTTTCGGCCTCTTTCCGGTCGCGTTCGGCCCGCTTGCGGGTGTTTTCGTTATCAGCCAACGCGCGCATGAACCGGTCCTTGAAGTCGTCACGTTCGGCCCGGACGGCATCCAGCTCGGTCAGAAGCGCGAGGCCTTCGGCCTCCATCGCGTCGGCTTCGGCGGCGAGTTCGTCAAGGGTTTGGGGTTCGGTGTTCTGGTCGGCCAAGGGTCTTTATCCTGTCAGGTGCGGTCGGCAAGGAGCTTGCCGACCAGCTGGGCTGTGTAATCTACGATGGGAACGATCCGGCCATAGTTCAGACGGGTCGGTCCGATGACGCCAACGGCGCCAATGATCTTGCGGTCGGCGTTCATATAAGGAGAAACGACGAGACTGGAACCCGAAAGTGAGAAGAGTTTGTTTTCGGACCCGATGAAAATGCGCACGCCTTCGCCTTGCTGGGTGAGTTCAAGGAATTCGGCGATATCACGTTTGCGTTCCAGATCATCAAAGAGGGTGCGGATGCGGTCGAGGTCCGCCTCTCCATCTGGATCGTTGAGCAGGTTTCCGGCGCCGCGAACGATGAGCCGTTCGGTCGATTCGCCCTCACCGACCCAGGTCGCGAGGCCGCTTTCCACGAGATCGCGGGCGAGAACGTCGATTTCTTGCCGGCGTTTCTGGATTTCGAGCGCGACGGTGGTGTGAAGCTCTGCCAGCGTCCGGCCTTCGGCGAGAGCGTTCACGAAATTTGCTGCCTCACGCATTGAAGACGGCGTCTGGCCAAGCGGCGGGGTAAAGATGCGGTTTTCGACATGGCCGTCGGCAAAGACCAGAACGACGAGGGCGCGGTCCCGGGCGAGCGAGACGAATTCGATATGCTTGATCGGGGCGGATTCGTGTTTGGGTGTGAGGACAAGGCTTGCACCGCGCGTCACGCCCGAAAGGGCGGCGCCGATCCGGTCGAGCGTGGAGGCGACGTCGGAATCGTTGCCGCCAAGCGTTTCGTCGAGGCGTTGGCGATCCTCTCCTGCCACATCGCTGACCTCGAGCAGTCCGT
The DNA here is from genome assembly GCA_041752495.1 of Rhodobacterales bacterium. Taxonomy (GTDB): domain Bacteria; phylum Pseudomonadota; class Alphaproteobacteria; order Rhodobacterales; family Rhodobacteraceae; genus JAPLPE01. Next base: position 13,328 of record JBGSWJ010000523.1, read on the forward strand.
CGACGAACATGCGGAGGCCAAGTTGGGTCGGCACGCGTCCGGCGCTGATATGGGGGCTGCCGAGAAGGCCGAGATATTCGAGATCCTGCATCACATTTCGGATCGTGGCGGCGCTGACTTGTTCGGTCATTGTCCGCGTGAGGGTGCGGGAGCCGACGGGCGCGCCAGTTTCAAGATAGCCTTCGACGACGCGGCGAAATACTTCGCGCGAGCGGATGTTCATTTCCTCGATGAGTGGTGTCTTGTCGGGCATGACGGGGTCCAACAGAGGGGGCGGGGTATATAAGGACATTGGTTGGAGAACGTCAACCGGGGCGGATTCCGGGTTGGAAAACCGGGCGGTCCGGCGTAGATGCGGCCCATTCAGGATAAGGACAGACCGATGCGACCCTCTGGCAGACAGATTGACCAAATGCGCCCTGTGACGATTGAAACCGGGGTGAGCCGTCATGCGGAAGGGTCTTGCCTGATCCGTGTCGGGGATACGCATGTGCTGTGCACTGCATCGATTGACGAACGTGTGCCGCCGTTCATGAAGAACACCGGCTTGGGCTGGGTGACGGCGGAATACGGGATGCTGCCGCGCGCCACGAATACACGGATGAAGCGCGAGGCCAAGGATGGCCAGTCAGGACGGACGCAGGAGATTCAGCGGCTGATCGGGCGGTCGCTTCGGGCCGGGGTGGATCGCGTGGCTTTGGGCGAACGGCAGATCGTGGTCGATTGCGACGTGATCCAGGCGGACGGGGGCACGCGCTGTGCGTCGATCACTGGCGGATGGGTGGCGCTGAAGCTGGCCGTGCGGAAGCTGATGAAGGCGGGGATCGTGATTTCCGATCCTCTGGTTGACCCTGTGGCGGCGGTGAGTTGCGGGATCTATGCCGGTCAGCCGGTTCTTGATCTGGACTATCCGGAGGACAGCGAGGCCGGGGTTGATGGCAACTTTGTCATGACCGGGGGGCGGCTGATTGAAGTGCAGATGTCGGCCGAGGGCGCGACTTTTACCCGCGATCAGATGGGCGCGCTGCTGGATCTGGCCGAGAAGGGGACGCGGCAGTTGGCGGCGGCGCAGATGGCGGCGCTGGGATGAGGCGTTTCACGGGCGACATGCTGCTGGTGGCGACACATAACAGGGGGAAGCTGGAAGAGATTGCGGCTCTGCTTGCGCCTTTCGGGATCAGCCTGTCATCCAATTCCGATTTCGGGTTGCCCGAGCCGGAGGAGACCGAGACGACCTTTGTTGGCAATGCGCGGATCAAGGCGCATGCGGCGGCAAGGGCCACGGGACTTGCGGCGCTGGCGGACGATTCAGGGCTTGAGATTGCAGCGCTTGGCGGGGCGCCGGGCGTTTATACAGCTGACTGGGCGGAAACGGGGGCGGGGCGCGATTTCAACGTCGCGATGCGGCGGGCTTATGATGCGATCAAGGCATCGGGCAATGCCGAGCCTTGGGACGCGCGGTTTTGTTGCACGCTGGTGCTGGCATGGCCAGATGGGCATGACGAGGTTTTTGAGGGCCATGCCGCAGGACGCATTGTCTGGCCGGGGCGCGGTGCGCTTGGGCATGGCTATGATCCGATCTTTCAGCCCGAAGGCCACGCTGTGACCTTTGGCGAGATGGACCGTTGGGAGAAGAACCAGATGAGTCATCGGGCCGATGCGTTCCGCAAGCTTGTGGCGGGCTGCTTTGCCTGAAGATTGGGAGGCGGGGGGTTTCGGGCTTTATATCCACTGGCCATTTTGCATGGCGAAATGCCCCTATTGTGATTTCAACAGCCATGTGGCCGCCCGGATCGACCAGAACCGCTGGGCCCGCGCCTATCTGAGCGAGATCGATCGGGTTGGGGCGCTGACGCGGGGTCGGGTTCTGCGGTCGGTGTTTTTCGGTGGGGGAACGCCGAGCCTGATGGATCCTGACGTTGTGGACGCTGTTCTGACGCGGGTCAGGGCGACCTGGCCGATGGCGAATGACATCGAGATCACGCTTGAGGCGAATCCGACATCCGTCGATGCGGGGCGGTTCAAGGGCTATGCCGATGCAGGTGTTAACCGGGTGTCCATGGGGATTCAGGCCCTGAATGACACAGATCTTCGGGCGCTGGGACGGCTTCATTCGGCGGGAGAGGCCCGGGCGGCGTTTGATATTGCGCGGTCGGTTTTCGCGCGGGTGAGCTTTGACCTGATTTATGCCCGGCAGGATCAGACGGTGGAGTCGTGGAAGACCGAGTTGCGGGAAGCCCTGGCGATGGCGATTGACCACCTGTCGCTGTATCAGCTGACCGTCGAAGAGGGTACGGCGTTTGGTGACCGCTACAAGGCCGGAAAACTGCGCGGGCTTCCGGATGAGGACAGGGCGGCTGATCTTTATGCCGTGACGCAAGAGATTGCGGGCGAGGCGGGGCTGATGGCTTATGAAGTCTCTAACCATGCGAAGCAGGGTCTGGAGAGCCGCCATAACCTGATCTACTGGCGCTATGGCGACTATGCCGGGATCGGGCCGGGCGCGCATGGGCGTCTGACGTTGGACGGTGTGCGGCATGCGACGGAGACGGATCGTATGCCGGGGGTCTGGCTGGAGAAGGTGGAGCGGGTTGGCAATGGGGATAGTCTGGTCGCACCTTTGACTATTGATGATCAGCGGGCCGAATTTCTGATGATGGGTTTGCGCCTGAGCGAAGGCGTGGATCAGGCGCGTCTTGCTGCCTTTGGAGATGACGATTTATCTCATAATATCAATGGATTGGTCGATATCGGAATGATCGGGACGGATGCCGGTCGTCTGCGAGTGACCGAAGCTGGCCGTCCCGTTCTGAACGCGGTTCTGCGTGGGCTTTTGAGTTGAGGCAAGCGGCGGCGGACGGGGTCAGCCGCCGGACAGGACGCGCAACAGATCGTCAAGCTGGGCGAGTGACCGGTAGCGCAGCGTGAGTCTCCCGCCTTCTTCGCCAGGGGTGTGGTCGATAGTGACGCCCATGCCGAGTGTCGAGGAAAGCTCCTGTTCGATCTGAAGCGTATCGGCATCCTTGTCGGCTGTGCCCGACTTGCGTGGCCTTCTTGTAGCCGGGGACGCCCCGGGTTCGCGCGCGAGACGTTCAGCCTCGCGCACCGAAAGCTTGCCCGAGATGATCTGCCGGGCCAGCTCGGAACACCGGGGGTGCCCGATAAGCGCGCGGGCGTGGCCGGCCGAGATGGCGCCGCTCGTGATGTAGTGCTGAACATCGTCGGGAAGAGACAGAAGCCGCATCTGGTTGGCGATGTGGCTGCGGCTTTTGCCAAGGGCTGTGGCGAGTTGATCCTGGGTATGTCCGAAGCGTTCCATCAGTTGGCGGAAGGCGGCGGCCTCGTCCATCGCGTTCAGGTCGGCGCGCTGGATGTTTTCGATAATTGCGACTTCGAGTACTTCGGTATCCGTGTAGTTCCGGACGATGACGGGGACGTCATGCAGTTGCGCCATCTGGGCGGCGCGCCAGCGGCGTTCGCCCGCCACGATTTCGTAGCGGCCCTGTGTGCTGACGTCGGGGCGGACGATCAGGGGCTGAATGACGCCCTTCTCGCGGATGGAGGCGGCGAGTTCAGCAAGGTCATCGGGGTTAAAGGTGCGCCGGGGCTGATTGGGATTGGGCTGAAGCGATTCGACCGGTACCTTGAGGTCGGGCCGGCGGGGGCGTTCGGCGTCAGGTTCGCTCACAACGTCTGCCATGAGCGCGGAAAGGCCCCGGCCCAGACCACGGTTGCGGGATGATTTGTCGGCCATGCCGTCCTCCGTCATGTTCAGCGTTCGCGGGCAACAAGTTCCGCGGCGAGCGCGCGGTAGGCTTCACTTCCCGTCGAGTTCGGATCGTATTCTAGTACAGACATCGCGTAAGACGGCGCCTCAGACAGGCGGACGTTGCGGGGGATGACCGTCTTGAACACGAGATCCCCGAGGTTCTGGCGGGCGTCGCTTTCTACCTGTTGGGACAGGTTGTTGCGTTTGTCGTACATGGTGAGGGCGACGCCTTCGATCCTGAGGCGGGGATTGGCGGTTTGGCGGACCTCGCGCAGGGTGAGCATGAGTTGTGAGAGGCCTTCGAGGGCGAAGAATTCACTTTGCAGGGGGACGATGACCGAATCGGCGGCGACCATAGCGTTAACTGTCAATATATTGAGAGACGGCGGGCAGTCGATCAATATGTAGTCAAAACCGAGGGGCTCCATCGCGGCCTGGCGGAGAGCATCATGAAGCAGAAAGCTGCGGCGTTCATTGTCGATGAGCTCAATATCGGCGGAGCTGAGGTCTGTTGTGGCGGCGATTATCGACAGGTTGGGAACCGACGTGGCCTGGATGGCCTCAGCAGGGGTCGCGTCGCCGAGGATGAGATCATAGGCAGTCACCGCACGCCGGGTCGCCGTGACACCCAGTCCGGTGGAGGCGTTTCCCTGGGGATCGAGGTCCACAAGGAGGACGCGGCGCGAGGTGCCTGCAATCGCGGCTCCCAGATTTATGGCCGTCGTCGTTTTGCCGACGCCGCCTTTCTGGTTGGCGATGGCGATGATCTTGGGTCGGCGCAGATGCAGGATGTCAGACATGGGTGATGTTCTTTATCGTGAGGATCTGCGCCTCTGGGTCGGTTCGGCTGGGATGGGAATCGATCTCGAAATGCCAGGCGGCCTGGGCGGCCAGAATCTCTTCATCGGCTTTGCGACCTTTGGGGAAGATCGCCTGACCGCTTGGTGCGAGATGCCGGCGCGCAATCGGCAAGAGGTCTGACAAGGAACCGAGGGCGCGGGCTGAGAGGACATTGGCGGCGAGCGGCGGAATGGATTCGACGCGGCTTGCAACAACAGTTGCCTGGACCGACAGTTCGCGGATGGCAGTTCGCAGAAAGGCCGACTTTCTCTGATCGCTCTCGATCAGGGTGACATGGCCCGTCGGATGACGTTCGGTGGCAATGATCGCAATGACGATGCCCGGGAAACCGCCGCCGCTACCTATATCGGCCCAGGTTTGCCAGCCTTCGGGGGCAAGGTCGTAAAGTTGTGCGGAATCAATGATGTGCCTGTCCCAGATCTCGGCGATTGAAGATCTCGAGACAAGGTTGATGCTGGATGTCCACCTGGTCACGAGATCGGCGAAGGCCTGAAGCTTGGCCTCTGTTTCACGTGAAACATCGATCCCGGCGGAAGATCTGGAAGTAATGCCCATCATGCCGACGCTGCTACGGAGCCATGTTTCAGGCGTGCGGCGATGAGCATGAGGGCTGCAGGCGTCATTCCGTCAATACGGCTGGCCTGGGCAATGCTTCCTGGCCGGGTCCGTTCAAGTTTCAGTTTCAACTCTGTCGAAAGGCTGGGGATGTCAGCGAAGGACATGTCTGCAGGGATGACGAGTTGATCGTCCCGCTCCATTGCGGCGATATCGCGCGACTGGCGGTCGACATAATGCATATAGAGCGCGTCACGCTTGAGCTGTTCCCGGATCGGCACGGGAACTTCGGCGAGGGACGGGTCAAGGGACACGAGGTCTTCGAACTCGGCGTCGACAAGTGACAGCATCTCCATCCCGTTCCGGCTTTCCTTGTCCGGATTCAACTGGATACCGAGATCCGAGATGGCGCGGGCGGTAAATGACTTTTCTTCGAGCGCGCTGCGGGTGCCTTGCAGCTGTTCGGCCTTCGCGCTGTAAGCCGTCCAGCGCTCATCCCCGACGCAACCTGAATTCCGGCCGAGCGTCGTCAGCCGCTGATCGGCATTGTCAGCGCGGAGGGTCAGGCGGAATTCGGCGCGGGAGGTGAACATGCGATAAGGTTCAGTCACGCCTCGGGTCACCAGGTCGTCGATCATCACGCCGATGTATGAGGACGCGCGCCCGAAATGTACCGGCTCCTCGCCCTTGGCAAACCGGGACGCGTTCAGGCCGGCGACAAGACCCTGTGCAGCGGCCTCCTCGTAACCGGTGGTGCCGTTGATCTGACCGGCCAGGTAGAGGCCCGGCACATCGCGCACAGAGAGCGCATTGTCGAGCGCCCGCGGGTCCACATAGTCGTATTCAATCGCATAGCCGGGCTGAGTGATCACGACATTCTCTAACCCTTTGATCGAACGCACATAATCGTGCTGTACATCCTCAGGGAGAGAGGTGGAGATGCCGTTCGGATAGATCGTCGGGTCTTCGAGTCCCTCCGGCTCCAGGAAGACCTGATGCGACATCTTGTCGGCGAAACGGACAACCTTGTCTTCAATCGATGGACAGTAGCGCGGCCCGATTCCTTCGATATGTCCGCCGTACATGGCGCTTCGGCCCAGATTTTCGCGGATGATCGCGTGGGTGCGTTCATTCGTATGCGTTATGCCGCATGAAACCTGACGGGCCGCCGGGGCCTTGGACATGAACGAAAACAGCGCAGGTTCGTCGTCACCCGGCTGTGATTCAAGGCCGGACCAGTCAATCGTCCTGCCATCAAGGCGGGGCGGGGTGCCGGTCTTGAGCCGCCCAAGAGGCAGACCGAAGGAATCGATCCGTTCAGCCATTCGGACGGACGGCTTCTCTCCCATACGGCCGCCGGGGCGGGACTTGTCGCCGATGTGAATGACCCCACGCAGGAACGTGCCGGTGGTGAGAACGACAGCGCGACCGGAAATCCGGCTTCCGTCTTCGAGGACGATGCCGGTGACGCGGCCGGACTCGACGATCAGATCGACCGCTTCACCAGGAACAAGGGTGAGGTTCCGGCGCGCGGCGATCTCGGATTGCATCGCCGCACGATAGAGCGCGCGGTCTGCCTGAGCGCGCGGCCCCTGGACCGCAGGCCCTTTGCGGCGATTGAGAAGGCGGAACTGTATCCCCGCCTTGTCTGCAACGCGCCCCATCAGGCCATCCAATGCATCGATCTCTCGCACAAGGTGGCCCTTGCCGAGGCCTCCGATGGCTGGATTGCATGACATGACGCCAACCGAAGCGGCCGACAGCGTCACGAGGCAGGTTTCCGCACCGGTTCGGGCGGCGACATGCGCCGCTTCACAGCCCGCATGGCCTGCGCCGATGACGATCACGTCAAAGTTCTGATGTTTCACGTGAAACACTCCTCACTTGCCAATGCAGAACCGGGCAAAGATCTCGCCCAGGACATCCTCAACATTAAACCGGCCCACCACAGTATCAATCGCGCGAATCGCAAGATTAACCTCTTCGGCAACAATCTCGGTCTGCTGGAGAATCCCCGGCATGAGCGCAATCGCACGTTCCAGATGGGTTACCGCACGCATCATCGCAAGTCGATGCCTTTCCCGCATGGCAACACCAACCGTAGAGGTCCGGTCCAGCAGGATCCGGTGGATCACCACAAGCAGATCATCGATCCCCGCGCCAGTCCGGCCAGAAACCGACGGACGATCCGATGGCAGGAGATCGCCTTTGGCCTGAAGCACGATGTCGCCCTCAAGATAGCCATCAGCAGGAAACTGATCCGACTCGAGAAGCCAGATCCGCAGGTCGGCCATGGCTGCCCGGTCACGTCCCCGTTCGATTCCGATCCGCTCGACCTCGTCCTCCGCGTCGCGCAAACCGGCGGTATCAAGAAGCGTCACGGGCAGGCCGCCAATATCCAGCCGAACCTCGATCACGTCGCGGGTTGTGCCGGGGTATTCCGAAGTGATAGCTGCCTCTCTCCCAGCCAAGGCATTGAGAAGTGTGGACTTTCCGACGTTCGGCGCACCAAGGATCGCGATCTCAAACCCATCGCGGATCCGTTCTGCGACCTTGACGCCAGCTGATTCCTTTCGCAGCTCATCGCAAATCTGGTGCAGGCCAGCCAGAACCTCGGGACCCACATTGACGGGCACATCCTCGTCCGCAAAATCGATGGTCGCCGCGATAAGCGCAGCAACGCGGAGAAGTTGCGCCCGCCATTGTTCGGCCTTGCGCCCCAGTGCTCCCGAAAAGACGCGCATCGCCTGCTTGCGCTGAACCTCGGTCTCGGCTTCGATCAGATCGGCCAAACCTTCGACCTGCGCGAGGTCCAGCCGCCCATTCTCGAGCGCGCGACGGGTGAACTCGCCGGCATGCGCGGGCCGCAACCCGGGTTGCAGGCCAAGGAACCGCTGCACGGCAACGATGACCGCAGGACTGCCGTGGACATGAAACTCGACAACTGCCTCGCCGGTAAAGCTTTGCCCTTCAGCGAATGTCAGAACCAGCGCCTGATCTACGACCTCGCCATCGACGGTCAATCGCCTGAGGCTGCGGCCATGATACGGCAGTGGCCCTGCCAAAGCTTCAGCCGCCACCATGGCACCGGGCCCTGAAACCCGGATGACGGAAACACCGGCGCGACCTGCCGCCGAGGCAAGGGCAAAGATCGTATCCATTGGGTCAAGCCGTTACAAAGACTGACTTATTTACGAGTTCATCGAGTCAAAGAAGTCCGAGTTTGTCTTCGTCTGCTTGAGCTTCGAGATGAGGAATTCGATCGCGTCATTCGTTCCCATCGGGTTCAGGATACGGCGCAGGACATAGGTCTTTTGCAGATCGATCTTGTCAACCAAAAGCTCTTCTTTCCGCGTTCCGGACTTGAGAATATCCATGGCCGGGAAAACACGCTTGTCGGCGACCTTGCGGTCAAGCACGATTTCGCTGTTGCCGGTGCCCTTGAATTCCTCAAAAATAACCTCATCCATACGGCTGCCTGTATCGATCAGCGCCGTGGCAATGATGGTCAGCGATCCGCCTTCCTCGATGTTCCGCGCCGCACCAAAGAACCGCTTTGGTCGCTGGAGCGCGTTGGCGTCCACACCACCGGTCAGCACCTTGCCGCTGGACGGGACGACGGTGTTGAAAGCGCGGCCAAGGCGCGTGATCGAGTCAAGCAGGATCACGACATCGCGTTTGTGCTCTACCAGGCGCTTGGCCTTTTCGATGACCATTTCCGAAACGGCCACGTGGCGGGATGCGGGCTCGTCAAAGGTCGAGGATACGACCTCGCCCTTCACCGACCGCTGCATGTCTGTCACTTCCTCGGGCCGTTCGTCGATCAGCAACACGATCAGGTAACATTCCGGGTGATTGTGCGCGATAGAGTTTGCGATGTTCTGCAACAGCACGGTCTTCCCCGTGCGCGGCGGGGCGACGATCAGGGATCGTTGCCCTTTGCCGATCGGGGAAATCAGGTCGATGATGCGTGCAGAGCGGTCCTTGATCGTCGGATCGTCCTCAATCTCCATCTTCAGCCGTTCATCGGGGTAGAGCGGCGTCAGGTTTTCGAAGGCAACCTTGTGACGGGCCTTCTCGGGGTCTTCGAAATTGATCCGCTCAACGCTGATGAGCGCAAAGTAACGTTCGTTGTCGTTCGGCTCCTGAATGACGCCTTCGACCGTGTCGCCCGTACGCAGCGAATACTGGCGGATCATTTCGGGGCTGACATAAATGTCGTCGGGACCGGGAAGATAGTTCGCTTCCGGGGAACGCAGGAAACCAAAGCCATCCTGGAGTACCTCAAGAACGCCGTCGCCGCCGATGATCCACTCCTCATCGGCGCGTTCCTTGAGGATGGAGAACATCATGTCCCCCTTCCGCATGGTGGACGCGTTCTCGATCTCGAGTTCTTCGGCCATCGCCAACAGGTCTTTGGGGCTCTTTGCCTTGAGCTCGGCAAGGTTCAGACGGTCTTGGGTCATAGGTAATCCTGATGAAGCCCGGTCAGGGCTTGCTTTGCAGTACGCAGGGGAGATGCGCATCCCGGACGGGAAGGCAGGGGCGAGTTAGCCTGCTTTCGTGTTCAAGTCAATCTGCGGCCCTAGAACGGGCGGACGATGACCATAACGACGATGACAAGCATGAGAACGGTCGGCACTTCGTTCGCCATCCGGTAGCTGCGTCCGGAACGCGTGTTCGTGCCATTCACGAAGTCCTTGCGCCGCGCGGCCAGCCAGCCGTGCATCCCGGTCATCCCAAGAACCGCCACAAGCTTGACCCAGGACCAGCCGGTCGACCAGTCAAACATACCCATGCCGATCAGGATCAGCCCAAAGACCCAGGTCGCAATCATCGCAGGATTCATGATGAGCTTCAAAAGCTTGCGCTCCATGACCTGAAACGTCCGATCGAGTTCGGAGCCGGCCGGTGCCTGTTCTGCGTGATAGACAAAGAGGCGCGGCAGATAGAACATCCCGGCCATCCATGAGATGACCGAGACAACATGACCGGCAAGCAGCCATGGGTAGATCGGCATTAGGATCGACGTCATTGTTCTATGCTCCCCGCTCCGCTCTCCCTCTTAATGAAAAGTAAATGAAAGAAAAGATGATGATGATTTAGGGGCTCTGGATAAGTCTTGGATTCCTGACTGTCCCCTGGGTTTTCCACATGTGGAGAAGATGGGAACAACTCTGTGGAAAAGGCCATATTCACCGTAAAGTATTGATAAAAATCACATAAATAGTGAATCTATCGTAAAGATCACGGCTGTTTGTGTCTTGACTCCGTTGACCTGCCAGATTCCCTCACAGGGTGGACTTATCCTTCTCCACGGTGGAAAATATGGGCCTTGCAAGCTCCTTTCTGCCCCTGTTTTCCACGGTAACAGTCGGCAAGACTGTATGCTAAGGCTTCACGGCCCGATCCGGCCGTGTTTTCAGCAGACTTATCCCCATGCCCGAACAGATCATCCTTGCCTCTGGTTCACCGATCCGCGCCACGCTCCTCCGGAATGCGGGGGTCGCATTTGATGTTGTGCAGGCCCGCGTTGATGAGGCCGGGATGCGCGATTCCCTGCTGGCGGAGAACGCGACGCCCCGCGACGTTGCCGACGCACTGGCGGAACTGAAGTCGCTGCGGGTCTCGGCGCGGCACAGGCAGGCGATAGTGATCGGATGCGATCAGGTGCTTGCCCTGGGGGACCGGCTGTTTTCAAAGGCGGAAACTGTGGACGAGGCCCGTGAGCAGATTCTTGCCTTGCGGGGCAGGACGCACAAGCTTCTTTCGGCTGTGGTGATATGTCAGGATGGCGGCCCGGTCTGGCGTCATGTCGGAGAGGTGCGCCTGACGATGAGGGCGTTTTCGGATGCCTGGCTCGAGGACTATCTGGGACGGAATTGGGATTCGGTGCGAGAGGCCGTCGGCTGCTACAAGCTTGAGGAAGAGGGTGTCCGTCTTTTCTCGCGTATCGAAGGCGATTATTTTACGGTTCTGGGGCTGCCTCTTCTTGAACTCTTGTCTTATCTGGCGCTTCGCGGGACGATAGCATCATGACTGAACATCGCATCCCATTGGCCGGTGTGATCGGCAATCCGATCGCGCATTCCCGCTCTCCGCGGCTGCACAAGCATTGGCTGAAGCGGTATGGTATCGCGGGCGATTATGTGCCGCTGCATGTGGTGGAAGATGATCTGGAACAGGTCATCCGGACATTGCCCAAGATGGGGTTTGTCGGGGTCAACATCACGATCCCGCACAAGGTGGCGGTCATGCAGATCGCCGATCAGGTCAGCGATCGGGCGACGCTGATCGGGGCGGCGAATACGCTGATCTTTCGCAAGGATGGAAAGATTCACGCCGACAATACGGACGGGTACGGTTTTCTGGCGAACCTTCGCCAGAATTCGGCCTGGGAGGCATCCGCCGGACCGGTTGCGATCCTGGGCGCCGGTGGTGCAGCGCGGGGCGTGATCGAGGCGCTGCTTGAGGCTGGGGTGACCGAAATCCTTTTGTCCAACCGGACGCGGGACAAGGCGGATGTTCTGCGGCACGAATTCGGTTCCAAGTTGACCGTTGTCGATTGGGTGCAGGCGGGCAACATCGTTGAGGAGGCGGCTCTGGTGGTGAATACCACGTCGCTTGGGATGACAGGACATCCGGAATTGCGCGTGCCGTTGGACGGTCTGCATGACGGTCAGGTGGTGACTGATCTTGTTTACAATCCGCTGGAAACCCGGCTCCTGCGCGAGGCGAGGGCGGCGGGGTGCACCGTTGTGGATGGGCTTGGAATGTTGCTTCATCAGGGCGTGCCGGGGTTTGAGCGTTGGTTCGGTGTCAGGCCCGAGGTGGATGACGAACTTCGCGCCGCTGTTCTGGGATGACTTTTGTCCTTGGTCTGACTGGGTCGATCGGGATGGGAAAATCCACGACCGCCGCGATGTTTGCTGCGCGGGGCGTTCCGGTGTGGGATGCCGATGCGGCGGTGCACCGGATATATGCCCCGGGCGGGCCGGCAGTGGCGTCGATGGGTGCGGTCTTTCCCGATGCGATCGTTGACGGGGCTGTTGACCGGACAGAGTTGAAGCGGATCATTGCGGTTCATCCGGGGGCGCTCGCACGGATCGAAGCAATTGTTCACCCGTTGGTGGCTGCCGACAGGGCGGCATTTCTGGCCGCGACCGACGCACCCGTCGCGGTTGTTGACATTCCCCTATTGTTCGAGACAGGTGCGGACGCTTGGGTCGATGCGACTGTCGTCGTGACCGCGCCCCCGGAGGTTCAGGCGCAGCGTGTCCTTGCGCGGCCGGGGATGACAGAGGCGCAGTTCAGCACTGTCCTGTCCCGGCAGATGCCGGACGCAGAGAAAAGATCACGCGCAGATTATGTGATCGAGACGACAAGCATTGATGCAGCGGAATCCTCTGTTGACCGCGTTCTGGCCGACGTCCAGACCCGTATCCGAAATCGCAATTCCGCCTGATCGAAGGAGATCCCCATGGCCATGGTTCCCGCCCTAGTTCTGGAACGCCAGCATGTTCTGAACATCCGGGAGATTGACCTGCCGCAGGACGTCGGGCCGGGCATGGTCAGGATTGCGCTGCATGTCGTGGGCGTCTGCGGGTCGGACGTGCATTACTATACCCATGGCCGGATCGGGCCTTTTGTTGTCAATGCGCCGATGGTTCTGGGGCACGAAGCGGCGGGCGTTGTGACGGAGGTCGGGGAAGGTGTGACAACACTGAAGCCCGGTGACAGGGTCTGTATGGAGCCGGGGATTCCCGATCCTTCGTCGCGGGCATCGCGGCTGGGGCTTTATAACGTGGACCCTGCGGTTCAGTTCTGGGCCACACCGCCGGTGCATGGGGTCCTGACGCCCCATGTCGTGCATCCGGCGAACTTTACGTTCAAGCTTCCCGATAATGTGAGCATGGCAGAGGGGGCGATGGTAGAGCCCTTTGCCGTGGGGATGCAGGCCGCGTTCAAGGCGGGGATCAGGCCGGGGGATACGGCTGTGGTTCTGGGTGCCGGGCCGATCGGGACGATGGTGGCGCTGGCGGCGCTGGCGGGGGGCTGTGCCCGCGTGATCATCGCGGACTTGGCGCAACCCAAACTGGACATCGCGGCGGCCTATCAGGGGATCATCCCGGTCAATATCACCAAGGCAAGGATTGCCGATGTGGTGGCCGATCTGACAGAGGGTTGGGGTGCGGATGTTGTGTTTGAATGTTCCGGTGCGACAAAGGCCTGGGAAGGGATCATGGATCTCCCACGGCCTGGGGGCACCATCGTTGCGGTTGGTTTGCCGATCGGTCCGGTGCCGCTGGACGTGGCTGCCGCCACGACCCGCGAGGTTCGAATCGAGACCGTTTTCCGCTATGCGCATCAGTATGACCGGGCCATCGCCCTGATGGCGTCGGGGAAGGTGGACCTGAAGCCGCTGATTTCGGCGACATACTCCTTTGAGAATGCTGTGGCCGCCTTTGACCGTGCCGTGGAAGCCCGCCCGACGGACGTGAAGATCCAGATCAGCATGGGCTGAAACCAGTTCCTTTTGTCGCAACTGACATGTCAGGCTTGGCACAAGTTGTTCAGGCGGATTAGACTCGGGCCATGGCGGTCCGGGGAGGAACTGAAATGACAACAACGACGTTTGTAAAACGCGACTACAGCCTTGTGGGCGAAGACAGCCGGAAGGCTGTCGAACTCGGGCTGGCATCGGCGGAGTGGTATCATTCAGAGATTCCCCGCAAGGTGATGAAGGAACTGATGCAGCGGTCTGACCAGCCGGCGATCCGGGACACGATCCTGTGGTTCGCGCTGCTTTTCGGCTCGGCTGCTGGCGGCATCTATTTCTGGGGGTCGTGGGCCTGTGTGCCGTTCTTCTTTGTCTACGGTGTGATCTATGGATCCTCCTGCGATTCACGCTGGCATGAATGCGGCCATGGGACCGCCTTCCGAACCGGCTGGATGAACGACGTGATCTATAACATCGCGAGCTTTATGGTCATCCGGAACCCTGTCAGCTGGCGGTGGAGCCATGCCCGGCATCACACGGACACCTATATCGTCGGCCGTGATGCCGAGATTGCATGGATGCGGCCGCCGGCGCTGGTGCGCAATTTCCTTGCCTTCTTTGACGTCTGGGGATCGATCAATTCGTTCAAGATCATTGCCCGGAACGCGATGGGCAATCTTTCGGCGGACGAAAAGAACTACATCCCGGAAAGTGAGTGGCCCAAGGCGATCATGGCGGCGCGGATCCATATGGCGATCTATGGCCTGACGGTTCTGACGGCGCTTTACATGTGGTCGTTCCTGCCCCTCATGCTGATCGGCCTGCCCCGCATTTATGGGTCGTGGCACATGGTGATGTGCGGCCATTTGCAGCATGCGGGTCTTGCCGACAATGTGCTGGACCACCGGCTGAACAGCCGGACAGTTTATATGAACCCGATCAGCCGGTATATTTATTGGAACATGAACTACCATGTCGAACATCACATGTTCCCGATGGTCCCCTATCACGCCCTGCCCAAGCTGCATGAACTGATCAAGGATGATCTGCCGATCCCGAATTCCTCGATCCTGGACGGCTACCGCGAGGTCCTTGCCTCGCTTCGGCGGCAAAAGACGGACCCCGGATATTACTTCCGCAGGCCGCTGCCGCCGACGGCAAAGCCGTTCCGCGAAGACCTGCACACCGAGATCCCTGAACGCCTGACCCAAACCGCGAGGACGCAAGCATGACCCGGAAGAAGCCAACCGTCGCCGATCTGAAGGCGCATAAGGGCAAGGGGCAGTTGCTCATGCTGCGGATCACAACGCTGGATGAAGCGGCGGCGGCTGAGGAGGCGGGGATCGACATTGTGTCGCTGCCGCCCGAACTTGTGACCCATCCTCGGTATCGCGAGGTTGCGCCGACGCTCTTTTCGATGACGGGGATGACCCATCTCGAGGCGGGGACGAAGGAGGAATATCTGCGGTTCTGCGGCAATATGCTGTGGAAGGGTGCAGATGCGGTCTATTGCAGCGGCAGTCTTGATACGGTCGCTTTCCTCGCGAACGAGCATATTCCTGTGGTCGGGCATGTTGGGCTTGTCCCGTCGCGCGCCACGTGGACCGGCGGGTTCAAGGCTGTGGGCAAGACGGCAGACAGCGCCCTGGCGCTTTATGACGAATGTCAGGCCTATCAGGATGCAGGTGCCTTTGCCGTCGAGATCGAGGTTGTGCCGGTTGAGGTTGCAACCGCGATCAGCGCGCGGCTTGATTTGCTGCTGTGGTCGATGGGGGCGGGGCCGGGCTGTGATGCGCAGTACCTGTTTGCCGAGGATATTCTGGGCACGAACAGGGGCCACATGCCGCGCCATTCCAAAGTCTATCGCAACTTTGCCGCCGAGTTCGACCGCCTTCAGGCAGAGCGGGTGGCCGCGTTCAAGGAATTCGCGGCCGATGTGCAAAGCGGCGCCTATCCCGAAGACAAGCATGTCGTAAAGATGGAGCCTGCTGAGCTTGACGCGTTCAAGGCTGCGTTGGCCAAGGGATGAAAGCCGGACTGAGGGAAATCGTCCTGGATACCGAGACGACGGGCTTTGAGCCGTCGGAAGGGCACAGGATTGTCGAAATCGGTGCCGTGGAGTTGTTCAACCACGTGCCGACGGGGCGGACCTATCACCAGTACATCAACCCGCAGCGTTCGATGCCAGAGGACGCGTTCAAGGTTCACGGGCTGGGAGATGATTTCCTGCGGGACAAGCCCGTCTTTGCCGAGGTGGCAGAGGCCTTTGTGGCCTTTATCGGTGACGCGCAACTGGTGATCCATAACGCTGCGTTCGACATGAAGTTCCTGAATGCCGAGCTTGGCTGGGTCAACCGGCCCCTGATCCCGACCGAGCGGGCGGTTGACACGCTTGCCATCGCGCGCCGGAGGTTTCCCGGGGCGCAGGCTTCGCTGGATGCACTTTGCCGCAGGCTCGGGATTGATAACTCGGCCCGGGCGCTGCACGGCGCGCTTCTGGACAGCGAGATCCTGGCCGAGGTCTATCTGGAACTTATCGGGGGGCGGCAGCCGGACTTCATGCTGTCGGCCGCCAAGGCAAAGGACGTGGAGATCGCGGTTGACGGCGAATGGCGGCCGCGCCCCCGGCCTGTACTGCTGCCGTCGCGGCTGACCGAGGAGGAGGCCGCCGCCCATGCGGCCTTTGTGGCGGGGCTGGGCGGCGACGTTCTTTGGTCGAAGCTGGATTAGGAGTTGAGTTTGGGCGCTGCGGCGGAAGCCGCCTGCGCCTGAACCCGGCGGGCGAGTTCGTTGCGGTAGAGCGCGAGGAAATCGATCATCTCGAGGTTCAGCGGCAGGAAGCCGCCGTCACGGGTGATGTCGCTGACGATGCGGCGCAGGAACGGGAAGGTGATGCGAGGGCATTCGATCAGAAGATAGGGGTGCATCTGTTCTTCGGGGACGCCTTCGATGAAGAAGACACCGGCATATTCGATTTCCAGCAGAAAAAGCGTTTCGCCCGAAGACTTTGCTTTTGAGGTGATGCTGAGCTTGGTGATGACTTCGTACTGGTTTTCGCCACCACGTTTGCGGCCGTCTAGGTTCACCTGAACCACGGTTTCCGGCTGAAGATCCCCGGCCAGACCCTTTTGCGCGAGGAAGTTTTCGAACGACATATCGCGGATGTATTGAGCGAGAACGCGCTGGGTGACCTTTGGCGCGGCGGGCGGGGCGCCATTGGTGGGGGGCGTGGCGGGGGTATCGACCATGATGGCAAGGCTCCGGAATGTGAAGGCGTTGGTGCCCCCTTATCAGCCCGGGGGCCCGCGCTCAATGGCTGGCTTCAGTGTTGGGTCCAGCCGGAGGGGTTGTGCGTCGGGCGCTTGGGCGGGCTGATCTCTTCGAACTCGCCATCGATGACGCGGTCCTGCGGACCAGCCGGACGAGCCGTGCCGTTGATCGTGACGCCCATGACCATGCCTTGCGCCTTGGCCCTGCGGCGGAGCGCCGCAAAGGCGGCCTTCTGGACGTAGGGGACGAGAAGGGCGATGGCGACCGCATCGGTCAGGAAACCGGGGATGATCAGAAGCATCCCGGCCAGAACCGTCATGGCGCCGCGCACGATGCTTTCTGATGGGTCAGCGTCGGCTAGAACGCCTTCGCGCAGGCTTGCCATGGCATTCTGGCCCTGCCGCTTGATCAGGGCGACACCAACGATGCCTGACAGGATGACCAGCAGAACAGTCCTGAGAACGCCGATCCATCCCCCGATGAGGATGAAGAGCGCGATCTCGACCACCGGGATCGACAGAAACGCAACGATGAACCACATGACGTGATTGTCCCTTCCTTTTGGGCAAAGGTGGACTTGACCCCACCGGACGCTTACATAAGTGCGGTAACAACGCGATGCTATGCCCTGACCTGAAAAGAGGACCGAATGAATTCTTCGATCATCCAGCTGCTGGTTCTTGCCGGGATCGCGATCTTTCTGATCCTGAGGCTTCGGTCTGTTCTGGGCACCCGCGAGGGGTTTGAAAAACCTGCCATCACGACGGCACCCGAGGCGAAGAAGCCGAAGCGTCCCGAGCTTGAGGTGATCGAAGGCGGGCCGGACCGGGATATCACGGATCATGTGCCCGAGGGGACCGAAGCGGCACGCGCCCTTGCCGCGATGAAGGGCGTGGACAATGCGTTCAACGTGCGGGAATTCCTGCAGGGCGCGCGCGGCGCCTATGAGATGATCCTTATGGCGTTCGAGCGGGGCGATCTTCCGTCGGTCAAGCCGTTCATTGCCCCCGAAGTCTATGACGCGATGATGGGCGTTATCGCCGAGCGTGAGAAGAACGGGCTTAGCGTTGAGGCGACGTTTGTCGGGATCAGCGATCTTGCGCTGAAGGACGCGAGTTTTGACCGGCAGAGCCGCGAAGCTGAGGTTTCGGTCCGGTTTGTGGGTGAGCTGACCGAGGTGGTCAAGAATACTGCGGGCGAAGTGGTGAGCGGCAGCGCGAACACCATCAAGAAGCAGAAGGACGTCTGGACCTTTGCCCGCACGATGGGCAGCGCCGACCCGAACTGGATTCTGGTCGCAACAAGCGAATGATCCGGGCTTGCGTCCGGGCCGGTTTGTTGGTCTGGGCGCTGTCGGTGTCTTGTGCGGGGGCGGCATTGGCGCAGACGGTGACTTTGCTTGCGTTTTCCGATCTGGACGGATGGGCCGCGGATGATCAGTCCGAGGCCCTTGCCGTTTTCAGGAACACCTGCGGTGATCTGGCTGATCGCGACTGGATGAACCTTTGCGATCTGGCCGGCGACGTGACGAACGCGCGCGAGTTCTTTGAACTGTTCTTTCGCCCCGTTCTGATCGAGGACGGCCAGCCCGGCCTTTTTACGGCCTACTATGAACCTCAGCTGCGCGGCTCGCTGACGCCGGACGATGTGTTCCGCTATCCTGTCTATCGCCTGCCGCTGGACATCACCGAAGGTACGCCCTGGTTCACCCGGCAGGAGATCGAGCAGGACGGCGTGATGAAGGATCGGGGGCTTGAGATTGCCTGGGTCGATGATCCGGTCGATCTGTTTTTCATGCAGGTACAGGGTTCGGGGCGTATCCAGCTGCGCAATGGCAGCGTTATTCGGGTGGGCTATGCCGGGGCGAATGGCTGGCCCTATACCTCCATCGGTCAGGAATTGATTGCGCGGGGGGTCTATACGGCGGATCAGGTGTCGGCAGAGGTCATCCGCAACTGGGCCAAGCGGAACCCGGTTGAAGGGCAGGCATTGTTGTGGATGAACAAGAGCTATGTCTTTTTCCGGGAGGTGAACGAAGTTCCACCCGAAAAGGGGCCACTTGGCGCGATGAACCGGTCTGTGACCCCGTTGCGGACGATTGCGGTTGATCCGTCGATCGTGCCCCTGGGTGCGCCGGTGTGGCTCGAGACGGAGGGGACCGATCCATTCCGACGGCTGATGGTGGCGCAGGATACCGGGTCTGCGATCAAGGGCGCGCAGCGGGCGGATATCTTTTACGGCACCGGACTGGCCGCAGGCATCCGGGCGGGGCGGGTCAAGGATGGCGGGCGGATGGTTGTTCTGCTGCCGATCCAGCGGGCCTATGCGATGTTGCCAGAGCAGATGGCTGGGGCCGAGTAGTGCGGCGCAGACGGCACCTTTCGGCCGAGGAGCGGGCGCTGTGGGAACACGTGACCCGCAACGACGCCCCCATCGCCAGAAAGCAACCGAAGCTTGCGGATGTGCCGCCACCTAAGGTGCCTGAGGTTCAGGTGCCCGCACCGCTGATGCCACCGCCCGACCCGATCCGTCCCTTTGCTGTCGGGGAGAAGGCTGATCACAGGCGATCGAATGACCTGCTGCCGGGATTGGCCGAAGATATGGGGCGCGCGCCTGTCCGCATGGACGCCAAATCCTTTGGCAAGATGAAGAAGGGCAGGCTGCACCCCGAGGCGCGGATCGACCTTCACGGGATGACACTGGACGAGGCGCATCCGGCGCTGCAGGGGTTCATATTGCATTCGCACGCCATGGGACGGCGATTGGTTCTTGTCATCACGGGCAAGGGCAAGTTGCGGGATGATCTGGCGCCCATGCCTGTGCGGCAAGGCGTTTTGCGCCATCAGGTGCCGCATTGGCTGAACATGGCACCGCTGCGGCAGACCATTCTGCAGATCACCCCCGCGCATATCAGCCATGGCGGGAGTGGCGCGTATTACGTCTATCTCAAGCGGAACCGCTAAAGCACGTAGCGGCTGAGATCGGTGGAGCGGCTTAGTTCGCCCAGATGGGTTTCGACAAAGGCGGCGTTGATTTCAACCGCTTCGCCGGCCCGGTCGGGTGCGGTGAAGGACAGCTCTTCGAAGACACGTTCCATCACGGTGTAAAGACGGCGTGCGCCGATGTTTTCGACGGTCCGGTTCACCTCGGCCGCGATGCGGGCAAGGGCTGCGATGCCTTCGGGGGTAAAGGAAACGGTGACGTTTTCAGTGCCCATCAGGGCTGAGTATTGCAGTGTAAGCGCGTTGTCGGTTTCCGTCAGGATGCGGACAAAATCCTGTTCTGTCAGCGGCTTGAGTTCCACGCGGATGGGAAGGCGGCCCTGAAGTTCGGGCAAGAGGTCAGACGGTTTGGCGATGTGAAATGCGCCAGAGGCGATGAAAAGGATATGGTCTGTCTTGACCGGCCCGTGTTTGGTGGAAACCGTCGTCCCTTCGATCAGGGGGAGGAGGTCGCGCTGAACCCCTTCGCGGCTGACATCGGCGCCGCGGGATTCCGACCGGGCGCAGACCTTGTCGATTTCATCAAGAAAGACGATGCCGTTCTGTTCGACCGCCTCGAGAGCGGCCTTGGTCACGGCTTCGTCGTCCAGAAGCTTGTCGGCCTCGTCAGCGATCAGGAGTTCGTAGCTGTCCGCGACGGTAACGCGCTTCTTGACCTTGCGGCCGCCAAAGGCTTTGCCGAAGAGATCGCCAATGTTCATCATTCCGCCCATGCCGCCCATGCCGGGCTGACCCGGCACTTCGAAGCCCATCGGGTTGCTGGTGTCTGTCAGCTCGATCTCGATCATGGTCGTGTCGAGTTCGCCGGACTTGAGCTTGCGACGGAACATATCGCGGGTGGATTCGCGGGCGTCGGTTCCAGCGATGGCGGTGATCACGCGCTCTTCGGCAGCGTGATGGGCTTTGGCCTTTACGTCGTCGCGCATCTGCGTGCGGACCTGAGAAATGCCGATATCCACCAGATCCCGGATGATCTGTTCCACGTCGCGGCCGACATAGCCGACTTCTGTGAATTTGGTCGCCTCGACCTTGATAAAGGGGGCGCGGGCGAGTTTGGCCAAGCGGCGGCTGATCTCGGTCTTGCCGACGCCGGTGGGGCCGATCATGAGGATGTTCTTGGGATAGACCTCCTCCCTTAGGCCGGCATCCAGCTGCTTGCGCCGCCAGCGATTGCGAAGCGCGACGGCTACGGCACGTTTGGCGTCCTTTTGCCCGATGATGAAGCGGTCAAGCTCTGAAACGATCTCTCGGGGGGTCAGGTCGGTCATGGATTGGTCCTTTGTTCAGGCCCTGATCTATGGCCGATTGACCGGAAATCCAAGAGAGGCGACAAAGAGGGACGAAATGTAGCTACAGGAGTGGCAGATGCGGAAGGTCGTTCGGAAATTGCCACGACAGGGCAGAATGCCCCCGCCTGCCGCGCCCCCGCTGGAACCCGTGATCGAACCGGGAGAGTGGACCAATGTTCAGATCATCCCGCCGGAACCGAAGAAGCTGATCTCGCTTCGGCTTGACCCCGATGTTCTTGCGTTTTTTCAGGGACAGGGCCGAGGGTATCAGACCCGCATCAACGCTGTGTTGCGGGCCTATATGAAGGCGAACAAGGGTGACTGACGTCTACTGAAGATTCTGCCAGATCAGCGTCTGATCGCCGCCAAGTTTGGAATAGTGGATCGGGCGATACTGTTCAGCAAAGCGGTCGAGCGCGTCGTGGTCGGGCATATCGTCAAGCTGCAGATAAGCTTCGATCCAAGCGAAATAGAAGCCCTCGAATTCGTCGGTGCCGTCAAAGAAACTTTGGATTTCGCCGGTGATGGCAGTGGTGGCGGCCCCGTCGTCGATGTCGTTCATTGCGAACCGGATGATGCGCGAGAGCGCACCGTCACAGACGTTCTGAAGATCGATCCCCTGCCGTTGGAGCAGGAGTGTTGAGACGACAAGCGGGGAAATGGCGTGAAGCTGATAGTGCAGCGCGAACTTGCCCCGGCCCATTTCCTGAGGAAGACTTCCGTCCTGAGCGGCCGAGCACATGATGTGACTGACTGACCATGCAGACCAGGCGCGCAAGGCCGGGTCGTCGAGGATTGCTGCCGCGCTTGCCCCGCCAAGGGCGGACCACGCGCGCAGATTGCCTTGGCGTGCACCATCGGGGGCTTCGTTTTCCCAATAGGCCGTCTGCGCCCACATCAGCCGCCGCAACCAAGACTTGATATCATCCACGTCGCTGGACGGAGTCGCAAAGGGAATGACCTGAAGCAGGACCAGACCGAAGCCTGCAATCCGCGAGCCGACCGTGAGATTTGCGGTTTCCGAAGCAAGATCAGACATGGCATCGGCGCGTGCCCAGACGGTGATCTGACCAATAATGCAATCGGCGATGTCCTGTCGTTCGTCGGCATCCTCGAACACCTTGTTTGCGTCGGTCGTCAGATCGCGCAGAAAATCATCGACGGGCCGCAGGGCGTCATCGGCCTCTTCGGCAGCGTCAGGGTCGATTTCAGACCGAGTTCCTTCCTGGTCGGAGTAGCGGCTTCCATAGGACAAGCTAAGCACAGGCTCGGGCGGTTCGGCGCATTGTTCGGCGAGAGCTGTGCCGGCGCCGGACAGGAACATCACAAGCGCGACGACTGTATTCCGCATCATTCGACCACCTCGATCCGGAGAATGCGGGCGAGGGATGCCGCTTCGGTATTGCCGGCCCTTTCAGCCTGTTCGAGCCAATTCAGCGCGAGAGTCCGATCCTCGGAGATGCCGATGCCATAGGCGAGGGCGCGGCCAAGTTCCGTCATGCCGACAACATCGCCGCCATCGGCCGCCTCTTGCAGCCAGCGGGCCGAGGTCTGGAGATCGGCCATGGTCGTTGCGGTGTCGCGCAGGAGAAGGGCGTAGTCGCGTTTGGCCGTGATGTCGCCGCCCTGGGCCGACTTGAGGAAGACGCTTGCCATATCGAGTTTCTGGTCCACGGCAGCCCGCACTTCGGCGTCGGCCACGCGGTACCGGTCGATGATAGCTGCTTCCTGGTCGGGCAGGGCAAGAAGCGCGATCAGGTGTTCGGCGGCGGCGGCGGGGTCGTAGGTGGAAAGGTCGGGATCGGCGGTCAGGTCAAACAGGGTGAGAGATGCGATTTCATTACCTTCAGCCAAGGCGCGTTCAAAGACCTGCCTGATGCCGGGTGCGGCCCCGACATCGTAGAAGGCCATCTGCCGGTCCGAGATTGCAAGTTTGGCCAGAACGTTGCCACCCACGATGGCCAGACCGATCTGTTCCCAATGGTAGGACTGTTCGACATCGCCCCGGATCGTGGCGGCATCGCCAAGTTCTTCGACGTCTTTTGTCCCGCAGGTCATGAGAGAGACGGCGCGGTCCATGTAGTCATCGACCCGGTCAGGGGTCACATAGGGGATTGCGAACATAAGAGCGAGGAAGTCACCGCGTTCGTCGATGATGTCGGCAAACTGCTGATAGACGGACATTTCCGTTCTTTCAGCCGCTGTCAGGCGCGCAAGAAGACGTATTGCTGCCCCTTCGCCACGATTGCCGGCGCGGGTCAGGTAGTCGGCAATCTCTGCGGCGATTTTTGGATCACGGCCATTATCTTCGAGCAGCGCAATTGACAGATCGAGAGCGGTTGTCACGCCGTTATTGAGATAGATGCGCCGGAAGAGTTCGATGGCCAGGTCGCGCTCGGCGGGGTTCGTGGCAAGAGCGACTTCGAGCTCGGCAAAATTTTCGAGAGTCTTGTCAGAGCCATCCGCGCGGGCCGCCCAAAGGCGGTGGGCATCGTCGGTGGCCAAGGGATCGGCCTGGATGCGTTCGACAAAGTTGGCAAGGGAGGTCGAGTCACCCTGCAGTGCCTGCGTCTGGATCTGCGCGATGGTTTCGGGATCCTTGAACGGGTCAAGGGTCAGAAGGTCGTTGGGGCTGACGTCGACACTTTCCGACTGCGAAGCGTTGAAGGCACGCGCCCAGTAGTCGGCCTCGGCGATGTTGGGGGCGTCATTCGCCTGACACCGGTAAAGCCCGTCAAGGTCATCCATCGCGGACATCAGGCCGAAGCGGGATACGGCTTCGGACAGAAGGTTGATGGCGCGGCTGAGTTTGACGGGGTCATCGCGATAGCGGGTCAACATCCGGGCAAGAAGCTGCATGCCTTCGGCATCCTGCCGATTGGCCGCCTCTTCAAGTAGCGCCATGGCCTCGGCCTCGCCTGCCCAGCGGCCTTTGCGGAACATCACTTCCTTGGCGAGGGTGGTGAAGACAAAGCCCGGTGCCGTGTCGAACTTGATCACTTCGGAAAGATACTGGAGGTAGGTGCTGTTTTCGTCTGCGAATTCCGCGTCAAGGTTGACCGAGAGCTGGAAATAGCCGGAGAGCGAGGGGCGGGTCCGGCCGGTATCGGCGTTGAAGTTGAAGCCAAGAATTTCGGAGAGAGTTTCGTCGCTGACGTCGGTGGCAGCACGGATCCTTTCGGCCTGTACCGCATCAATCGCGACGCCGCGCGATATGGCAAGCCTCAGGTACTTGAGAAGCTCGACATTGTCTTTGTGGGCTGCATCGGCCTCGAGATGGTATTCGACGATCCGCCAGGCAGCGCTGGCACCGCCAAGGTCGGCAGCAAATTTGAACCATGCCTGTGCGATGTCGGGATTGCGGGTCACAACCTCTCCGGTGAGGTATTGCTGCGCGATCCGTTCGGCGTGGCGGCAAACTTCGGCATTCATCTGACCGAGCATCCCGCCAAAGGCGAGCGTGACAGTCATGTCAAGCGGCGCGTCCCAGCCTTCGACGGGATCCCCCTGAAGCTCGAGCCGGGCGACGGTCATGAGCGCATCGGGATTGCCGCCGTAGGCTGCTTCGCGGATCAGGCTTCGGGCATAGACCGGATCGGGTGCCACACCGATGCCGTTGAGATAGTATTCGGCAAGGGTCATGCGGTAGGCATTGCTGTCGAGCCGGTTCTCCTGGCGAAGCTGGTCGATCAGGTTGAGGTTCTGCAGTTCGTTCATCCGGCCCGCGTCAATGTAAAGCGCGATCTTGGCCAGCGTCGCACCGGTGCCCGCGAAGCCCGGGTCGAGTGAAGCCTGCCAGTCGATCAGGGTCATGATGAAGTCGAACCAGCGACGGGCATCCTCAGCCTGGAAGTTGCGGATATCCCGGCGGATGTACCGAAGCCGCAGGTCATCGGTGAGTTCGTCATTGCCAAGACCAAGATCGAGGTCATTGAGTTCATCAGGCGACGCGCCGGCCGTGCAGAGGTCCTGTGGCACGACACTGGGCGGCATGAAGGCCAGATCAATGGTGTTTGCGCGCGCGGGGCTTACCAGGGCCATGCCCGCCATAGCCATGGCAGCAAGAACGAGATTGTGCCGTTTCATCGCTGTTCCCCTAGTCATAGCAGGCCGTGACACGGGCGTTGATCCCGAAAGGCACATCAAGGTCGATCCGGACGGTTTGGGCGCCTTCGGCAAAGAGCCCTTCGATCGGCATGTAGAAGCGGCCGGTGGGCAGCTGCTGCGGATCACGGACGATATGCCGGACGACCGTCTGGCCCAGATTGCCGGTAAAGTCGAAGCGGGCCTCGGTCGCCTGGGCGCCATCGGCATCGATGAAAAGCGTATAGGTTTCGCCTGACTGGAGGGCACGCAGGTCTGCGGTGATCGAGTTCGCATCAAACCCTGCGGCAACAGGAAGCGCGACCCGGCAGTTGCCGCCTGCGGCCGCGATGAGTTCGCGCATGGGCTGGTCGCCGAACTGGGCCAGGTTTTCAAAGACCGGATTGGCCCAGATCAGATAACTGGGGCGCGATTCCTGAAAAGCACGTGAGGTGAGGTAGGACGAGATGGCCGCAAAGGCCCCGCCTCCGTCGAGGGTGTATTCGAGCACTTCGAGACCCGTGCCTTCGGCGATGAAGCCCGAGAGGTTGGCGATGGTGCCGCCGGTGTATTCGGTGCCGACAAGTGCGATCACACCATTCCCTTGGGTGGAACCCAGCAGGGCATTGGTGCCAGTGTTCTGGCCTGCCTGAAACCGCGTTGTTGAGTAGGTCTCGGCCTCGACCGGGGGTAGCGGCATGGCGCAATGGCGTTGAAGGACGTTGCGCATGTCGGATTCAATGATCGCGGTTCCTGCGGACCTTGTTTCAAAGGAGGACTTTGGCAGGCCTGCGAACGGATCGGTTGCGGTGATGACGGTGGTGATGGCGTCGGCCATCCGCCGCGCGCCGTCCGGCGTCATGCGGTAATCGGTCTGAAAGAAGGACGGCGGCGCTTCGGGCGCCGTGCGCAGGGCGATGCGGATGTTTGTCGTCAGCACGCCATTTTCGGTCAGCCTGCGCAGCATTTCGTCGTAGACGGTCGTCGCGATGTTCAGGTCGAACCCGAAATCCAGTGCGGTCGGCGGAAGTTGGTCCGGCATTGCCAGGCTTTTCGTCGGGACGGGAACATAGATCAGCGTTGTTCCGAGCGCGGCCAACGCTTCGGAAAGTTCGGCGATCTGGGCCACCGTGTGGTCCGAGAAGGGGTGGAACATGTGCATGTCGGGGTCGATACGATAAAAGACGCCGTGCGTTCCTTCGATGCTGGGCAGGCTGTGCCGACCGGCAAGATCGATACAGCTGTAGGTCGATTGTGCGACGGCAGGCAGCGAGAGAAGCGATCCGAGGCAGACCGCTGCAGCAAGGAAAATGCGCTGGATCATTGGACGACCACCGTGTCTGCACCGTCAGACTGCAGCGCCAGCAAGTTCGTTGCTGTCACGCTGACCTGAAAGTTGCCGGCTGATGCCGCGCGGTTGAGATAATCGATGGCGAGCGCCCTATCCGCGTCCGAGACGGGTTCATCCAGTAGCAATGCCAGTGCCAGGCGCAGGGACGCCCGTCCGTCACCGTTCTTCTGATCCTGTTCAAGGATCCTGGCGCGCGTCGCTTCGGACAGGGCACCGAATAGGCGGCCTTCGCCATTCAGGTCGATAACGGCATCAAGCGCGAGCGAATTGCCTGCCCATGCATGGGCATAAAGCATGCCGATGTAGGCGCTGATTCGTTCGGGCGGTTCGGTTGCGGGGTCGAGATAGTGCATCGCCTCAATTGCGTTAGGCAGGGTCCAGACCCGGCCAGTGCTGACCGCGATGGTGGCGTAGTAGGCAATGTCGGATGGGTTTGCAGGCGGATTGAGTGTCTCGAGAAAGCGGACGTATCTTTGTGCGGCCAGACCGTCATTCAGATCGGCGAGGGCGCGCAGTGCCTTTGGGCTGACGTCCTCACCAGCGAGCATCGCCGTCCGCGCAGCCTTGAGGTCTTCGGGAAGGGTGGCGTTGCTGGACAGACCGGGGATCACGACGACGCTGACAAGACGGCCTTTCTGGCTTGTCGGAAGGGTGATGGTCGGACTGCTCGCAGCCTCTGTGCTTTGCGCGGCAAGGGGAAGCGGCGCGCAAATGCAGGCAATCAGGAGAAGACGCGGCAGGAAACCTTGAGGCATTCTTTTGGCCTTTCTTTATTGGTCGTCACAAACACTCGCTATTGGCATGACATCCGAGACCCCGCCCGACGCGATGACGAAGGGAGATTCACCGCGCATGTGACGCGCGACTTCAGGGGTCTGAATCGCAATATCCCCGCTCAGAAACTGCTGGTACTGGCGGGAAAAGTCGTTGCCATCCATCAAGATGACCTCGGTCTTGGCACCGGCGAGGCCGGCACCGTTGAACGAGACGATGTTGCCTGTCAGCATCGTCTGCGCCCCGGCGGGTTGGTCTGATATCCAGATTCCCGCACTTTCATTGCTGAAGATCGTGTTGTTGCTCAGTTGGGCGGATACGCTTGCGCGGACTTCGATGCCCTTCTGGTGGTTTTCGATGACGAGATTATTGTGCACCTGGCCGCAATCGGATTCGAAGAGGGCGATGCCGCCACCCTGCCGGTTCCAGACAATGTTGTTGGCAACTGTCACGCCGACCGAGTTCGTTCGGACGACAATCCCGGCACGGTCGCCGCCCAGAATGACGTTGCCCGCGATGACACCATCGGCAGAGCCGGTTTCAAACCGGATCGCGTTGGTTGGCATACCGCCGTAGAAAACGTTGGAAAGGATGCGTGCGTCCTGCGTCCGTGAAACGGTCAGCGAGGGGCCAAGCATATCGTGGAAACGGTTGCCCCGGAGGACAGCGCCTGTATCACCGCTGAGCGATAGGCTGATGATGCCTTCAAAGCTTGAATTCTCGATCCGGCTGGGGCGGTCCGGCGACTGCAGAACGCTGCGCATGATCGAAAAGCCCGAGAACTTTTGTGTATCGCCAAAGCCAAGACCGATGAAGCGCCCGGCCCTGATATCGACAGTGCCCGCTTCGGCCGTTGTGACAAAGGGTTCGAACGAGCGGATCCGCGCATTCGTATCCCCGACGGCACGCACCGTGGCGCCCTGGATCTGAAGCTGGCCGAAGTTGACGACAAAGGCGCCGTCTGAACGGCTAAGCTCCAACACGTCACCGGGACCAAGGACCAGTGCAGCCCCGCCCATGATCACAAGGGGGGTCTTGAGCGTCAGGGTCGTCCCGCCCGAGCCGAGTTGCAGGTAGGTTTGCAGATCGGCAAGAGTGGCGTTTCCCTTGCGGATGACGATTGCCTGACCGCTTGTCGAAGACTGTGCACCGAGGACGAGCGTATTGTCTTCTGGTCCGAACGCCTGTGTCAGGGGCGTCAGCGCAAGGCGCATGTTGAGTGCGGAAACTTCAGGTGGAACTGCTGGCGCCGCCGGTGGGTCTGCGACAAAGCCGGTTGCAAAGTCTTGCGGCCGCACGAGAGCCGAAATGCCGGCGGATTCGATCAGTGCGGCGTTCGACTGGATTTCGGACTGCGGGGAAAGCAGAAGCGCATCAAGGTTCTGAAGCTTTTCGACGAGGTCGATGCTTTCCTGATCCGGGGGACCGCCGACTGCCGGGACGACCCCGAACACGACAAAAGCGATGGCTGGGATCAGCCATCGCTTGTCTTGTGTCGGACGCTTTTGGCGTCCTTTGGCGTCGGTGTTTCTAAGCATATAGCGGAAGCGGCTGCGCCTGGATCGGCTCGGGCTGCACGGCTTTTCGTGCGCCAAGCATGGTGACAAGGATGACCTCGACTTCCTGATCCGTGGTGTTGGCCAGAAGTGTCGGCAGTGAGTTCGTCAGGTCCATCCGCTGGCCCTGAGCAAGCGGTGTGTTCGAGTTGATGGTCGTCACCGAAACATCGCCACGGGAGACCATGACTTCGCGGTTGTCCACGGGATCGAGCAGCATGCTTTGACCCGGCGCGATGACGGCAGATACCATTTCAAGGCTGTCACTTTGGAACAGGGGGATCATGCCGCCAAAGGCTGTGGCATGTTCCTTGGGCCGCACGGCAAGGTGCTTTTCCGCTTCGACCCGGTTCCCTTTCTTGAGGTATTCGGCAACCTTCTTGACGCTTTGGCAATGGCCGACACGGGTCACCAGAAGGGCATCGGGTGTATCGACGACGATCACGTCCTTCATGCCGACGACCGTTACGAGGCGCGACGTTGAACGGACCATCGAGTTGGTGGTTTCCACGGCGATCACATCGCCCTGGAACACGTTACCCTGCGGGTTCGACTTGGAGATGCCATACATGGCAGTCCAGCTGCCCACGTCGCTCCAGTCCACGTCAAGCGGAGCGAGGGCGATGCGCGTTGTCTTCTCAAAGACGATGCTTTCGGTCGGGCCGGACACGGCCTGGCCAAACTGTTCGGGGTCAAGTTCGAGGCCGTCTTTGGTCAGGTTGCCCTTGATCACGGCCTGACGGACGGCCGCGACGCTGGGCGCATCAAACTTGGTGTATTCCTCGATGATCGTCTGGGCAGCAAACATGCTGATGCCCGACGCCCAGTAGGCGATATCGCTTTCCACGAGGAGGCGTGCCTTGCGCGAGGGCGGCTTTTCGACAAAGCGTTCCACGGTGCGCAGGCCGGGATGATTGATCATCGGGCCGCCGTCGGTGATGTAGCCGAAACCGGTTTCGGCATAGCGGGGTTTGATCCCGAAAGTGATGATGAAGCCGGCCTTGGCGCCATCCGTCATCGCCATGATCGTGCCGTTCAGGTCGCCTTCGATGACGTGGTCGGCAGGAACGACGACCATGAGCGCTTCGGGGTCCTTTGCCTGAATGGTCAATGCAGCAGCAAGTACTGCAGGCCCGGTGTTGCGACCCATCGGTTCAAGAATGATTTGTGCCGTTGCACCGATTTCCGCCAGCTGGGCGTTGATCGTGTCGCGGTGGCGGATCGAAGAAACGATGACCGGGGCGTCGTATCCCTCACCCTGATGGCGCAGCACCGCTTCCTGAAAGAAGGTCCTGCTTTCGGCGTCACCGACCTTTTGGAACTGCTTGGGGCTTTGCGTCCTTGACACCGGCCAAAGCCGCGTGCCATTGCCGCCGCAGATGATGAGGGGATAAACTTTGGTCATGATGCGCCTGCCGGGGTTGGAGAAGAGCCGCCGAACAGTGAACGGGAGAAGCGGAGTTGGGCTGCCTTGCCGATATCTTCTGACGTCAGCACACCTTCGGGCGGTTCCAGCAGAACCGGAACGAACAGATCGCCCCGGGCTGCTGCCGCGTTGGTGGCTGATGTCACGACAACCCGGACAGGAACCGTCCGGCCGTCGTTGATATCAAGGTATGCCCTTTGGCCGCTCATCGCTTTCGAAAGTCCTTCGATACTCATCTGCGTTTGAACTCTGACCCCCACACTGGAATCAAAAAACGACAAAATTACGTCGATTGGAAGGACAGTTGCACCTTCATAAATTCCTTCTGTAACAGCCACTTCGCAGTCGCAAGGAAGCTGGAAATTAAGGACATCCCCGGCATTTGAATTGATAGAGAATACAACTTCACCGGCTTTGGCATCGGGGTTCAGATAGGAGATCTGGCCCGAAGTTGTGGCACGCATCTCTTTTCCGACACGTTCGATGAAGACGGGGCGCGCCTCGACTGACTGAGTCGCGCGGTTGTAGAGAATCGTCGTAACCGCGAAAATGATGGAAAGAGACATCACGCCCACGGCGAGGCTGCGGATCTTGAGCTTTGAGGGGGGCTCTGCCTCGCCGGCCTTGGCGGCGCGGGGTTTGGTCGGGCCGGAGTAGCTGAGAAGCCCGCCCATGGAGACAAAGTCACCCGCGATGAAGCTGTTGATGATGTAGCGGAGCTGGGGCAGGTGGGCGCCGGCCGGGTCCATGAACTGCAGGGTCATTTCGCCATCCTTGCGCGAGCCCGCCACAACGGCCTCGGGGAAGAGGGTGACCGAGAAGCCATCGAAGTCGAACTGAAGCTTGATGACCTCCTTGTAGTTTACCCAGGCGGGATCAATCGGCCCGTTGATGGCCACATAGGCGGCCGTGACCGATACTCCGACACCTTCCAGCCGGGCATCGCCGATTGTCGCGCTGAACGGGATCGGAAGGACCGGATGTTCGGTTTCATAGACGAAATCCTGTGGAATCGAACGTCTTGGTTCAGACTGCTGAGCTTGAGGTTCCGCAATGCCTTCAGGAGTGCTTTTGCGCTGCACGACGCCTTTTTTGGCGTCGCGCTCGTTACCTGACTTGATAAATGAATCACTCATGGAAAATCTCGCTCTGCCTTTGGCGGCTCAGAATTGGGCCATTACGATGACGGCAAGTGTAAGTGCCGCCAGCGCAATCGCATGGTGAACATTTGATTCGATGGCCTGAATTCGCGCCTCGCGGCTGAGCTGGACGCTGCCCCCGGCCCCTTGTCGTGTCCATTTCTGCTTGTTCAGACGGAACAGGACTATGGTCTTGACGAAGGATCCTGCAATCTGACCGAAGTACAGGATAAAGGGGTGGGTGATCGGGAACCACGTTCCGCGGAACACGGAAATGATCACGCAGAACACATAACGCGTGAACATGACCCAGCCGATGTAGATCGGGATGATCGTGGGCGAGTCGACCAATGCCGCGTAGGAGACGGCAATCGGACCCACCAGGGTTGTCCACATCGAAATGCGTTGGTCGAGGATCGACCACCAGGTGAAGAAGCCGATCTTGGCCGGGCTGATCCGAAGCGCCCGGCTGTTGGTCCGCATCATGTTGCCGAACCACCGGGTCATCAGAACGTTAGAGCTTTCGAAGAAGGTGGGACGCGGCTGCGTTTCCATCGACAGGGACTGCACATCCGGCAGATAGGCCATCTCGTAGCCGTTCTTGAGGAGCCAGTACCAGGTCGACTTGTCGTCGCCCGTCAGGAACTTGACCCGGCCCAGACGCCAGTGATCAAGGTAGTCGTTGTTGACCTGTTCGATGAATTCCGGGTTCGTCGCAAGGTCTGCACGGAAAACGGACATGCGCCCTGTCAGCGTCAGCACGCGGTTGCTGATCCCCATGGAACACATCATGACCTGCCGCTGATTGAAGCGCAGGATGAACCAGTCCCGGAACAGATTCTTCTTTTCGATCACAATGCCTTCGTCCGTGGTCAGCGCGCCGACGTTCGGATTGGTGAACATCGGTGCCGAATGTTCCACGATGTCGATGGGAACAATGGTGTCGCCATCGACGAAGACAACAATGTCATGCCGTGTCGGGGCATGCCGGGCAATGATCTTGAGGGTCCTGGCGAGAGCGTCCCGCTTCCCGCTCGACTTGATCCGGTCGATGACGAGTTCAACCCGGCTCATATCCTCTGGGCAGGCGTGGTAAAGGCTGCGGATCAGACGTTCGTCAGATCCGTCAACCACCGAAGCAACTATCGTTGCCCCATCCCGCGCCCGGGCGGCCGCAAGAAACAACGCCCGGTAGCAGGCGATCGTGCTTTCAGTATCCACCATGTAGGTAGTCACCAGAAAGTAGGCGTGGGACGGCACGCCAAGGCGCGCAAAGTTGCGGAACGCCTTGGCCTTACGCTTGGGGTAGACGATCCAGTAGAAGAACGCCGCCCGCGTAAAGTTGATTGCCGCCCACGAATAACGCCAGGTGCCCAGGAACCCCAGGATGAAGAGGGTGTTCACTGCATGCTCGGAGTGCGCGATGATCCCAAGGGGAATCACGGTCATGAGCAGGTAAATGGTCGCCCAATAGGCACCATGCGTCAGTAAGGTGAACATGGTCGGTTACCAGCAAATGCCCTGGTATTGACCTTCGGACACCATCGCGCGGTTCATGCGGGTCAGGTCCACGACAGGAAGGGTCTTGGACGCCTTTTCAAGCGTGCCGACCGTATTCTTGTAGTAGTTGCCCACAAGGATCGCGCCGTTGTTGCCGATCAGCGTGTCGATGTCTGCGACCATCCGTTCCTTCAGATCGGGGATCACGTCATTGCCACGGCCGGCCGTCGAGTTGTTGGCGGCATAGGCTTCGTAGACATACGGGTCGTAGATATCGACATCGACGCCCTTCTTGATCAGCCGCGCGGCCAGTTCGGCCAGCGGGCTTTCGCGAAGGTCATCGGTACCGGGCTTGAAGCTGATGCCGACAAAGCCGACCTGCTTGACGCCGGATGCTTCGATCATGTCCTGGGCGCGTTGGATCTGGGCTTCATTCGCCTCGACGACCGCGTTCAGGAGATGGGCACTGACGCCGGTTTCGGCGGCAAGATGCTTGAGCGCGCGCACGTCCTTTGGCAGGCACGAGCCGCCAAAGGCAAAGCCGGGACGCATGAAGTACTTGGACATAGCGACCTTTTCGTCCGAGCACAGGATTTCCATGACGGTCTGGCCATCGAGACCCGAAGCCTTGGCGATGTTGCCGATTTCGTTGGCAAAGGTCACCTTCACGGCGCGCCAGGTGTTCGAGGTGTATTTGACCATCTCCGCGGTGCGGAGGTCCACGGTGTGGATCGTGCAATTCAGGCCGCTGTTGAGGGCCGAAAGGAAGTCACCGGTCGGTTTGTCCATCGAACCGAACACGATCAGGCCAGGATCGTAGTAGTCTTCGATCGCTGTGCTTTCCCGCAGAAATTCAGGGTAGTAGCCGACGCCAAAGTCACGGCCGGCCAGTTTGCCCGAAGCTTCCTGAAGTGTGGGGATGCAGGTGCCTTCGGTGCTCCCTGGCACAATGGTCGAACGGATGACGACCGAATGATAGGCAGCCTTGTTGGCCAGCGCCTTGCCGATGTTGCGGCAGACACCTTCGACATAGGTCAGACCAACAGATCCGTCCGGCGCGCTGGGCGTGCCGACGCAGACAAAGCTGGCGTCCGTATTGTCGATTGCAAACTGCACATCGCTGGTCGCGATCAGCTTGCCTGCCTTGACGACCTTGGCGATCAGATCGTCCAGACCGTTTTCAACGATGGGCGACAGCCCGTCGTTGATCGCTTTGATTTTGCCGGGGTCGACATCAACGGCAATAACGTCATGACCATCGCTGGCCAGACATGCTGCCGATACTACGCCGACGTATCCGATGCCGAACACGCTCACTCTTGCCATATTTTTGCCTCATTGTCTTTTTTTGTGTTAGATTATTTTCTTTGAATATGAGTGGGTTGGCAGAACCGATCAAACAAAATTCAGCATTGTTTCCGTCTTTGCAACGCCCCGTGCCAAAATCGCTACAGTGCAGAAAACTTGCGTGTATGTTGTGTCGTTCGTGTCATTCAGACTCAAGACTTGGTGCCTCTCTGCAAAAATCCGCCGAGCGATGTACAACTTTGGGTTGTTTTGCCTTTGAAGTGACCATCCGTCGCCACTGCCCCGGACTTGACCAGACATGGCCGAACAGCCATTAACGATCGAAACGAGGCGGGCAGCCCAAACCAAAGTCAGTTCCGACCTGCCTTGAGAAAGCCATAATCTCCGGGAGAACCGACGTTGCGGCACAAGATCGGCAGTATCCTCTTGATTGGCCTACTCGCGGCATGCGGTCAGGTCGTTACCATAAATCTTCCAGGTGGTTCTGGCGGAGGAGGTGTTCCTGACGGGTACGATCTTCTTTTCAGTCCGGCACCCCATGCGTTCGCGATGGTCAGCGCGCCTGAACCAGTTCGCCGTGGCGAGCTGAGCGAACGCTATGAATTGCGTGACGGGGACTGCGGGGGATCAGACTGCGGTAACTATCGTTATCGTTCCGAGATCAGCGAAAACAAGGACTTTACCGTTGCACGCCTAAACCGTGATATCTGGTTCGGCTGGAGCTTTTACAACGACACCATTTTGTCGGTCAGTCGAGACACCTGGCTCGGGACAGTCGTGGGTGGGTGGAAGCTGGAAGGTGAACAACCTGCGATCTTCCGGTTCGTTCAGCAGCCCTTGGGAGTGGGCAATTGGGCCAGCTGCGATCCGACCGTCTGCAATCGTAGCGGCAACCCGAATGACGATGTTGTGGTTCAACTGGATGAGATGCGTCAGTCGGCAAACTGGGGTGATGCTCAGAACGACGGGAATATCTGCCGACTTTGGAGCATGCAAGGCAACCTTGGCCGCTGGGTCGATATCGTTGTAAACACCAATTTCGGCACGGACGGCTATGGCTATCTGCGGATCTGGATCAATGGCGAAATGAAGTGCAATTATACCGGACAGATGGTTTCGGCAGAGCGTGCCCGGACGCAAGTTCCAGGACCGACAAATCGGCGCGGAATCTTCAACAGCTACACGCAGCGTTGGGCGGAACGTCAAGGCACAGCCGTCAAGCCGCGCATGATTGTCCATTATGACGAATTCTCTGTCGGACTTTCGCGCCTTGACGTTGATACTCGCCTTCGTGAAGCAAGCAGGCTCCCGCCCGTCGACTGATTGTCAGTGGGCAGTCAGCATTTCAATGGTGAGGTTTCCGTTCGTATAGACGCAGATATCTGCGGCAATCTCCATCGCCCGGCGGGCAATCTGTTCGGCGTCAAGATCGGTGTCCATAAGCGCGCGCGCCGCAGCGAGAGCATAGTTCCCGCCTGATCCGATTGCAGTCACGTCATGTTCGGGTTCAAGAACATCGCCGGCACCTGTGATCACCAAGAGAGTGGTGCCGTCACTGACTATCAGCATGGCCTCGAGTTTCTGAAGGTATTTGTCGGTCCGCCAGTCCTTGGCAAGTTCTACGCTGGCGCGGGCCAGTTGGCCAGGTGTCGCTTCGAGCTTCTTTTCCAGCCGCTCTAAGAGGGTAAAGGCATCTGCCGTCGATCCGGCAAAACCGGCAATGACCTCGTGCCCGCCGGGGTTCAGGCGGCGCACCTTGCGTGCGGTGCCCTTGATGACGGTCTGACCAAGGCTGACTTGCCCGTCACCTGCGATGACGACGCGTCCGCCCTTGCGGACACCGATGATGGTGGTGCCGTGCCAGCCGGGAAAATCGTCTTTGGCCATGGGTCAACTCCGTACATTCATGTTGCCGCTGATATGGCCATTGTCGCCGCCCGTCACAAGACAGCCTTTGCAAAGCAAAAGGGCGCCCGAAGGCGCCCTGTCATGATCGGCAAGAGGCCCCGATCAGATCGACTGGAGGATCCAGTTCTGCAATGCAGCCTTGGGGGCGGCACCTGCGCGGTTTGACACGACCTGGCCATCCTTGAAGACGAACAGGGCGGGAATGCCGCGCACACCCATCTGGGCCGGGGAATTCGGGTTTTCGTCCACGTTCACTTTGACGATCTTGATCTTGCCTTCGTACTCGGCCGAGATCTCTTCGAGAGCGGGTCCGATCATCTTGCAGGGGCCACACCATTCGGCCCAGAAATCAACGACCACCGGAATGGTGGATTTGCGCACCTCGGCATCAAAGGTAGCGTCAGTCACAGCGACGGTTGCCATCAGGTCTCTCCTCGGCATCACTTGTTGGAGGCGGAAGCTAGGACTGCCGCCACATATCGTCAAGACATGGTCGCTCTTTGCAAGGCGGCCATGCCAACCGCGGGGGGAATCGGCATCAGTTGTCCGGTCGCCGTCCAGAGGATGGCGACATCGACGGGCCGGTCTGCATAAATCTGCGCCAGCATTGCCTGATACGCGCCCATTTGGCGGAGGATTCCTTCGGGAACGGCATCGGCGGTCCGGGGCACGATGCGGTTTGTCTTGAAATCAACTGCTGTGATGCGGTCCGGGGTGATGATCAGCCGGTCAATTGTACCGCGAATGCGACCAAGTCCCGGAATCTCGGCAGTCAGGTCAACCTCGGGCAGGGTGTCGGCGGCAAAGACGTGGACAAGGGCGGGGGATTCCATCATCGCGATGACATCGCGGATCAGGTCAGACGGGTCACCGGCAATGCCGATTTCTTCGGTCAGTGAGAGAAGGTCGACGGCATAGGCGTAGCGGTTCTGTGGCGGAACATGCGGCAGGTGTTCA
The DNA here is from genome assembly GCA_041752495.1 of Rhodobacterales bacterium. Lineage (GTDB taxonomy): Bacteria > Pseudomonadota > Alphaproteobacteria > Rhodobacterales > Rhodobacteraceae > JAPLPE01. Next base: position 50,576 of record JBGSWJ010000523.1, read on the forward strand.
AGCAGGAGATGAATGATCGTCCCGCGCGCCAGAGCATATTCCAGGTCACCTTCAAGGTCATCGCCGATCACCTTTGCGCCCCCGAGATCGGAAGGCGAGCGGATCACCGGAAGGGCCGTCGTCCGTTCCGGTATCGAGGGCAGGTGGAGCACCTTGACCGGATCGGAATCTGGCCGGGGGCGTTCAAGCAGGGGAAGATTCTCCCAATCAAGATAGGCGTAACGCTGCCCCGTCTCGCCGCCGAAATCATGTGGGGCGGACCCGGCCAGGGCCATCCCCTCTTCAACCATGGCATACCAGCTTTCGCCAGCGGTTCCGGTTTCGCCCGCGGCGCAGACTATCAGCCAGCTTTCTGCACGCGTCATTGCAACGTAAAGAAGGCGCCGCCTTTCCCGTTCCTGAGCCTTGATCATCTCTTCCCGGATATCGCGCATGGCCGCTGGCATCTGTGACACGGGAACGGCCCAAAGCTGATGGTCCCCGGCCGGGATTAGGTTGTCCTGTATCCTGATCGGTCGCTTGGCAGTGTCAGGCAGAATCACGATGGGGGATTCAAGGCCCTTTGACCCGTGGACCGTCATGACCCGAATGCGGTCACTGGCCGCATCCATCTGGCGTTTCACCTCAAGTTCGTCGGTGACCATCCATTCGACAAACCCGGTGAGGCCGGGGATTTCCGTCCGTTCATAGGCCAGTGCCTGCGAAAGCAACGCGTCAATGCCGTCTTCGGCTTCTGTCCCAAGTCGGGCCAGAAGTTTGCGGCGGCCATCGTGGCGCGTCAGAATGCGGTTGATCAGGTCGTAAGGGCGCAGGAAATCGGCCTGCAACCGCAGATCGTCGAGAATGGCCAGCGTTGCGCTGTGGTCGGATGCGCGGAGGGCCTGCCACAGATAACCGCGATCCGGGCGAGGGTGGGCCAGCGCATAAAGCTGCTGCTCGGTCCAGCCGAACAGGGGAGATTTCAGGGATGCGGCAAGGGAGAGGTCATCCTCTGGCAGGGCCAGAAACCGGAGGAGCGCACCGATGTCGCGCACGGCAAGTTCGGCCCCGACGCGCAACCGGTCGGCACCCGCCACGCGAAGCTTGCGGCTTTTGAGGGCCCGGATGATTTCGGCAAACAGATCTGATCGGCGCTGCACAAGAATCAGGATGTCGCCTTCGGTGATGCGGCGTTGGGCCCAGGTACCCTTTTCGGCTGTTTCAACGGGGATCGTGCCGAACTGAACCATTGCCGTGACGCGGTCGGCGAGTTGTTCGGCCAGAAGGATGGTTTGATGCCGTTCGCTGACCTGATCAACCGGATCGGTCCAGTGGCGATCTGCGGCCTCTTCGCTGACCGGGGCGATGGCAGGCCAAAGATCGACGCGGCCCGGCATGTTGTCCTTGAACGCGAAATGGACAGGTTGATCGGGCCCCAACCCTTCCAGATGCGGGCCGCGAAAGGTGTGGTCCACAACGCGAAGGATCGCGGCCGAGGAACGGAACGAATAGTCGAGCGTCAGCGGAACAAGTGATTTGCCGATATTCTTCAATTGCCCGGCAAAGTGCCCTTGCATGCGGTCAAAGGCCTCGGGGTCGGCCCCCTGAAAGGAATAGATCGACTGTTTCTTGTCCCCCACGACAAAGATCGTGCGTTCCCGCCCGGGCTGCGCCCCTTCGCCCGAGGCGAATTCCTGCGCCAGATGTTCGATGACGGCCCATTGGGCGGGCGATGTATCCTGCGCTTCGTCCACAAGGATGTGGTCAATACCGCCATCGAGCCGGAAAAGCACCCATTGCGCCACCGCAGGATTGGTCAGAAGCGCACGGGAACGACCGATGAGGTCGTCAAAATCAAGCATCCCGCGGCGAAGCTTGGCCTCTTCATAGGCGGGGACAAAGGCGGCGGCAAAGGCATGAAGAGCCTGTGCCGGTGCCAGGGCAGCAAGCGCAAGCCGGTCGGCCCGGGCCGTTTCGACCCGTTCCATCACTTCTTCGATGGCCGAGACAAGCACAGGATCGGCGGCGCGGGTTGCCTTTGTCGGGAAGTTACCGATCTTGGCACCGAAAGGGGATTTCGCCTTCTCACCGTAGAGAAAGGCATCTTCAAGAATCTCAAGGTCAGAAAGGGTCGGGCGGCGGGTCATGCTGATGGCTGAAAGGCGGGCCGCTGCCTTCTGGTCGTTGGTCGAGCCCTTCTGGCATAGCGCGATCAGGTCGGAAATCAGGGCAAGGTCGGGTTCCGGAACGACAAAGTCGATCAACGCTTCTTCTCTCAGACCGTTTGCAAGTCCGAGCGCAGCGCGCAGTTCCGATTCAGTCGGGGGCGTGGCGAAGGATGCCCTTTCTGCAGCAATCTCTTGCAGCAGGGGCTCGATATCCTCGCCTGTGAAATGGCGGGCGAGCCCTTCGATAAGGTGGGCCTGCGGGCCCAAGGCGATCTCGTCCACGACTTCGGCCCGCAGAAGCGCGGCGGCGCGGTCCTCCATCTCGGTGAACTGGGGGCTGACGCCGGCCTCGAGTGGAAAGCGGCGCAAGAGGCCCGCGCAGAACGAATGGATTGTCTGGATCTTGAGCCCGCCGGGCGTTTCCATGGCCTGCGCGAACAGCGTGCGTGCCTTGCGCAGGCGGCTGTCGTCAAGAACGCCCTCAACCCCCAGAGTGCGAAGTTCTTTGCGCAGGCTGTCGCCGTCCTTCATCGCCCAGGATCCAAGACGGGCGAAAAGGCGGTTCTGCATCTCGCTTGCGGCAGCCTTGGTATAGGTCAGACAAAGGATATTTTGCGGGTCCACGCCGTTAAGCAGGAGGCGGGCCACGCGGTCTGTCAGAACGCGGGTCTTGCCCGAACCGGCGTTGGCTGAAAGCCAGGTCGAAGTCGTCGGGTCGGCGGCTGTGACCTGGCGTTCCGAGGCGGCATCGCGTTTCATGCAATATCCTCGGGCATGACGGGGGTCGACATATCCCATTCGCCGAAACGGGCAAGATGATCGTAGTGTCCTGCGAACCCGTTTCGCTTGACCGCCATGCGCGAGGAGTAGCCGCGCATCGGATCGCGCCAGCGGATGATCAGATCGCGCAGTTCGGCCCAGATCTGAGCGGCCGGGATATCCTCGAGCGGAGCCGGAACCTCGCCCCGTTTTGTGCCGACACCGATGAACCGCGCACCAAGGACAGATTCGGCGGGCACGCCCGGAAAGCCGCCACGTTCCACCATTGCGGCTTCAAGAAGCAGCTGCTTTTCAAAGGCGCGCTGTTCCTTGTCCGACGGCGGGGTTCCGGTCTTGTAGTCATAGATCATGGCCCGTCCGTCGGAGTTCAGGTCAATACGGTCGGCCTTGGCCGTCAGGGTGAAATCAAGATCGTGGATCGAGGCGGCGCCTTTGACTTCAAAGTGGGTTGGGGCGGCAAGGCGCCTGCGATCAACCTCGGTCTCGACGAACCAGTCGGCGATCCGGTCAAGTCGGGCAAGCCAAAGGTGCCGTGCCGTGGGCCAGGGGCATTCCGCCGCAAGGACCTGGGTCGCCACTTCGATCAGTTTCGCCCGCGCTGTCGGGTTGCCGGGGTCTGTGCCGGACCGGATGAAATCTTCGAACACCTTGTGCAGGATCGTGCCGCGCAGCGGCGCATCAGGCGCAGGGGTGAGCGGATCAAGAGGCGCCAGGCGAAGGATCTTTTCCGCATAGATGGCATAGGGATCGCGGACCAGGCGGGTGATCGCGGTGACGGAGAGGGATTTTGGACGGGCTGCAATGGGTGGGCGGGGCGAGGGGCGGGGGGCAGGGTCCACAACGTTCTGTGCTGCCGATTGGGCCAGCGCCTGACCGATCCAGGCCGTCCCGCGTTCCCGCATCGCAGACAGGGCGATGTCACCCCTTTGTTCCGGCAGGCCGGCCAGAAGGTTCGTCAGACGGTTGATCCAGCGCGATGCCACGGTTTGCGCATCGTCAGACCGGATCGACCTTGTGATCCAGACTTCCCGTGCGGCAATCGCCTGGCTGTAGTCATGGGCTGAGAGGCCGATCTGCCTTTCGGGCAGCAACAGGCCCGCCTTTTGACGCAGCACGCGGTTAAGCCAGGGGTCAGGGACAGGGGACTTGGGCCATGTGCCTTCATTCATCCCGCCCAGGATGATGAGATCGGCGCTTTGGACCCGCGCCTCGAGCGTACCCCAGATCAGCACCTGGGGGTGCCCCTTGTCGCGGTCGCGGACTTCACCGCTGTTCAGGACGGAATTGAACAGGGCGGCATAGTCGCGGAGGGACAGGACCCCGCCCGCATCGGAATGGCGGACCAGATCGTCGCAGACCGCCCGGGCTGAACGGCCCGCAGCCTCGGCCCAGAGCGTGCCCGCACCTTCGGCATCTGGCCCGGCAGCGATGCGGTCGGACAGGGCGAGGTGGTGTTTCAGATGATCCGAAAGCCCTTGTGTCGCCGCGCCGGTCAGCACATCTGTCCATGCTGCGATCCACCGGGCCCAGTTCAGCCGGCCCGGGTCCGACCCGCCCGTCAGTTCTGCCCAGTGGACGACGTCTGCGCCGGTAGGAAAAGGCGGCCCTTTGCGGCGGATCGAAAGTTCGAGTTCACGGGTCCGCAAGAGGTGATCGCCCCGGTCGTCACGTCCGCTGTGGCAGAGCGGGTGCTTGAGCAGGGAGAGTAAGGCTTCGGCTGTGATCCTCTCTCCGGCCAGGGCGGCAATCTGGCGCAGAAACCGACCTGGCGGCGACAGGGGGAGCGGCATCCCGGCACTGTCGTCAGGGACGATGCGCCAACGGTCAAGCGCGGCGGCAACCTGCCGGGTCAGCATCCGGTCAGGCGTGATGAGCGCGGCTGTGATGCCTTCGTCGATGGCCGTTCGCAGACGGAGCGCGATGACCTCGGCCTCGACCCGGGGAGAGGGTGCCTCGACAAGGGTCATGCCTGCGGTGGCAGAGATAAGGTCCCCGAGGTCCGCGCCGTCAGTTCGCCATTGATCGGTGACAGGGGCCGGGCGCAGGGAGAGCGAAACAAGCCGGTTCCGCGCCGGTGACGGTGCGGGTGAACCTGTCCAGCGGTGAACATCCCGGGGACCAAGGCCAAGCTGATCCATCAGCCGCCGGAAGCGGAACTGGGGGTGGTCTTCGCCCGTCAGGGCGTCGTCAAGCCGGTCCCAGGCCGAGGTAGGAAGATCGAAATCGAAACCGGGAAGGATCACAGCCCCCTGGGGAAGGTTTGCAACGGCCTGAAGAAGAAGCGCCGTTGCCCCCCGCGAGCCAGTCGAACCGGCGACGATGACCGGCGACTGTGGTGGTTCAGATTGCCATCTCCGGGTCAGACGCTGGATGACCTGACGTTGCCTGTGTTCCTTGTCTGCGCTTTCGTCTGAAAACTGCCGGGCGATCTGCAGAAATTGAAGCGCGCGCGCCCAATGGCCCGACAGGTCTGTCACGTCCAGGGCGGCAATGGTTTCGTCGGTCACGCCTTCGCCCGCCATTTCGTCGAACAAGGTGGCGAGACTGTCGGACAGGTCGAACAGTGCGGACCTTGGCGCAAGATCGGGCTGGCTATCGATCAGCTGGGCCACCAGTTGCGACAGTTCCAGCCGACGCCGAAGCGGCGCGACTGGGGGAGGAAGATCCGAGCCGATGGGATCAAGGGCGAGGTCGGTGATCAACCTGATCCTTGGCAAAAGGCGCGGGGGACCGGCATCAAAAATCTCTCTGATCCGGCGCTGCATGCGGCGTGTGTTAACGAAGAGCGTGACATGCGCCCAGTCGGCGGGGGCTGCGGCGCCGAGGCGATCCTCAAGACCCTTCACAACCTCGCGCCCGAAATCGACGCCGGGCGGCAGGGCGAAAAGGCGGGGTCCGGGGGCATCAAACATGGGTCTGACCCAGCAGGGCATCGGCGAGGGGGAGGCTTTCGGGGCGGCCCACGTCGCACCATTGGCCGGTATAGACAATGCCGAACAGCGTCTTGCGGGCAATCATCCTGTCCCAGAGAAGGTTCAGCGAGAATACCTTGTCGGGGATTTCATCTAGTCCTTCGGTCCGCAAGATCTGCGCGCCGGAATAGACCAGACCCGGCCCGCGCGACAAAAGCCCGTCGGGTGCGAGCACGAAATCTCCGCCACCGGTGTGGCCGATGGCGGCCTCTCGGGGGAGGAGGAGCAAGAGCCCCTCCATCCGTGTCGGATTCCACGCGGCCTTGAGCGCTGCGAGCGGATTTGGACCGCGCCAGATGGCATCGCTGTTCAGCGTAAATGCCGGACCTGCCCCAAGCAGGGGACGTGCGTGACGCAATCCCCCGCCGGTTTCGAGGATCTGATCGGTTTCGTCCGAGAAGAGCACGCCCCGACCGGCAAGGTGGCTGCGGATCATGTCGGCCTTGTAATGGGTGTTGACGACGATCCGCTGCAGCCCGGCTCCATTGGCAAGGTCAAGCACATGGTCGATCAAGGCTTGTCCGCCGACGCCGATCAGCGGCTTTGGTCTGTCGCGGGTCAGCGCGCCCATGCGCGTCCCCAGGCCTGCAGCAAAAATCATGAGTGCCTCGGGAGTCATTCCGCTGCCTTTGCTGGCAAGTGCAAGACTGGGGCAAGTGCCTGCCGCAGGTCGGTCAGCGCGGGATGGGCCAGGTCGTCATGGACGTGGGCCAGAACACGGGGAATGAGGCCGAGATAGCGTGCCTTGCCGTCGCGACGGGCAAGGCGGGCAAAGATGCCAAGGATGCGGAGGTTCCGCTGCACACCAAGGACCGCCGCCGCTGTTGCGATATCGTTGGGTCTGCGGCCTGTAGCCGTGGCGAAACGAGCCAACATGGCATTCCGCACATCGATCGAAACATCTCGGCGAGCATCACGAAGGAGGGAAACGAGGTCATAGGCCGGAGGCGCACAGACAGCATCCTGAAAGTCGAGCAGACCGACACGGTCGGTGCCCTGCAAGGCTGGCCGCCAAATCAGGTTTTCCGCGTGAAAATCGCGCAGGGCAAGACGGTCTGGCACCCCGGCGTGATCTGACAGGGCCTGGCGCAAAAGGTCGATGATCCCTGCTGCCTGATCTGTGCTGGCCATGGGACGATACCATTCGAACATCGGGCGGATCATTTCAGCCGCATAGGGCGGATCAAGGACGATCAATTCGGCAGGCGCCGGGGACGACTGAAGTCGGACAAGCACATCGACCGCTGCGGCATAAAGCGTCTCCTCCTCGGCCGGATGTGTATAGAGCCATTGAGCAAACTGAAGCGGACCAAGGTCCTGAAGGATGAGCATTCGATTAGTGTCGTCGACGTCGAAGACCTTTGGCGCGGCAAGGCCGATGGATCGCAGATGGGTGGCAATCCTTTGGAATGCGACGAACGGTGCAGGTGGTTCGGCCGATGCGTCCATCAGGATCGTCGTGGACCCGTCGGACCCTGTCAGGCGGGCATAGCGGCGTGATGACGCGTCGCCCGACATCGGATGCACCGCCCAGCCAGCGAATTCGGTTCCGGCAAGAAAGTCAGTCAAGCCAACTCTCCAGCCTTTGACGCCATGGGTCATCCCCTTCGACTGACAGGATGTGCGGACCTTCGGGCGTTGCCAAGAAGTCGATCCTGAGGGCGGCAGTGGGTGCGAGCGAACCAAGTCGATCCGGCCATTCGACAAGGCAGATTGAACTGTCAAACGCCTCCTCAAGCCCGAGTTCGGCCGCCTCGTCGGGGTGGGTCAAGCGGTAAAGGTCGGCGTGCCAGATTTTGGTATCTTTTGTGGGGTATGTCTGGACCAGCGTGAAGGTGGGCGACGGGACGTCTTCGTTCGGATTTCCTGTCAGCGCGCGGATCAGGGCGCGGGCAAAGGTGGATTTTCCGGCGCCGATCGGACCGGACAGCAAGAGGCAGTCGCCTGCATGCAGGCTAGGTGCCAAGCGCGCTGCAAGGGCGGCGGTCGACATTTCGTCGGGAAGCAACAGAGGTCCGGCGCGGTAAGTCATGGTCCGAGACTAGGTGACGGGCCGACGCCCGCAAGTCAAATCAGACCCCGGAAATGGCGCGCGATCTGGATTGGGGAACGACGGAATCTGTGTACAGATCAGTCAGGCTAGGATCTTGGGCCGGTGTGCGAAGGCCGATCAGAGTGTTACCCCCTTGAAGGGGTGTCACGCGGCAATTCATTGGGCGGCCGTCATCAAGCCGGAACAAATCCTGCCAGGGTTTGCGGTCTGACACGCTTTCCATGCTGCGCAGGATGCGGTCCCAGATCGGGGTGGGGCCCGAACGTCCGCGCCAGCGCCGGATTTCGTCGGTTATGCTGATGTCGGACAGGGCCTCTTTGGCCAGGCCTGCGATGCGGGCGTATCCGGCATTGCTCATCACCAAAGTACCGGCCGGGGAAAACACCGCAATCGCCTCGTCAAGACTGTCCAGCGTGGCCTGTGCCGTTTCCAGTTCACTGCGGAATTGGCGGGTCAGCAGGATTTCGTCACTGATATCTTCGAACAGAAAGGCGATTGCCCCGTCTGGATGCGGCCGCCCGGTGACCCGGTAGGTGCGCCCGGACGGCAGATACCAGTTTTCACAATAGGTGCCCCGGACGGCCGCCGCTTCCAGGGCAGCGACCTGGTCGCGCCAGTTGGCATAGTTCCTGGGTTCCGGAAGCATGTTCATGTCGTGCAGGCGATCAAGGACCGAGTTCACAAGGGGACGGGCGCTCAGGAAGGTGACGGGCAGGCCCGTGAGATCGAGAAGGGCCGGATTGAACAGCGACAGCCGCCGTTCGCGGTCAAATATGGCAAGGCCGATTGTCAGATGGGCAAAGGTCTTGGTCAGGGTCTGGATGAACTTGTGCCGCCCGCTTTCGGCCTGGATAAGGTTGTTGGCATCCGCTGCAAAGTGAACGGTGTCCCTGCCGCGCCGGACCGAGGTGACTTCGAACCACATTGGTTCGGTCATGCCCGGAAGCAGGATCGGTGCGCGCCGGGCAATGGTTCTGCCTTCGGACGGGACAGGCGCGATATTCTTGAAGATCGGGTCGACGGGCCAGAGAGGATCGCCATCGGTCGCAGGCGTGATCTGATCGGCCAGCCGCAGATAGGCGCTGTTGGCCCAGGTCAAGCGGCCATCGGCATCCTGTTTCCATATCAGCTGCGGCGCGTCTTCGGCGATGCTGCGAAGGATGTCGAGTTCCGATTCAAGTGATGCGATCAGATGGGAGGCGCTGTCGCCATCGCCTGTCAGAGGTCCGGAGAGGGTAAGCCGCACAAGACCATGGCTCGCCTCTACGGTGATCTGATTGCGGGTATCAGTCCCGGAAAGGCAGAGGATGGAGGACTGACCCGTTGCGCGGCGCATCGACCGGAACCGTTCGGCAAGATCCGGGAAATGACGGGAGAGTTCGGCAATCAGGCTGTTCTGATCGGCATCACCCATCTGGCGGGACGTCAGGAAGAGCCGCGCGGTTGGTGTGGCGTCGGCAAGAACCCCGTTCTCGAATAGAATGACTGTCTCTGACTCTGCAGCCTGTGGCGGAACAGTATGACGGACCTGCCGACGTCCAAACAGGTAGTGGAAAAGCCCGATGATCGCGCCTGCCAGCGTTACCGACAGGAACATGACAATCAGAATCAAAATCGAACGATCTGTCATAATCCGAGGGGCCCGTCCTGACTCAACCGTTCGACGATGCGGCAGATAGGTTAACTGACCGTTAACTCAGCGTTAATCGCGTGGTAATCCTCGAACCGGGCGTTGTGGACGGCGTGTTCGTATCAGGCCCTGATCGGGATGTTGTCGCCAAGCCCTTCGGAAGTTTGTTCGACTTGCGCCAGGACCTTGTCGAGGGGCCATTCCACGATCACGATTGCGCCGGTCCAGTCATCGGCAGAGTTCGGACTCATGGCTCCGTTGGCAAAGCTGAGCCGCGCGCCGGATCGTTCGAGGAGGGTCTTGGCGATAAACAGACCAAGGCCCATACCTTCGTAGCCCGGTCTGCGGGCCCGGTCATCGGTTGTCTTGCGACCGCGCATGAATGGGTCGCCGATCCGCCCCATGACAGATTGCGGAAAGCCCGGACCATCGTCCTCTATTCTTATGATTACAGAACGTTCTGTCCATGTTGCCTCAATCTCCACGCTGGATCTGGCGAAGTCGACGGCGTTCTGGATCAGGTTGCGCAGGCCATGGATGATTTCGGGCCGGCGCATGATGACGGGCTGACGCGACTCTTGGCCATCGTCGGGTGCTGCGGCGAAACGAACGGTCTTGCCGCGGTGGATGTGGGGTTCTGCCGCTTCGTTTACGACCGTCTCGAGGGGTGCGCTGCGGAGGTGAAGATCCTCTTTGCCGGCACGGCCCATGGAGCGGAGGATGTCGCGGCAGCGGTCGGCCTGAGTGCGGATCAGTTCGGCGTCGGCGCGCAATTCGGGTTGCCCGCCAAGGTCTTCCATCATCTCGCTGCTGACGAGTTTGATGGTTGCAAGCGGCGTGCCGAGTTCATGGGCGGCGGCTGCAACAACGCCGCCGAGGTCAGTGAGTTTCTGTTCCCGGGCCAAAGCGAGTTGGGTGGCAACGAGAGCTTCGGACATGAGGTGCATTTCTGTGGTGACCTGCCGGGCGTAGATGCCGAGAAAGACCACACCGATCATCAGGGCCGCCCAGAAGCCGAAGAGGAAAAGATCAGGCAGAACAAGGGCGTCGTCGTCTCTGGTCAAGAGGTGCACGTGCCACTGGGAAAGTGCGGTCAGAAGAGTCATCGCGATGAGCCCGATCAGGATCGTGCTGCGCAGGTGCAGGACCGTGGCCGAGATCGTGACGGGGGCCAGCATGAGAAGAGCGAAGGGATTATGCAGCCCCCCCGTCAGGTAAAGCAGAAGCCCGAGTTGCAGGATGTCAAAGACAAGGAACATGCTCGCCTCTCGCTCCGACAGGCGGCGGCTTTCGGCAAAAAGGAATGTTGAGAACAGGTTGGCCACGATGGACGCCCCAATCGTGACGGCGGCCAGGCCCACTTCGATCTGAAGGTGAAAGACCATGACGGCGACCACAACCGCAACGATCTGTCCCAGGATCGCAAACCAGCGGAGGATGACAAGGGTCCGCAGGCGGACCCAGTTGCTGCGGCTTTGTTCCTGAAACATCTCAAGCTCGGTCACGGCCATGTGCATGCCCCCGGCTATGCGGCATATCTGCACCTTGATATGGGGCGCTTCACAGCGGATCAATGGCGCGACTTTTGTGGTGCGGTATCGCGTCTGTAACGCGACTGTATCACGTCGGTGCCAGAAGCAGAGAACGGGGCCAATATGCAGAACCGGACCATCGCCATTGCGGCAAGCGCCATCGTCGTGACCGGGCTTTTGGCGACCCTGCTGGCGTCAACTGTCTTTGCCCCGGCGGGCGATGCCTTTTCGGATTGCCGTGGCGGCGCGGTCGCGGGTGGTGATATCGGCGGGCCGTTCGAACTGGTCAACGCGGCGGGACAGACGGTGACGGACAAGGACGTCATCACGACGCCCAGCATAGTTTACTTCGGCTATACATTTTGTCCCGACGTGTGCCCGCTGGACAATATGCGGAACGCGCAGGCGGTCGATATTCTGCAGGAACGCGGAATCACGGCGACGCCCGTGTTCATCTCGATTGACCCGGAGCGGGATACGCCCGAGGTCGTGGGGCAGTTTGCCATGAACTTCCACGACCGGATGATCGGCCTGACGGGGAGCCCCGAGCAGGTGGATGCGGCGTCAAAGGCCTATCGCACCTTCTATCGCAAGCAAGAGAGTGATGCGGATGATCCGTACTACCTGATGGACCATTCGACGTTCAGCTATCTTGTCCTGCCCGAGATCGGTTTTGTCGATTTCATCGGACGTGACGATACGCCCGAGGTTGTTGCCGACCGACTTGAATGCTTTGCAAAGGCTGCGGGCATTTGACCCTGAGAGGATTGGGCGCTACTTCCCGATGAAATGACGGGAAGGAATTGCTGTGGATAGCGAAGCCTACGATCTGGGCGAAGACCGGACGCTTCTTCTGGTTGATGACGATGATGCGTTTCTGAAGCGTCTCGGCAAGGCGATGGAGAAACGCGGTTTCATCGTCGAACTGGCCGAAAGCGTGGCCGTCGGCAAATCCATCGCAATGTCCCGCCCGCCCGCCTATGCGGTGGTCGATCTGCGGCTTGAAGACGGAAACGGGCTCGACGTAGTCGAGACATTGCGGGACCGGCGGCCGGATTGCCGGGTCGTTGTGCTGACGGGCTATGGTGCGATTGCAACGGCCGTTGCTGCGGTCAAGATCGGGGCCATCGACTATCTGTCCAAGCCTGCCGATGCGACCGACGTGACCAACGCCCTGCTTGCGCGGAAATCCGAACTGCCGCCGCCGCCCGAAAACCCGATGAGCGCGGATCGCGTGCGGTGGGAACATATCCAGCGCGTTTATGAACTGTGCGACCGAAATGTGAGCGAGACGGCCCGCCGGCTGAGCATGCATCGCCGGACGCTGCAGCGCATTCTGGCCAAGCGCAGCCCGAAGTAGCGCAGATGGCCGGAGGGGTGGCGACAGGGACGGGCAACCGGGTGCGGCTGGGCATCGGCATCATGCTTTTGGGCATGCTGATGTTTTCACTGAATGATGCGATGGGCAAATGGCTTGTCGCGACCTATTCCGTGGGCCAGGTTCTTTTGATTCGCAGTCTGTTTGCGCTGATCATCCTGATCCCCTTTGTCTGGCGGCTAGGGCTGCCGCGTTTGTTCGGGGTGGACAGGCCCGGCATTCAGGCCCTGCGCGTGGCCTTTGCGACGGCAGAGGTGTTCTGTTTCTATTGGGCTGTCCAGTATCTGCCGCTGGCCAATGTGATGACCTATTGGCTTGCCGCGCCGATCCTGACGGCGGCCATTTCTCCGATCCTGTTGCGCGAGAAGGTGGGGCTGTTGCAGTGGGCGGCGATTGCCGTGGGGTTCGTCGGCGTACTGATCGCGCTGTCGCCTTCGGCTGCGCTTTATTTCTGGCCGACCGTGGTCGCCATGATCGGGATGACCTGCTTCACCTTCATGATGATCACGGGCCGTTCCCTGCGCGGGACGCCGGATGTGGCGCTGGTGTTCTGGCAGAGTGCTGGGGCGGGACTTGCCGGGCTGGTGCTGTCGCTGTTTTCGTGGACCCCGCCGACCGGGCAGGACTTTGTTCTGCTGGGCCTTCTGGGGATCGTCGCGATGACGGCGCATGTTTGTGTGACCCGCGCTCTCAAGCTGGCAGATGCGGCGATCATTGCGCCGTTCCAGTATTCGCTGCTGCCGTTTGCGATCATCTGGGGCTGGCTGTTCTTTCGGGATGTGCCGCCGCCGTCGATGCTGCTTGGCGGTGTGATCATCTTTGCGGCAGGGATCTTTCTTTTCGTTGTCGACCAGCGGGCAAAGAAGGACGGCTAGGCCAGGTCAAACCGTTTCCGGACGCGGTCAACGAGACGTCCGTCTTTGAGCGGGATGCCCTTGATCACAGCATAATCGACAAAGCCCATGCCGCCATAGAAGCGCAAGCCGCTGGCGTTGTCGCCACGGATCGTGGCGTCGATCGTGGGGATTCCCGCGGCGCGGGCGGCGGACTTTGTGGCGGCGAAAAGCGCCTTGCCGATGCCGTGGCCCGTCATTCCGACCTTCACAAAGCTTGCGATATAGGCCCAGTCAGGGGGGAGCGCATCCCAACCTGTCCGGTCCGGATTGGCATGCCAGATCGCCTGAAACCCTGAGACGGCTCGATCCACCTCTGCCACCGTGCAGCGGATGAGGCGGGGGGCTGTGATATAGCCTTCGGTCATGTGGGCGGCGTCGAACGGGTCTTCATAGGCGGTGGTGCCGCCGATGACGATGATCTCGTTCAGGATGGCGCACATGGCGGGAGCGTCGGTTGGGGTCGCGGGGCGGGTTGTGGTGGTCATGGATCAGCGCCTTTGGTCAGACGACGGACTTTAGCCAGCGCATGAACAGGCGCAAGGCAGGTTTGACCGGGCCAGGCCGGGTGACCATGAAGTAGCCAAGGCCGCCGTCGTCACGGTCGTGGACGATGAGCAGGCGGCCCGAGGCCAGATCATCCTCGATCAGTGCCGGCAGTTCGAGGTGCAGACCATAACCGCGCCTTGCGGCTTCGAGCGCGAGTTCTTCGGTGGGCACATGGGGGCCGGTGACGTGATCGGGGTCGATTCCGATCTTGCGCATCCAGGCGTGCTGTTCGGGCCATTCATCCTCGATGACCCAGGGGAGGGCGACCATCTGATCGGCGGTCATCCAGGCGGCATCGCCAACGAGGGACGGTGCGCCGACGACGGCATAGGCGGCTGGGGTGAGGAGTTCGACAGAAAGGCCGGGCCAGTTGCCATCGCCAAAGCGGATGGCGAGGTCCATCCCTTCGCGGTGGAGATCGATGATGCGTTTGTCAGGATGAAGGGTCAGTGGGATGTCGGGGTGTTTGGCCCAGAAGGCGCCAAGGCGGGGCATGAGCCACTGGCTCGCGAAGGAGGGCGTCATGGTGATGCGGAGCGGGCGGGATTTCGTGTCGCCGCTGATCTGCGCGACGGCGGCAGCGATGGTGCCAAAGCTATCGCGGAGGGCGTTGGCGAGGGTCACGCCTTCGCCAGTGAGGGACAGACCGCGCCCGTCGCGGTAGGCGAGTTCGACGCCGAGTTCCTTTTCCAGCGCGCGGACCTGCTGGGCCACGGCGGCATGGGTCACGTTCAGTGCGCGGGCGGCGGCGCTGAAACTACCGGTCTGGGCGGCAGCATCAAAGGCCCGGAGGGCGGTAAGAGAGGGGAGCTGGGGAATCGGCATATTATAGTTCAGCTAACATATTGAAAGAATTCCTGCCTCGCCAATCGCCAGAATCAGGCCTATTTCGCAGCCATACCCCAGAGAAAGGGACAAATCATGTTAAAGATTTTTGGCGAAGTTCTGCAAATCCTGTCCGGGACGCCTGCTGCGCAACGCCGGGACGTTGCACCCGTCGCGAAGGCGGCGCAGGTCTGGCGGCGGCCGAAAGGGACGCCCCGGCTGGGCTAGGGAGCTTCTCCTTCCGGTTGCCGCAGCCTGCATGCGCTGGTAGCCTGAAGCGCCGGAGGGAGTGCCGCCATGCGCGAGATCGAAGTCAGCGCCAAGACGGAACAACGCCTGTTACGGCGTTCGGTCATCCTCCTCATCTGCCTGTCTGGTGTGAGCTTTGGTTTCGGGCTTTTGACCGGGTCGTTCGCGATCCTTTTCGACGGGTTCTATGCGTTGATTGATGCGGGGATGAGCGGGCTCTCCCTGCTCGTGTCGCGGCTGATTACCGAAGATGCGCTGCGGCGTGATACCGGGCAGCCGGGCACGGTGCGGTATCAATATGGTTTCTGGCATTTCGAGCCGCTGGTTCTGTCGCTGAACGCGATCACGCTGACCGTCGTGGTGCTTTACGCCTTGGCCGGGGCGCTGGTCCTGTTATTCGACGGAGGATCGGTGCCGGATTTCGGCTGGGCTATCCTGTATGCGGGCGGGATGTCTGCGATCTGTCTGGGCATGGGGATGCTGCAGGGGCGGGCCAACCGGACAGTGGAATCGGCGCTGGTCGCGCTGGATGCGAAAAGCTGGAGAATGTCGGGGGCGATTTCGTTCGCGCTCTTTATCGCGTTCATCATCGGCTGGCTTCTGACCGGGACACGGTATGAGCATCTTCAGCCCTTCGTTGACCCTGCCATCGTCTCGCTCGTCTGTCTGGCCGTGCTGCCGGCGCCGCTGTCGGATCTGAGGAACGCGATCCGCGAGGTGTTTCGTATCGCGCCCGAGGATCTGGATGCTCATGTCAGGGGTGTTGCCGCGAAAGTCGTGCAGGCCCATGGCCTGGAGGACGCCTATACCTATGTGGCGCGTGTCGGGCGGTCGCTTCTGATCGAGATCCAGTTCCTTGCACCCAAGGGGTGGCCGGTCTCAAGTGTCGCGCAGCTGGACGCGATCCGCGAGGAAGTGGGCCGGATGATCGGGGAAGACGACCCCCATCGCTGGCTGACGATCAGCTTTACCGAAGACCCGGACTGGGCGTTCTAGCGAGCTAGCAGGCGGCCAGAAGCGCCTCGTGCCGTTCGACAAAGGCGCGGCGCACCTCGAGCGGGGGACGAAGGCGGAGGGTCAGGATATCGGCCACGGCGGGATCGGGAGTGCCAAAGAACTTGTCGGCCTCGGCCCGGGTGAACCCGGCGATCTGGGTCGCCTCAAGCCAGGCGCTGATCCGGTCTGCCTTCTTGATCTGCTTCTTGATGTCGGCGGGCACCTGCGCGGGCAGGCCAAACCGCAGGTGGATCGCTGCGGTCAGGCGTTCGTCCAGAACGCCGTAATCTGCGCCAATGGCCGATTTGACCGGGCTGATCATGTCGCCAATCACATATTCGGGCGCATCGTGCAGCAAGGCGGCAAGCCGCCACTTTGCCAGAGCTTGCGGCTGCTGGCGTGCAAAGATTTCCTCAACCAGCAGAGAATGCTCGGCCACCGAATAGGCATAGTCACCACGCGTCTGCCCGTTCCAGCGGGCGACAAAGGCCAGGCCGTGCGCAATATCCTCGACCTCGATATCGACTGGGGTCGGGTCCAGCAGGTCAAGCCTGCGGCCCGACAACATCCGTTGCCACGCGCGCGGTTGTTTCATCATTCGCTCCGGAAAACAGCCGGACCCTAGCAATGCTGCACCGGCATTGTCGAGAGTGGCCCATGATGCTATCTGGCCTCGCGAAACAAGATTTTCAGGAGAGCGGCCAGATGCCGAAGGATTACATCGTCAAGGATATCGGACTCGCGGGTTTTGGCCGCAAGGAATTGACTATTGCCGAAACCGAAATGCCGGGGCTGATGGCGCTGCGCGAGGAATATGGCGAAAGCAAGCCTCTCAAGGGTGCCCGGATTGCAGGGTCGCTCCATATGACGATCCAGACGGCAGTTCTGATCGAAACGCTTGTGGCGCTTGGTGCTGACGTGCGCTGGGCGTCCTGCAATATCTTTTCGACCCAGGACCACGCCGCCGCCGCGATTGCAGAGAGCGGAACGCCGGTCTTTGCGATCAAGGGCGAGACGCTGGAAGAATACTGGGCCTATACGGACATGATCTTTAACTTTGCCGAGGGCACGGCGAACATGATCCTGGACGATGGCGGCGACGCGACGCTTTACATCCTTCTGGGCGCACGGGTCGAGGCCGGGGAAACCGGATTGATCGCCGTTCCGACATCCGAAGAAGAAGTGTGTCTGTTCAACCAAATCAAGAAGCGTCTGGCCGCATCCCCCGGCTGGTTCACCAAGCAGCGCGCTGCGATCAAGGGCGTTTCAGAAGAGACGACGACGGGCGTGCATCGCCTGTATGACCTGCACAAGAAGGGCCAGCTTCCCTTCCCGGCGATCAACGTCAACGATTCGGTCACCAAGTCGAAGTTCGACAACAAGTATGGCTGCAAGGAATCGCTCGTTGATGGTATCCGGCGAGCCACTGATACGATGATGGCGGGCAAGGTCGCTGTCGTCTGCGGTTACGGCGATGTGGGCAAGGGTTCTGCCGCGTCGCTGCAGGGTGCAGGCGCCCGGGTCAAGGTGACCGAGGTCGATCCGATCTGCGCGCTGCAGGCGGCGATGGACGGGTTCGAGGTGGTTGTGCTGGAAGATGTGGTCGACAGCGCCGACATCTTTATCACGACGACCGGCAACAAGGACGTGATCCGCATCGAGCATATCCGCGAGATGAAGGACATGGCGATCGTCGGCAACATCGGCCACTTTGACAACGAGATTCAGGTGGCGGCGCTGCGCAACCATAAGTGGACGAACATCAAGGAACAGGTGGACATGATCGAGATGCCGAACGGCAATCGCATCATCCTTCTGTCCGAGGGTCGTCTGCTGAACCTTGGAAACGCGACCGGCCACCCGTCCTTTGTGATGTCGGCCTCGTTCTCGAATCAGGTGCTGGCGCAGATCGAACTTTGGACCAAGGGCAACGAATACGCCCCCGGCGTCTATATTCTGCCCAAGCAGCTGGACGAGAAGGTTGCGCGGCTTCACCTGAAGCGGATCGGGGTCAAGTTGACCGAGCTTCGCAAGGATCAGGCGGATTACATTGGTGTAAACATCTCTGGCCCGTTCAAGTCCGAGCATTATCGCTATTGATCGTTGACGTAAGGAGAAGTGGCGGCAAACCGCCACTTCTTGACGATTCGCACTTTACCCATGGACTGGGCTTCCTCTACGTTGCCGCGAAGCCTTTCCGGACGACCGGACAACAGACCGAAACGGTCATTTGAAACCCAGGGGGACCTCTACAATGGGGAAAAGAGACGATCTGATTGCGCAGTACGCGGATGACTTGCGCAAGAAGTGCAAGATGGAACCGGATATTGCGCTGCTGACCAAGGTCACCATCGGCTGTGGTCCGGCGATTTATGACAATGACGCCCAAACCGTCGCTGCCACCGACCAGGCCGAACTAGAGCGCGTCAAGAACAACTTCCTTATCAAGAAGCTGGGTTTGAAGGACAGCCCTGCGCTGATGGAGGGGATCAAGGCGGTAGTTGCCACGTATGGCGATGGCGAGCGGAACAAATACCGTGCCGTGGTCTACTACATGCTGACCAAGCATTTCGGGAAGGAAGGCGTCTACGCCTGACCAAAGGGAAATTAAGTCAGGCGCCCGGTCATGCAAGTGACCGGGCGCTTTGCATTTGAGGCAAGTCTTAAGGGCAATCTGTTTGTCAGAACGGTCGCGCCGGGGTATCCATCCCCTGTGAGCCAGGATGGTTCGGACCAAGAGTTTCTTCTTCGCGTGTGGGAGTACGCGGGTGAGAGAGAGGCCCGATCACCGTCTTGTGCGAGGGCGGTCGGTTCGGGTCTCTCTGCTCTTGTTTGGATCAGAAAAGGGTCAGCACAATTCCCATGATCGTGCAGCCGATGGTGGCGTATCCGCCGTCTATCGCGGTGAGGGTCAAGGGCCGCATCGTGTAGCCATTGTTGAGCGCGATCCAGGGCGTGATGAAGAACAACCCAACTCCCAGGCCGCCCATGAGCCCTTCGATCAAAGTATCAAGGCCAGCCATCGCGAACATATGGCGCATCATCCCCGCAACAAGGATCATCGCCACGGCGGAAATCAGGTAAGGTGTTGGGCTTGATCCATTGGCCGGGCGTCCGTCAGGGCCGGGCTTGACACCCGAGGCGGCCATCCAGGGGCCTGAAAGCATGCCATACCACAAGGCTCCGAACGCGAAACTCGCCAAGGCGGCGACGATGACGGCGACAAACTGCATGGGTCCCTCCCGATTTTTTCGCCATGATGCGTCGGGGCCCGGTCGGACGCTAGGGCTCTGTTTGGCCCAAGGTGCAAATGATGTCCCATTCCTCCGGGCGGACAGGCTGAACCGAGAGGCGGGAGTTCTTGACGAGCACCATTTCAGTCAAGCCGGGGTGGGCGCGGATTTCGTCCAGCGTCACGGCGCGGGTAAAGGGGCGCAGGGCGCGGACATCGACGCAATCCCAGCGCGGATCGTCGGTTGTGCTGTCGGGATGGGACAGACCGATGACTTCGACGATCCCTACGATCTCTTTGCCGGTTGAGGAATGCTAGAAGAAACCCCGGTCGCCCAGTTGCATCAGGCGCATGTTGTTGCGGGCCTGATAGTTGCGGATGCCGTGCCATTCGCCGCCCATGTCGCCGAGCGCGACCTGATCTGGCCAGCCGAATACGTCGGGTTCGGACTTGAACAGCCAAAGCGCCATCAGCCGATGACCTTCTTCCATTCGATCAGGTCGGTGCGTTCGAAGAGCCCGGCTTTGGCATAGGGATCGTTGGTCGCCCAATCGCGGGCGGTGGCCATGTCGGCCACGTCGAGGATGATGAGAGAGCCGCACATCTGGCCTGCATCGTCGAGGAAGGGGCCGGCCATTTCCACGACTCCTGTGGATTTCAGGTAGTCGAGATGTGCGGGGCGGTTGTCGAGACGGATTTGCAGGGCACCGGGTTTGTCGCGGGTCATCAGGGCAACGCGCATCGGTCATTCCTCCTTGAGCGGGCGGTTGAGCAGGGTGTTCATGGCTTGGGATATTGAAAGCGTTCCATCGCAGAGGGCGGCCACGACCGTGGTGATTGGCAGGTCCAAGGACAGCTTTTGCGCCAGTTTAGAGACTGCTTTGGAAGTGGCCACACCTTCGACGGTAACGGCCGGGTCAAAGAATTCGCCGCGTCCAAGGGAGAGGCCGAAGCTGTAGTTGCGGGATAGGGCCGAGGTGCATGTGAGCACGAGATCGCCAAAGCCGGACAGGCCGGTCAGCGTATCGGGTTCTGCGCCAAGGCGGGTTGCGAGGCGTTGCATTTCCGCAAAGCCGCGCGTCATCAGGGCCGCGCGGGCACTGTCGCCAAGGCCCGCGCCGATGCAG